>CAYVJT010000056.1:0-17532 GCA_964451855.1 uncultured Actinomycetota bacterium
GCTGGTGATGGGCGGGATCCCGGTCGCCATGCGACACCGATCCCACCCAGTACCCGGCGTAGCTGGTGATGGGCGGGATCCCGGTCGCGATGCGACACCGATCCCACCCAGTGCGGGTGCGCTGGCCGGCGAGGCGACCGTGGCAAACAGCACCGGCTGACGGTCGATCACCATCGTGTGCCGCAACGCATCCCCACCGTCGGCAAGGGTGAGCGCGACGTCACCGAGCACCTTGCCCGGATCATGCAGCACCCACGACCAGGACCCGCCCACCGCCTCCGACAACACTCGGTCAACACTCGGTCCGCCCCGATCGCCCTGGCCGTTTCGGTCACCAACCTCAGCTCTGCACTGCCGGTCAACCCGGTGGCGTGCGCGGTGACCTCCTAGCCCACGACCCGGCCGTTCTCCTTCACTCGCACGGTGGAACCCTCCTGGTTGGCGGCGTGGTCTTCACCACCCACATCCTGCCCGTTCCAGGAGGGTCTCTGCCTGCATCTGCCGTCACGCCCCCGCGAACCCGCGAACCCGCGAAACATCGGGGATAGCCTCTGGCTGCCGTGCTGACGACGGTGCACGTTCGCTCGGTGTCCACTGCCACAGGTCCAGCACTCCCGGGAGGTCGGCGATGGAGGGGCTCACGCCCGAGATGATCGCCGTCCTGGTCATCCTCGGCGTCACCATCCTGCTGTTCGTCACCGAGGTCGTGCGGATCGACGTGGCGGCGATCCTCGTCATGGTGACCGTGGGCCTGTCCGGGCTGGTGCCGGCCGGGGACGTCTTCGCCGGTTTCGCGTCGAACGCGGTCATCTCGATCATCGCGGTGATGATCCTCGGCGCGGGGCTCGACCGGGTCGGGGTGATGCGTGACGTCGCCGCGTTCCTGCTGCGCGTCGGCGGCAGCACGGAGCGGCGCATCTTGGCCTCCGTCTCCGGCACCGTCGGCACGATCAGTGCCTTCATGCAGAACATCGGAGCGGCTGCGCTGTTCCTCCCGGTCGTCGAGCGCATCGCCGAGCGCACCGGCATCGCCGCCTCCCGCCTGCTGATGCCGATGGGCTTCGCGGCGATCCTCGGCGGCACCCTCACCCTGGTGGCGTCCGGCCCCCTCATCCTGCTCAACGACCTGTTGGCCTCCTCCGCTGACAACCTCGACATCGACATCACCCCCTACGGCCTGTTCGCCCCGACCCCGGTGGGTATCGCGCTGCTCGTCGCGGGCATCGGGCTGTTCGCCGTGGCCGGCCGCTTCCTCCTCCCCCGGGTGACCGCGCAGCAGGACCCACGCGCCACACTGCCCGACGTCGCCGCGACCTACGGGCTGGACCGCAACCTGTCCCCGGTGTCGGTGCCCGGTGGCAGCGGTCTCCTCGACAGCGACGTCGAGACGATCGAGGCGGGGTGGCCGCGCGTGCAGCTGGTCGCCATCAGCGAGCACGGCGAGGTGACCCTCGCGCCGCCGCGCGAAGCCCGGGTGGCGGCCGGCGCGATCATCGGGCTCGTGGGTGCCGACGAGGAGGTCGACCGCTTCGTCGAGGCACACGGGTTGACCCGCGCCGAGGACGACCCCTTCACGTGGCTCCACGACGAGACCCATGCGGGCCTGGCGGAGGTCGTGGTGCGGCCTGGGAGCCCGGCCACGGGGAGCAGGGTCCGCGACCTGCGTCTGCGGAAACGGCACGGTGTCACGCTGCTGGCGGTGCACCATCGGGGCGAGGTCATCACCGACAACCTCCGCGAGCGGGTCCTCGCCGCTGGTGACGTGCTGGTCGTGTTCGCCCCGTGGACCCACCTGGCCAACCTCGACCGCGATCCGTCGTTCGTCGTGCTCACCGAGTACCCGTCCGAGCCACCGCGCACCCACAAGCGGTGGTGGGCGCTCGGGGCGTTCGCCCTCGCGTTGGGGCTGGTGATCGGCACCGACCTGCAACTGTCACTCGCCCTGATGACGGGCGCGATCGGGGTCCTGCTCACCGGCGTGCTCAGCGCCGACGAGGCCTACCGGGCGGTCTCCTGGAAGACGGTCTTCCTGCTGGCAGCGCTCATCCCCCTGGGTCAGGCGGTCGAGGACAGCGGGACGGCCGCCTGGATCGCCGAAGGGGTCGTGGGGGCGGCCGGCGATCTGCCCGCGTGGGCGATCCAGCTCACGATCGCGGTGTTGGCCACCATGTTCACGTTGGTCGTCTCGAACGTCGGCGCGGTGGTGCTGCTCGTCCCGCTGGCGGCCAACGTCGCGGTCGGGGTCGACGCGGATCCCGCCCAGTTCGGCCTCATCGTCGCCCTCGCGGCGTCCAACGCCTTCCTGCTCCCCACCCACCAGGTCAACGCGCTGCTCATGGGCCCCGGCGGCTACCGGGTGACCGACTACCTGCGTGCCGGCCTGGCGATGACGATCCTCTTCCTCGTCGTGCTCGTCCCCGCCGTCAACCTGTTCGCCTGATGGCGCCCGTCACGTCCGCCTCTGCTGCGCAGAGGGCCTCACAGCAGCTCGTCCGGACGCTCCTCGGTTGGGGTGGGGGTCCGGATGGGCGCGTCGCTTGCGAGGCCGAGGGCGGCGAGGGCCTCCGCAACGTCGGCGTGGCAGCTGCCCTCCATCAGTTCGGTCCACAGCCCAGCCCGTGCGACCAGGTCCCGTTGCCGGCCGCGCACGGTGGCGAGGTGGAGCGTCACCCCGGCCTCGCGGAGGTCCTCCTGGACCCCGTGGAGCGCGTGGATGCCCGTGGAGTCCATCCCGGTCACACCGCTGGCGTCGAGGATCAGCCACTCGAGTTCCGGTCGTTCTGCGGCGAGGGCGCGCAGCCGTCCGACGACCTCCTGGACGCTGAGGAAGTTGAGCGGTCCGTCGAGGCGCAACACCACCCCACGGGGATCGGTCACCGTGGGGTAGCGCTCCACGTTGCGGTAGACGGTCGTGCCCCGCACCCGCCCCAGTTCGACCATCGCCGGCCGCATCCCGCGGGCGAGGTGCCAGGCGAGGTTGACGACCACCCCGACGAGTAGCCCCAGCTCGACACCGAGGGCGAGCGTGGCGGCGAAGGTGGCGAGCAGCACGGTGCCGTCGAGGCGGTCGACCCGGAAGGTGCTGACCGCCGCCTCCACGTCCACCAGCCCGATGACCGCCATGACCACGATCGCGGCCAGCACGGCGCGTGGCAGCGGTTCGAGCAGCCCGGTCAGCAGGCCGAGCGTCACGAGCAGTGCCCCGGCGGCGACCACCCCGGCGAGCTGCGTGCGGGCACCCGCGTCGTAGACGACGGCCGTACGGGTGAAGCTGCCCGCCACCGGGTAGCCGCTGGTGACGCCTGCGGCCAGGTTCGCGGCGCCGGAGGCGAGCAGCTCACGGTTGGGGACCACCCGATCACGGGTGCGTCCGGCCACCGCCCTGGCGATGCTGATGCTCTCCGCATAGGCGACCATGGCGATGACCAGGGCAGGCCCGACGAGCGCCCGCGCGTCCGCCCAGGCCACCGTCGGCACCTCCAGCCGGGGCAGCCCCGCGGGGATCGCGCCGACGACCGCGACACCGGCATCCTCGAGGTCGGCGGTGACGGCGACGATGATGGCCGCGACCGAGACGAACAGCGCCACGGGGAGGCGCGGGACGTACCGGCGTCCGGCGAGCAGCAGGAGCAGAGCGAGCGCCGCGACGACCGCGGTCGGGACATGGGTGTCAGGGGCCGCCTCGATGGCCACGCGCAGCGCCTCGCCGAAGCGTTCCGTACGGGGCACGTCGACCCCCAGCAGGTCCCGCACCTGGGTCAGGGCGATGATCACCCCGGCCGCCGCGGTGAAGCCGACCACGACCGGATGGGAGATCAGGTTGACGATCGCGCCGGCGCGGAGCAGCCAGAGCAGCAGGTGGATCGCGCCGACCATCACGGCCAACACGCCGGCGAGCGCGACGGCACGTGTGGCGTCGCCGGCAGCCAGGGGATCGATCGCGGCGGCGGTCAGCAGGGAGACGAGCGCGACCGGCCCGAACGACAGGTGCGAGCTGGACCCCAACACCGCGTAGGCGAGCAGCCCGACCAGGCCGGCGTAGAGCCCCGTGATCGGGGGGAGCCCAGCCAACGACGCGTAGGCCATCGCCTGCGGGATGAGCATCACCGCGAGGGTCGCTCCGGCAGCGGCGTCGTCGCGCAGCCACGCCGCCCGGTAGGTGCTGACCCATGCAGGGACCAGGCGACGGGGCTTGAGGGCACGTCGCTGCGGGCTCATGCGTTCATCCCGCGGCCGGCACCTCGTGCGTGGGGGGCAGTGACGCGAGCAGGCCAGCCGTGGCGTCGAGCCGCTGCTGCCAGAACCGGACGGTGGGGTCCTCGCTCCCGCGACGATCGAGGGGTCGGGACTGGCGGCGGGCTTCGTCGGCGAGCCAGCGCAGGGTGGCGTCGGCGTCCTGCTCGAGCAGCGCGGTGAGCGTGTAGGCCCGTTCGCCGATGCGTAGGCCGAGGTCGAGGTCGCGGGCGGCACGGGCGAGGTCGGCGCGGGCGAGCACGAGCCCGGAGCGCACCGGCGCGAGGACGCCGTCGACGAAGGCGTCGCGGCCCTCGTCGACGAGGCCGTGCAGGTCGGGGGCCTCCCGCAGGTGGGCGGGAAGGGTCGGCGCCACGCCGAGGAGGCCGGTCTCGGCGTCGATCAGGTCGTCGAGCACCCCGGCCCAGCGACGGTAGGGCTCGGGGGCGAGCTCGGCCACACGGTGGGTGAAGCGGGGCAGCCACGAGGCCAGGTGCTCGTGCAGCAACACCGTGCGGGCGTGTCGGGCTCGGGAGCCTGCGCCGCCATCGTCGAGGTCGAGCAGCTGGGCGTAGGCGTCGAGCAGCACGATCAGGTGGTCGGGTTCGGGCGGTGGCACGACCTGAAGGGCCCGGAGGAAGCCGGCGATGCGGTCACGTGCGACACCACCGAGCTTGCCCTCGGGGCCGAGGTGCACCGATGCGTAGGGGTAGAGCTGGAAGGTGAACAGCTCGGTGTGCTCGGCGGTGGTCGGTGACCGCTCCAGGCCGAGCACCTCGGCGTGGTGGGCGGTCGCGGCGCCAGGCGTCGCGCCGATGGCGGCCAGGGTTCGGCACAGCTCGGCGCGGCTCATCGGCGGGCGACCGGTCCGTCGATGCGGTAGGCCTCGGCGGTGGGCTTGAGCGGCCGGATCAGCCACCGGGGTCGCCGCTCGCCGTTGGGCGAGGTCTGCGGCGCCGGACGGGCCCGTGCCAGCCAGTCGGCGTAGACCTCACGGGAGCGGGCGGTGTCGACGACCACGTCGCCGGGCTGGTCGCCGGGTTCGGCCGGGCGCACCCGCACGGCCTGGTGCCAGCAGTGCATCCCCGAGATCGGGTCGGGATGGACCCCGAAGGTCATGTTCTGGTGGACGCCGACGTCGGTCCACCAGATCCGTGCGGTGTCGGGGTCGTCGCTCGTGAACGCGCCGTGGGCCTGCGAGGGCCGCAACGTCCACCGGGTCTCGTCGTGCTCGAGCGCGACGGTGGTGGTGTTGAGCCGGTGGCCCTGCTCGTGGCCGGCCAGCCGCCAACGGCCCATGTGGTGTGAGCAGGCGACCACCCCGGGGCGGATCCCCTCGGTCACCCACGCCTTGACGACGAAGTGGCCGAGCTCGGTCTCCACCCGCGCGAGATCACCCGTCCTCAGCCCCAGCTCAGCGGCCTGCGACGGGTGGATCCACAGCGGGTTGGTGTGGGACAGCTCGTCGAGCCACTTCGAGTTCGCGCTGCGGGTGTGGATCTGGGTGGGGAGACGGAAGGTGGAGATCAGCGGGACCTGACCTTCCTCCATGCGCTGGGGGTGGATGTGGCTGGTGATGTAGGTCGGCAGGGCGTACTCGCCCCAGCCCCACTCGACCAGGGTGCGTGAGTAGAACTCCAGCCGCCCCGACGGGGTCGGGAAGCCGCGCCGGACCTGCCCGTCGACCTCGACCCCGACCGGGCGGCGACCCTCGTCGTCGGGATCTGGAGCGCCGGTCGGTGCGAAGTTGACCTTGTCGGGGGCGGGACTGCGCGAGTAGACGCGGCCGTGATCATCGACGTGGACGTCGTCGGTCAGCTCGGCCTCGTCGACGGGGGTCTCGTGCAACGGACCGATGCCGCGGGCCACCTCGTAGCTGCCGTAGCGGCGCATGTAGGCCAGCGGGTCGAGCCCCTCGGCCTCGGCGGTCTCCTTCAAGCCCGGGACCGAGTGCTCGAACATCCAGCCGTAGTACTCGTCGATCCCGAGCCTCTCGCCGGGACGCTCGCGCGACTCGAAGTACTGGCGGATGCCGAGGGAGCCGTCCGGGTCGATCCGCCAGGACAGCTCGATCCAGAACTCGTTCTCCTCCCACACCTCGCCCGGGTTGACCTGCCGGGTATCGGTGATGGTCTCGCCGAACCGTTCCCGGGCTGCGCGCAACACCGGCTGGCGGAAGCCGATCCACTGCCCGTCGTACTGCTCGTAGCTGGTGATGTCGTGACGCTCGGAGGACAGCCCCATCGGCAGCACCAGGTCGGCGAAGTAGGCCGTCTCGTTCCACGTCGGGGTCAGGGCCGCGTGCAGACCCACCTTGTCGGTGTCGGTCAGCAGCTCGATCCAGGAGAACCCGTCAGGGTTGGTCCACACCGGGTTGTAGACCCGCGTGAAGTACGTGTCGATACGCCCGCGGCCCTCCTCGACGAAGTGGGGCAGCAGGAAGCTCATCTCGTTCTGCCCCAGCGGGTACTCCAGCGGGAAGGTCAGCTCGTTCCACGCGGCCGGGTGCGGTGGGGTGTGGATCGGCTTGGCCACGAACTTGTTCCACGCGTTGGGGTAGGTGCCCCCGGGCACCGCCACAGCACCCAGCAGGGCGTTGAGCAGGAACAGCGTCCGCGAGACCTGCCAGCCCCCCTCGTTGCCCGCCGCCGCCGAACGCCAGTTGTGCGTGGACAGCCGCGCCCCCGCGCTGGCGACGACCTCGGCGACCTCGGCGAGCCGCTCGGCAGGGATACCCGACTCCGCCGCGGCGAAGGCGAAGGTGTAGTCGGCGTACAGCCCGGCGAGCACCTCCTCGAAGACCTCGAAGGTGGGCTCGAGGTCGGGGTGCTCGTGGGTGAGGTACTCGTGCCAGTTCCACCAGCGACGCACGAAGTCGCGGTCGTAGCGGCCCGTGGCGATCAGGTGGTTGGCGATCGCCAGGCAGATCGCCGGTTCGCTGCCCGGGTAGGGCGCGAGCCAGTGGTCGGCGTGGGTCGCGGTGTTGGACAGCCGTACGTCGAGCACGATCAGCTTCGCGCCGTTGGCCTTGGCCTCGGTGATGCGCTGGGCATGCGGGTTGAAGTAGTGGCCGGTCTCCAGGTGCGAGGAGATCAGCAGGATCACCTGCGCGTTGGCATGGTCGGGGCTGGGCCGATCGATGCCCATCCAGAACTGGTAGCCGGCACGGCCACCCGAGGAGCACACGTTGGTGTGCGAGTTGTGGCCGTCCACGCCCCAGGCCGCGAGCACCTTCTCGGTGAAGCCGTCCTCACCCGGACGGCCGACGTGGTACATCACCTCGTTGGCACGCTCCTCGACGATCGCCGCCCGGATCCGTGCGGCCAGGATGTCCAGCGCCTCGTCCCAGCCGATGCGCTCCCAGCTGCCCTCGCCGCGCGCGCCCACCCGCTTCATCGGGTACAGGATGCGGTCGGGATCGGTCACCTGGTTGATCACCGCGGGCCCCTTGGCGCAGTTGCGCCCGCGCGAGCCCGGCGACTCGGGGTTGCCCTCGAACTTGCGCACCTGCAACGACTCGTGGTCGACGTAGGCCAGCAGCCCACACGCCGACTCGCAGTTGAAACAGGTCGTGGGCACCAGCATGTAGCGCTTCTCGACCCGGCGCGGCCAGCTCTTGGAGTCCAGCTCAACCCAGTCGTCCCACCGCTCCTTCGGAGGGAACTGCGCCAGATGCACGCCCGAGGGCCCCGGGTAGAAGGTCTCACCCCGGCCCTCGGTCTCCGCCCGCGCAGCGCTGACCCGCTCCGCCAGCCGATCCACCTGCTCGCTCATCGAAGGCTCCTTCAAGCCAGCGGCACGGACTGACCGGCCTGGACGTAGGCGTGTTCGAAGGCCAACAGACCGGCCAACGCCACCACCGCGGCCGGCACCGCCACCGCCACCCCGATCGGCGCGGCCAGGGACAGCACGCTCAGCAACACCCCGACCCTGAACGGCACCTTGAACCGGCCCGAGGTCAGCTCGTGCGCGGCGGTGCGCGCGTGCGCGGTCGGATGCGGCAGGGTCACCTCACCGGCGATCAGCAGCAGGTGCGCCAGCGAACCGCCGGCCAGCACCCACGCCAGCACCCCCACCAGGTCGGGCTCGAGCCACACCGCCAGCAGGATCCCGGCCGCCGCGCCCGCCACCGCCGCCTGCACCACCAGATGCGGCGGCAGCAACGCGTTCTGCCACAGATCACGTGCCTTGGCCTGCGCGAACAGGAACGCCGTGTACACCGCGGTCAACACCGCCGCCGGCAGCCCCAGCACGACCAACCAGCCCAGCAGCCGCTCGGCACCGAACAGCCCGCCAACGAAGTGGACCGCGAGCACCGCCGCGTACACCGACAGGATGATGCCGCCGCGCACCAGCCAACTGTCCCACTGCGGCCGGGTCAGGATGTAGTAGAAGCGTCCCGGATGCTCCAGATCCCAGATCAGCACCGCACCCGTCGCCGCGAGCAGCGCCCCCGACACGACCGGCGCAGCGATCGTCCACAACGGACTCCCACCAGCCAACGTCCCGACCAACAGCAGCACCGCCAGCAGCCCGTACAGGCCGGCGGCGATGCTCTTGGTCCACGTGTACAACCCCACGCGCCAGTCCCACGGCACCGAGTGGCTGACGTCGTACGACAGGATCGCGGCCGCCGACGAGGTCGCCTCACCGGGCGCAGACCCCGAGTTGATGTGGTGGGCGTCGGTGGCCGGCTGCTGCGCCCACGCGAAGATCCCCCCCGGCGGCAGCTCGGCCGCCAACGGATCCAGCGTGGCCTCGTGCGCATCCTTGTAGAACAGCTTGGGTCTGGTGTCCTTCTCCGGCCGGCGCACCGTCACCGACTCGCGACCAACCACCTGGGCGACCTTCGAATCCGGGTCGTTCATGTCGCCCACCAGGATCGCCTCCACCGGACACACCACCGAACAGGCAGGCTCGAGCCCCACATCCAGACGATGCGCACAGAAGTTGCACTTCTCCGCGGAGTGATCCTCCGGGTTGATGAAGATCGCGTCGTACGGACACGCCGCGATACACGCCTTGCACCCGATGCACGCCTGCTTGTCGAAGTCCACGATCCCGTCGTCGCGGTTGAACATCGCACTGGTCGGGCACGCGGTCACACACGGCGCGTCCACACACTGGTTGCAGCGGGTCACCTGGAAGTTGCGCCGGGTCTCGGGGAACGCACCCACGTCCACCGACTTGACGTAGGTGCGCGACACCGACAGCGGCACCTCGTTCTCCGACTTGCACGCCGTCGTACAGGCATGACAACCGATGCACCGCGACTGATCGATGATCTTCGCCCACCTCGGCTCCGACCCCGACGATCCCGCCACGACCGGCAGCGCCTCTCCCAACTCCACCACGGACCCACCTTCCCGACAAGTAGTCCGGACAAATCACCGCCCGCGAACTGTGCCGGCAGCACGCCGTCCGGTCAAGCGAGGACCCGACGCCCTGCTCCCTTCTCCACGACGTGGAACCCCTCCCGCTGCGCGGGCGCGGAGCTCGGCGAGACGAACGACGTGGCAGGGCACCGCGCGCGTGGCAACCGGGATGCCGTCAACGTCGAGGTTGTGGTGTACTGCCGGTAGCCCTCCTGGGTACACCGTCCCCACGCCACCGAGCACCGAAGGGACCGACGATCGTCAGCGCGATGCCCCTGCCTCAGGAGCGAGTCCTGGCCAGCCACCGACGGCGACCGCGATGAACGCTCCCCGATCGGAGCCGACACTCGAAGGCAGCACGCCACCGCCCTTCGACTCCGTCGCCGCGGTCTGCGCTCACCCCGACGACGAGAGCTTCGGGCTCGGTGCGGTCATCACCGCGTTCGTCGAGGCGGGCGCACGGGTCGACCTCGTGTGCCTCACCTGCGGAGAGAACTCCAGCTTGAGCGCGGGGGCGGACCTCGCGGCACGCCGCACCGAGGAGCTCACGTGCGCCGCCAACATCCTCGGGATCCACGACGTCTCGTTGCACCAACATCCTGATGGTGCGCTCACCAGCGTGCCGCTCGAGCGGCTCTGCGACGACATCATCGCGGCCGTCCACGACCCCCAGGCGCTCCTGACCTACGATCGTGGTGGCATCACCGGCCATCCCGATCACCAACGGGCGACCGACGCGGCCATCGCCGTCGGGGAGCGGATGGGCATCCCCGTGCTGGGCTGGGCCCTCCCCGAACACGTCGCGGCGACACTGCGCCAGGAGTTCTCCGCACCCTTCGTGGGTCGCGACGACACCGAGCTCGACCTCGCCTTGGACGTCGATCGGTCCCGTCAGCGTGCAGCGATCGCCTGCCACGGGAGCCAACTCGCGGGGAACCCGGTACCGGAGCGCAGGATCGAACTCCACGGGGACCAGGAGCACCTCCGCGAACTGTACCGGCCACGTTGACCGACACCGCGAGCTCCGATCGGCCCGGAGACCGCCCTGCCGAGGGGGTACACCGGCCACGGATGGCAGGGCCCTCCTCCGAGGATCACGCCTCCTTCAGCCCTCGGCCGTAGGTTGCACGTCCGACAGGGTTGCCCGCGTCCAGCACAACGGACCGCTCGGCGGGCACCGCGTCCGCAACCTCGAGCACGGACCGCCCCCGACCCGGGCAGGAGCCACGTCGTGGACAACCTCGCGCTTCTCAGTCTGCTGGCCTTCCTCCCGATCCTGGTGATCGGGATCCTGCTCGTCGGCTTGCGGTGGACCGCGCGCAACGCGATGGCGGTGGGCTTCGTCGTCGTCGTGGTCGTCGCGATGGCGGTGTGGAACGTCGAGCCGGTCGCCATCGCCGCCTCGGTCGTCGAGGGACTCGGCATCTCGATCGACATCCTCTACATCGTCTTCGGCGCCCTGCTCCTGCTGGCGACGATGACGGCATCGGGAGCGATGTCGAGCATCCGGGCGGCGTTCACCCGGGTGAGCCCCGACCGTCGGGTGCAGGCGATCATCATCGCCTGGCTGTTCGGATCGTTCATCGAGGGTGCCTCCGGGTTCGGGACCCCCGCAGCGGTCGCTGCACCCCTGCTCCTCGCCCTCGGCTTCCCCGCCATGGCGGCCGTCATGTGTGGGCTGATCATCCAGTCGACCCCGGTGACCTTCGGCGCCCTCGGGACACCGGTCATCATCGGTGTGAACGGTGGCCTCTCGGGCACCGCGGCCGAGGCCAGCATCGAGGCCGCCGGGTCGACCCTCGCCCTCTTCCTCGGTGATGTGGCACTGGGGGCGGCAACGGTGCACGGCATCGTCGGCATCCTGATCCCGCTGTTCATGGTCAGCCTGCTGACCCGCTTCTTCGGCGAGAACCGACGGCTCAGCGAGGGGCTGGCGATCTGGCCCTTCGCGATCTTCGCCGCGCTGGCGATGATCGTCCCTTACTGGCTGACCGCCTGGCTGCTCGGCCCCGAGTTCCCGTCGCTCTTCGGCGGGCTGATCGGGCTGGCGATCGTGATCACCGCCACCCGTGCCGGGTTCCTCCAGCCGAAGGAGCCGTGGGGGTTCGGCGAGCGGAGCACCTGGTTGGAGAACTGGATGGGTGATCTCAAGCCGGACACCGCACAGCCGCGCCAGGTGATCGGCACAGCCCGTGCCTGGTCGCCGTACGTCGTGCTCGCAGGGATCCTCGTCATCACCCGGATCCCGGAGCTCGGCCTGCAATCGGTCCTGCAGGGGGTCAACCCGACCTGGTCGAACATCTTCGGTGTCGACGGGGTCAACGCCGGCTTCCAGTTCCTGTACCTGCCGGGGTTCGTGTTCCTGATCGCGGTGGCCGCGAGCTACCTGCTGCACCGCATGAGCCCGGCGGAGATCACGGCCTCCTGGGCCACCGCGGGCAAGCAGATCCTGAAGGCGGCACCCACGATCCTGATCGCGGTGCCCCTGGTGCGGATCTTCATCAACTCCGGGGTGGACTTCAACACCAGCGACCTGGCCTCGATGCCGTTGACGCTGGCGGAGGGAGCCGCGGCCGCGACCGGGTCCGCCTGGCCACTGGTCGCCCCGCTGGTCGGCGGCCTCGGCGCCTTCGCCGCCGGCTCGAACACCATCAGCAACCTGATGTTCTCCCAGTTCCAGTTCGCCACCGCGGAAGGGATCGGCGCGGCCACCGCGCCGGTGGTCTCCGCGCAGGCCGTCGGCGGTGCCGCGGGCAACATGCTCACCGTGCACAACGTGGTGGCCGCGGCAGCCACCGTGGGGCTGGTAGGGCGGGAGGGTGACCTCATGCGCAAGGTCGCGATCCCGTGCCTGTACTACCTCGCGGCCGCAGGGATCGTCAGCTACCTGCTCGTCTGGGGGCTCGGCGCGAACCCCGGTACGGTCGGGCTGCTGCTCCTCCTCGTTGCGGGGGTCGTGGTCGCGTTGCGTGCCCGCAAGGAGCACCGCACGCCCCTCGAACCCGCGCACGACGAGCCCCCGAGGGAGGGTTGAGGTGACGACGTCCGAACGCGATGGCGGACGGCTCACCGCCTCTCGTGCGGCCACCGACCGCTTCCGCGAGGCCGTCGGACGAGCGAGCTCGATCTACCACGAGCTCCCCGGGTGGGACGATGTGGTCGGGCTCGTCGCCGGGTACGCCGAGGTGGTGGCCGTCGCCCCGACGCTCGCCCGTGACGAACCAGCGCTCATCGAGCGCCTGCGGTCGGCGGGGCTGCAGGTGGTCGTCCCCGATGGCGACGACCCGGCCCTCGAGGTGGCGGACGTGGCGGTCGCGATCGTGCGTGGCGAGCTCGCGATCGCGGAGACCGGAAGCGTGCTGGTCTCGGAGCATGCCCTCGGTGACCGTGTGGTCACGATGCTGTGCCGCCGGCTCGTGCAGGTGGTCGATGCCGCGTCGGTGGTCGACCGGTTGGAGTCGGCGGCTGCCTGGCTGACCGAACGCGCCGGCCAGCCGGGGTTCGCCTCGCTGATGACGGGCCCGTCTCGCACCGCCGACATCGAACGTAGCCTCACCATCGGGGTGCAGGGCCCGGACGAGGTGGACGTCGTCGTGCTCACCAACAGCCGATCGGGAGTCGTGTGACGCCCTTCGACCAGCGCTACCGCGACGCCCTCGACGACCCCAACGTCCGCCTGGGGCTGACGGCGTTCCAGCGGGGTTGGCGGGACAGCCGCGACGGGGCGATCGCGGAACTGGAGGGGCAGGAGGGCCGCTCCTTCGACGAGCTCCGGTCCGAGCTCGCCGCGATCAAGGACGACGTGCTCGCCAACTGGGAGCGCTACCTCGAGGAGTTCACCAGCAACGCCGAGGCAGCGGGCGCGGAGGTCACGCGCGTGGCCACCCCTGGGGAGGCCAACGACCGGTTCACCGAGATCGTCAAGGACGCCGGTGCGGACCTGGTGGTCAAGGGCAAGTCCATGGTCTCCGAGGAGATCGGTCTGAACGAGCACCTCGAGGCCAACGGGATCACCCCGATCGAGACCGATCTGGGCGAGTGGATCCTGCAGTTGGCCGGTGAGACGCCCTCGCACCTGGTCATGCCGGCGATCCACAAGCGCAAGGAGCAGATCGCCGCGCTGTTCGAGCAGGTGTTGGACCGCGAGTTCCCCCCGGACGACATCGACCGCATGGTCAAGGTCGCGCGCACGGAGCTGCGCGAACGCTTCCTCGCCAGCGGGGTCGGGCTGTCGGGGACCAACGCGCTGGTCGCCGAGGGTGGTGCGGTGATGTTGGTCTGCAACGAGGGCAACAACCGCATGTCGGTCGCACTGCCACCGGTCCACATCGTCACCGCCGGCATCGAGAAGTTGGTCCCGACCTACGCGGACGCGATGAAGCAGGTCCGTCTGCTGGCGCGCTCCGCGACGGCCCAGAACATCACCGTCTACACCAACTTCGTCACCGGCCCCCGCCCGGGGCAGCGTCAGCACATCCTGCTGCTCGACAACGGCCGTACCGCGATGTCCCAGGACCCCGACGTCGCCGCCGCGCTGCGCTGCATCCGGTGCGGCGCCTGCGCCAACGTCTGTCCGCCGTACGGTGTGGTCGGCGGACACGCGTTCGGGCACGTCTACACGGGCGCGATCGGGCTGGTGAACACCGCCTTCCACCACGGCATCGAGGCAGCGGCGGGCCCACAGTCGTTGTGCGTGTCCTGCGGCGCGTGCGCCACCGTGTGCCCCGTCGACATCCCGCTGCCGGTCCAGATCCTGGAGGTCCGCCGCAAGGTGGTCGAGGCCCGTGTCCCCGCCCCCGCGAGCCGGGCGACCCGCGTCGGGATCGCCGTGTTCGGCCACCGGTGGGTGGTGGACGTCGGGGTCCGGGCCGCCGGGATCGCGACCACCCCGTTGCGACGCGATGGGGTCACCCGGATCCCGAAGGTGCTCGCGGAGCGGGAGCGGCTGGCCACGCGGGTCGGCTGGCGGACCCCACCCGCGATCCCGGTCCGGCCGGCCCGCAGCCACCTCAAGCCGGGCAAGCTCGCCGAGCCGTCGCGCCTCGCCGAACAGCCGCTGGCCGGCCGCAAGGTCCAGCTGTTCCTGCAGTGCCTGTCGGACCGGTTGGCCCCGGAGATCCCGGTCGCCACCGCCAAGCTGCTGCGTGCCGCCGGCGCCCAGGTGATCGTCCCGCGGCAGCAGCACTGCTGCGGACTGCCCGCCTACGACGCCGGTGAGCAGGACGCGGCGCGCGCCATGGTGCGCCAGACCATCGCCACCCTCGAGGGGGTCGACGACGTGGTCACCCCGGCGTCCTCGTGCCTGGCGATGCTCCGCCACGACGCACCGCACCTGCTGCGCGACGACATCGATGAGGCCGAACGGGCCCAGCAGCTGGCTGGGCGCACCTACGACCTCATCAGCTACCTGACCGCCGGCCCGGGACGGCTGCCCGCCGGTGCGCTGGACGACGGCGAGCGCACCCCTGTGACCGTCCACCGCTTCTGCCAGGCCAGCAACACCCTGGAACGCGACGACGCGATCGAACGCTTCCTCCGTGACGTCGCGGGCGTCGAGGTCGTGCCGCTGCCGGAGGCGGCGACCTGCTGCGGCTTCGGGGGCTCAACCTCGGTGCGGAACCCAGAGCTGGCCGCCGGCATCCTGGACCGCAAGCTCGGGTGCGTCGACCGGACCGCAGCGCCGATCCTGATCACCGACAACCCCGGCTGCATCCTGCACCTGCGCGGTGGGATCCACGCGTCCGGCCGGCAGGTCCGGGTGCTGCACCTGGCCGAGTTCCTCGCCGGACGGCTCCCCGAGCCGGTTGCGGACGGTGCGGCATGACGACCGGCCCGCTCGGCGACCCCGCAGGACGTCGTGCCGAGACACTGACGGGCGTGGGTGGAGCCAGGGCTGGTCAACGTGCGGCTCGGCCGCGCCGCCACCAAGCACGGCTGCGCTTCGCGCCGGACCCGGCCAGCCAGCTCGCGGAGACCCTCGGCGGCAACGTCGCGACCAACGCGGGTGACATCCACGTGCCGATCTACGGGGCCATCAGCCAGCACGTGCTCGCCGTGGAACCCAGGGACGCCGAGGGGTGGTCTCCGGCAACCCGGGCTGTGCCATGCAGATCACCCGAGCCGGCTGGCAGATCCTCCACCCGGCCGAGCTGCTCGCACGGGCGCTGGCCCCTGGGACGCCCAGCGCACTGACCCGCGAGGTGGCGACACGCAGGTCGTGACCTCCGGCCCTGCCGGTGTGGACCCTCGGCCCGGGCCGTGCGCGCGCTGTCGTCGTACGTTCCAAGCATGGTTGGAACGACGCTCGAGACGGCCCCGGCTCCGTCGGATGTCGACGGGGTGGCGACGCGCGTGGAGCTGCTCAAGGCGGTCGCGGACCCCACCCGACTCCAGGTGCTCGAGCTGCTCTCGAACGGTGGTGAGCGTTGTCACTGCGAGCTGGAGGCGACGCTGGAGATCCCCGCCAACCGGCTGTCGTTCCACCTCAAGGTCCTGCGCGACGCGGGGCTGGTCGGGACGCGACGGCGAGGACGGTGGGTGGACTACCACGCCCATGCGGCGGGGCTCGACGCCCTCCGCGCCGCGCTTCCGGGGCCGGCCCAACCCGGCGACGGCCCACGTTGCTGCGGAGGATCGGAGCGATCGTGACGGTGACGCAGCGTCGGCCCACACCGACATCGCGCCGGCTGTGGGTCGGGCTGGTGGTTGCGGCGGCCGGATGGGCGTTGCTGTACTGGCTCAACGAGCACGTCTGGGACCTGGCCGTGTTCGAGTTGGCCGGCCTCGACCCGGAGACCCGGCTCGGTCACGCGGTGCACTTCTTCCTGTACGACACCGCCAAGATCCTGCTGCTGATCGTCGGGTTGATCTTCGCGATATCGATGGCACGGGCGTCGCTGCCACCTGACCGCATCCGCGACGTGATCACCCGTCGGCACGCGGCCACGGGGTTCCTGCTCGCCGCCGCGTTCGGCGCGATCACGCCCTTCTGCTCCTGCAGTTCGGTGCCCCTGTTCATCGCGTTCGTCGCCGCTGGGATCCCGCTCGGGGTGACGCTGACGTTCCTGATCACGAGCCCGCTCATCAACCAGGTGGGCGTCGTCATGCTCGCCGGCATGGTGGGCTGGCAGGTCGCCGTGCTGTACGTGGCCACCGGCATGACCATGGCGATCATCGCCGGGGTCAGCTTGTCCCGGTTCGACCTGCAGCGCTGGGTCGACCCCATGGTCCGCGAGGTCGCCGCCCCGCCACCCACCGGGGACGATGGCAAGGTCGCCCTCGCCGACCGCATCGAGGCGGCGCGCGACGAGACCCGAGACATCGTCCGCACGGTGTGGCCCTACGTGCTCGTCGGCATCGCGATCGGTGCCGGCATCCACGGCTGGGTCCCCGCCGACTTCTTCGCCGAGACCGGGATCGCCGACAGCCCGTGGTCGGTGCCCGCCGCCACGGTGGCCGGGATCCCCCTGTACGCCAACGTCGCCGGCGTGGTTCCCCTGGTCGAGGCCGTCCACGCCAAAGGGCTCGGGTTGGGGACGGCGATGGCGTTCATGATGAGCGTCGTCGCGCTGTCGCTGCCCGCCCTCATCCTGCTCAAGCGGGTCATGCGCCTGCCACTGCTCGCGATCTTCACCGCCGTGGTCACCGTCGGCATCGTGGCCATCGGCTTCCTGTTCGACCTCATCGTCTGACCCCAACCACGGAGACCACCATGGACGTCAAGGTGCTCGGCCCCGGCTGCCGCAACTGCACCATGCTCGAGCAGCGCACGCGCGAGGCTCTCGAGGAGCTCGGCCTCACGGCGGAGATCGAGAAGGTCAGCGATCCGGCCGCCATCGTCGGTTACGGCGTGATGAGCACGCCTGGGCTCGTCGTCGACGACCACCTCGTCGTCTCCGGCAAGGTCCCGACCGTGCGCAAGCTG
>CAYVJT010000056.1:17632-19350 GCA_964451855.1 uncultured Actinomycetota bacterium
TCGCGAGGAACGACCTGGCGAGGTCCTCCGGGAGCTCGTCGTAGGGCGACACCTGCGAAGCGTGGACCGCGATCGCCGCGCGTCGACGCTCGAGGTGCTCGAGGGTTGCGAACACCGTCGTCAGCTCCTCGTCGGGCGTCCCGAGCCCGGCACCGTCGACGTCGAGGTACGGACTGTCGGGTTGCACCAGGCGCATGTGCTCCGCCCAGCGCCGGAGCAGCGACCGGGGCAGGCACTGCAGGTAGAGCCGCTGCACGTCATGCTCGCATCGATCCACGGCGGCGATCGTCGCATCACGCACGTGCACGTGGTCCCGGTGTCCGTCCGAACCGTCCAGCGTGACGACCACGTGCGGACCGAACCGGTCGATGACGGCCGCGATCTCGTCGGCGACGACCTCGACCGGCGATCGGACCAGTGCGTCGGCGTGCGGGTCGCCCGACATGCCGGAGTCGCGGAAGCCCAGCAGCGTCACCTCCTCGACGCCGAGGAGGTCAGCAGCGGCGTGGAGTTCCTGCTCCCGCACCTCGGGGAGCGCATCGCGCGTGACCCCTCGTGCGGGTTCCCCCGCCTCACCGCGCGTCGCGCAACACACGTAGGTGGTGACACCACGTGCCGCGGCGTCGAGCAGGAACGAGCCGCACCCGAAGGTCTCATCGTCAGGGTGTGCGACGACCACGAGCGCTCGGCACGATCCCACCACGACCTCCCCGCCGCCGTTGCCCGTCCACGTCGTCGTTCCCACGCGATCCTGCCAGACGCCACGCCCGACCGACACCCCCCGCATGAGGGGAACCGACGGTGCAGCGGCGACGTCGAGGCAGCGCGCCCCACCCTTCAGAGCGTGAGCGCGCGGAGGATCGCCGCACCGCCGCCGAGCGCCGCCCACCACAGCACCGCGGACCGGATCGCGCGCACGCTCACCCTGGCGACGACCTGCCGTCCCAACAGCAGGCCGCCGAGCACCACCACGGACAGCACCACCCCGAACGTCCCCTGGAGCCCCGTGAAGCTGCCTGCCAGGGCGAGGCTGGTGAGCGTCATCATGATGCCGACGGTCCACACCACCGCCAGGGTCGGCCGCATCACGGCCGGATCACGTTCCCGGTAGAGGATGGCCAGCGGTGGGCCACCGAGGGCGGTCGCAGCTCCGGTCACCCCGGAGATCATGCCCGCGGCCCACTCCTTGGCCGGGGTCACCGCCAGGCTCCAGCCGAAGCTGGCGGCCGTGACGGTGGCGAGCAGGACCGCTCCCACCACGAAGGTGAGCCAGCGGACGTCCGCCACCACGACGATCAGGGTCCCGACGGCGATGCCGGGGATACGTGCGACGAGGAGCCGCGCGGTCGCCGGTCGGTCGATCCCCGAGCGCTCGAGCACCGCCATCACGGCGGCCAGGGGCAGCGCCGCGACGAGCATCGTCCCGGGCAGCAGCTCCGGTGCGACCAGCGCGAGCGCCGGCACGGTCGCGAAGGCGGCACCGAACCCGACGGTGCCCTGAGCGACGCCTCCCAGGACGGCGGAGGCCACGACCAGCGCGATCCCTGCCGTGCCGATCGCATCCACCGTGGACGCCACGACCTCGAGCACCGTGCCTCCTCGTGGCCGTGCCGAACGCTGGAACCTCGCCGTCGGACCGGACGGTGAGCTCGCCGGAGACGCGCGGTCCCCGGCAGCACTGCGACCCTAGCTCCGATGCTCCACGGGTTGGTCATGCC
>CAYVJT010000057.1:0-18801 GCA_964451855.1 uncultured Actinomycetota bacterium
CTGGGCTACCCCTGGACCCCGGAGCGCATCCCGGCGACGATCGAGTACTACCGGGCCCGTACCTCCCACGGGTCCACGCTGAGCGCGGTCGTGTTCGCATGGCTGCTGACACGCTCCAACCGCGCAGGCTCCTGGGAGCTGTTCGAGTACGCCCTGAAGAGCGACATCGCCGATGTCCAGGGTGGCACCACGCGAGAGGGGATCCACCTCGGGGCGATGACCGGCACGCTCGACCTGGTCCAGCGTGGCTACACCGGCCTGACCGTCGAGGAGGACGAACTGCACTTCGATCCCACGCTGCCTGCCGAGGTCGCCAGGCTCGACCTCCCCCTGTACTACCGAGGCCACCACCTCCAGGTGTCGCTCGACCAGCAGCTGTTGCGGCTGAGCGCACCAGCCTCGGCTCTGCCCCCGGTGTCGATCAGCTGCAACGGCCAGCACGCACGGTTGCGGGCCGGCGAGACCGTGACGTTCCGACTGCGCCCGACCGCAAGCCCACCGGGGCTGATCGCGGACCAGACCAACGACCTTCGTCTCTAGCGCGAGCACGCCAGAGGTGGGATACCTGAGCCTGACCGTGCTGGTCGGAGGCGACCCCGCCCGTCACCCCGATACGCACCGAAGACGGGTTCGTCGTGGCCGCCGCACCCATCGGACATCGACGTCGGAAGGTCCCACCATGGATGGGTTCGGGTTGACCGAGGAGATCCGCCTGCTCTGCGAGAGCGTGGGCCGCTTCGTCGAGGAGGAGGTCATCCCGGTCGAACGAGAGGCACTCCACCTCGACCACGCCGACCTACTCGGCGAGCTGATGGCCAGCGCCAAGGACAAGGGCCTGTGGGCGCTCGGCCACCCTGAGGAGCTCGGGGGTGGAGGGTTGTCGTTCCTGGCGTACGTCTACGTCAACGAGGTCATCGGACGGTCGGCCCCCGCGGCGGTCGCCCTCGGGACCCACACCCTGCAGGACGCCCTGATGCTGCAGCGCTTCGGCACCGACGAGCAACGGCAGCGGTGGCTGAATCCCCTGGTGCAGGGCGAGATCTTCGCGAGCGTGGGGATGACCGAGCCCGAGGTGGCAGGGTCCGACCCCAAGCTGATGCGCAGCCGCGCTGTGAAGAACGGCAACGACTGGGTGATCGACGGGCACAAGTGGTTCGTCTCCTGGGCGGACCGCTCCTCGCTCATCACGGTGCTGGCCAAGACCGACCCCACCGCACCGATGCACCGCCAGTTCTCCGCCTTCCTGGTCCCGACCGACACCCCCGGGTACGCCGTCGAGCGGCTCATCCCGATGATGGGTGAGCCGTCGAGCATGTACGGCGAGGTCCGCCTCGACGGCGTACGGGTCCCGTCGAGCCACCTGCTCGGCCAACAGGGCGACGGGTTCATGATCGCCCAGGTACGCCTACAGCCCGGCCGCGTGTTCGACTGCATGCGCTGGCTGGGCCAGGCCGAGCGTGCCTTCGAGCTGCTGTGCTCATGGGCCAACGACCGCCACGCCCACGGATCGTTGCTGCGCGACAAGGGCGAGATCCAGCGCTACGTCGCCGAGTCCGCCGCGCAGATCCAAGCCGCCCGGCTGTTGACCCTGGACACCGCTCGCATCATGGACGCGGGCGGCGAGGCGCGTGTCGAGACCTCGATGATCAAGTTCCACACCGCACGCATGCTGCACGACGTCATCGACCGGGCCATCCAGGTCCACGGTGCCGCCGGGCTCAGCGCCGACCTCCCACTGGAGCGCATGTACCGCGACGCACGAGGTGCCCGGCTCTACGACGGACCCGACGAGGTGCACCGCATGCTGGTCGCACGCGCGCTGCTCGACGACCTCCCAGCCAACGCCCCATGGATGTGACCCGACCCCGGCCTGCACGAGGTCCGCACGGTCCGCGCTCTCGCAGCTCAGCGCCCGGGAGTCGATCATGAACCGCAACGTCTTCATCATCGGGATGGACAGCTACAACCTCGCGACCCTGCAGGGGCTGCGTGAGGCGCATCGCTACAGCTTCCATGGGTTGCTGCCGCTGCCGCAGGTGCTCAAGGCCGACGCCTACGACTACGAACAGCTGCTGCACGACGCCGATCAGCAGCTGTTGGCGTGCGAGCACAGCGTGGACGCGCTCGTGACCTGGTGGGACTTCCCCTCCTCCGGGCTGGTGCCGACGCTCACCGAGCTGTGGGACCTCCCCGGCCCGGACCTGTCCAGCATCGTCGCGCTGGAGCACAAGTACTGGAGCCGGCTCGAGCAGCGCGCCGCTGCTGCCGACCACGTGCCCCCGTTCGCGGCGTTCGACCCGTTCGACGATGACGCGCTCGACGGGATCCACCGCGACGGGCTGGGGTTCCCGTTCTGGGTCAAGCCGGTCAAGTCGGTCGGGTCCTACCTCGGCTTCCGCATCGAGAACCTCGAGGACTTCGAGGAGGCGATGATCCGGACGCGTGCTGGGATCGCCCAGCTCGGCGACCCCTTCCAACAGGTCATGGACCGGGTGGACCTACCACCGCCGGTGCGCCACGCCGGAGCGCTGACCTGTCTCGCCGAAGGCATCATCGGTGGGCAGCAGTGCACCGTCGAGGGCTACGTCTCCAACGGGCGGGTCGTCACCTACGGGGTGATCGACTCGATCACCCACGAGGACAGTTCCAGCTTCCGCGGCTACCAGTACCCCTCCCGGCTATCCACACCGATCCAGCGGCGCGTGCGCGACATCGCCGCAGACGTCATCGGCCACGTCGGGCTCGACCACTGCTGCTTCAACGTCGAGTTCTTCTACGACGAGGTGGCCGGACGCATCTGGCTGCTCGAGGTCAACACCCGCGCCTCGCAGTCCCACTGCGACCTGTTCGCCAAGGTCGACGGGGCCTCCAGCCAACGGGCCATGCTCGACGTCGCCCAGAGCCGCACACCACGCATGCCCTACCGCCGTGGCGACCACCAGGTCGCCGGCAAGCTCTACCTGCGCACGGACCAGGACGGCCTGGTCCGTGCCGTCCCCGATCACGAGGCCATCCGCGCCGTGCAGGAGCGCTTCCCCGGCACCCGCGTGGACCTCGCGGTCGAGGTGGGCACGCACCTCTCCGACCTCAACATCCAGGACTCCTACACCTACGAGCTCGGGCACGCCTCCGTCGGCGCGGACAGCCACACCCAGCTCGATGAGCGGTTCGACCAGATCACCACGATGCTGCCCTTCGACATCGAGCGAGGGCGTCCGGGTCGGGCAGATGGTCCTCGGGACCGGGGACCTGTGGCCGCACCAGCTCCTGATGTGGCTCCGTAGCTTCGGACCAGGACCTACGGTTGCGCACACCCACGGTTGAGCACACCCACGGTTGAGCACACGTCGAGCACCCCACGGCTCCCGATCCGAACCATCCCGACCCTGGAGGTCCCCCGTGCCCCCGATCTGCATCGATGGGAACGAGGCCGCTGCCCGCGTGGCCTACGCCCTCAGCGAGACGATCGCGATCTACCCCATCACGCCGGCCTCGCCGATGGGTGAACAGGCCGATGCGTGGGCGGCGGCCGAGCGACCGAACCTGTGGGGGGTCGTCCCCGGGGTGATCGAGATGCAGTCCGAGGCGGGTGCGGCCGGGGCCCTGCACGGCGCGGTGCAGTCGGGCTCGCTCGGGACGACCTTCACCGCGTCCCAGGGCCTGCTGCTGATGCTGCCCAACATGTTCAAGATCGCCGGTGAGCTGTCCCCCGCGGTGATCCACGTCGCTGCCAGGACCGTGGCCACCCACGCGCTGTCGATCTTCGGCGACCACTCCGACGTCATGGCGGCACGGACCACCGGCTGGACGATGCTCGCCTCCGGGTCACCTCAGGAGGCGCACGACCTCGCCGCGGTCGCCCATGCCGCCACATTGGCCTCCCGTGTCCCGGTGATGCACTTCTTCGATGGCTTCAGGACCTCCCACGAGCTCGCCCTGGTCGACCCGCTGAGCGAGGACGACCTGCGTGCCCTGATCGATCCGTCCGACGTGATCGCCCACCGGGCCCGTTCGCTCGACCCCGACCGTCCCGTGCTGCGGGGCACCGCCCAGAACCCCGACGTGTTCTTCCAGGCACGTGAGGCGGCCAACCCCTTCCACGACGCGGTCCCCGGCATCGTCCAGGCCGCCATGGACCACCTCCACGAGCTCACGGGCCGTCGCTACGGCCTCGCCGACTACCACGGTGCCCCCGACGCGGAGCGTGTCGTGGTGCTGATGGGGTCGGGCAGCGGCGCGGTCCGCGAGGTGGTGGACCACCTCGTCTCAGAGGGTGAGAAGGTCGGCGTGCTCGTCCTCCGGCTGTTCCGCCCCTTCCCCACCGAGGAACTGCTCGCCGCGCTCCCCGAGACAGCCACGCGGATCGCCGTGCTCGACCGCACAAAGGAGCCGGGCGCGGTCGGGGAACCGTTGCACCAGGACGTGGTCCACGCCCTGGCCACCGCGACGATGACGGGACAGCGTGACACGCTGCCGGACGTGATCGGTGGGCGCTACGGGCTCTCGAGCAAGGAGTTCACCCCGGCCATGGTCGCTGGCGTCTTCGCCGAGCTGTCCGCCGACGAGCCGAAGCGCCGGTTCACCGTCGGGATCGTGGACGACGTCACCCACCTCTCGCTCACCGAGCCTGCGGGCTACGAACTGCCGCGGCCCGAAGGTGAGCTCTCCGCGGTGTTCTTCGGGCTGGGCTCCGATGGCACCGTCAGCGCGAACAAGAACACCGCGAAGATCATCGCCGAGCACACCGACCAGCAGGTCCAGGCCTACTTCGTCTACGACTCGAAGAAGTCCGGCGCGACCACGGTGTCGCACCTGCGGTTCTCGCCCGAGCCCATCGACTCGACCTACCTGATCGAGCAGGCCGACGTGGTCGCCTGCCACCAGTTCGGGCTGCTCGAGAAGCTCGAGGTGCTGTCCGTCGCCAAGCGCGGCGGCACGGTCCTGCTGAACGCGCCCTTCCCCGCCGAGGAGGTGTGGGACCGGCTCCCCGCGGACGTCCAGGAGCTGCTGATCGAGCGCGAGCTGCGGCTCGTCGCGATCGACGGCTACGCCACCGCACGCGAGGCCGGGCTCGGCGGTCGCATCTCGACGGTGATGCAGGTCGCGTTCTTCGCCGCCTCCGAGCTGTTGCCCATGGACGACGCCATCGCGGCGATCAGCGATGCGGCGGAGAAGACCTACGCGGAGCACGGCCCCCTGATCGTCCAGCGCAACCTCGACGCCATCAAGGCCGCGGCGGACGCGGTCCACGAGGTCCCCGTCCCCGCCGAGGTCACCGCCAGCTGGCGGCGCACGGGGGTGCTGGACCGGGCCCTCGAGCTGACGCCGTCCGACCGGTCGGACGTCTCCGACCTGGTCGAACGCGTCACCGCCCGCATCATCGACGGCGAGGGCGAACTGCTGCCCGTGTCCGCCCTGCCCGTGGACGGCACCTTCGAGACCGGTACGGCCCGCATCGAGAAGCGCTCGCTCGCGCCCGAGATCCCGATCTGGGACCCGGACCTGTGCATCGACTGCGGCAAGTGCGCGATCGTGTGCCCCCACGCCGCGATCCAGATCAAGGTGTTCGAGGCGGAGGACGGCCTGGACGACGCCCCGGAGTCGTTCCTGTGCAAGCCCTTCAAGGACCGCGACCTCACCGACCACCTGTTGACCGTGCAGGTCGCCCCCGACGACTGCACCGGCTGTGGTGTCTGCGTCGAGGCCTGCCCGGCGGTGTCCAAGGAGAACGTCGGGCACAAGGCGATCGACATGGAGCCCGCGGACGATCACCGCGAGCGGGAGCGCGACAACTTCCGCCACTTCCAGGCGATCCCCTACCCCGATCGCACCGGCATCCGCAACGACACGGTCAAGCACACCCAGACGCTGCAGCCGCTGTTCGAGTTCTCGGGCGCCTGCGCGGGGTGTGGCGAGACGCCCTACCTCAAGCTCATGACCCAACTGTTCGGCGACCGCACCGTCGTCGCCAACGCCACGGGCTGCTCGTCGATCTACGGCGGCAACCTGCCGACGACCCCGTGGGGCACCAACGACGCGGGCCGCGGTCCCGCCTGGTCGAACTCGCTGTTCGAGGACAACGCGGAGTTCGGGCTGGGCATCCGGCTCGGGCTCGATGAACAGCGCGTCGTCGCCGAGCACCTGCTCCGCCAGCTGGCCGGAGAGCTCGGCGACGACCTGGTCGACGGACTGCTCGCCGGCGTCTCGGCGGGGGACGAGACCGGGATCGCCGAACAGCGTGCACGCGTGGTCGAGCTGCGCCGCCGCCTCGCCAGCCTCGACGGCGAGCGTCACAGCCAGGCGCGCGCGCTCGAGGCGATCTCCGGCGTCCTGGTCCGGCGTGACGTGTGGATCGTCGGTGGCGACGGCTGGGCCTACGACATCGGGTTCGGCGGCCTCGACCACGTCCTGGCGTCGGGCGCGGACGTGAACATCCTGGTGCTGGACACCGAGGTGTACTCCAACACCGGTGGGCAGGCCTCGAAGGCGACCCCGCGCGGCGCGGTGGCGAAGTTCGCGACCTCCGGCAAGGGCACGCCCAAGAAGGACCTCGGGCTGCTCGCGATCCAGTACGGGACGGTGTACGTCGCGCAGATCGCGCTCGGCGCCAACGAGATGCAGACGATCAAGGCGTTCCGCGAGGCCGAGGCCTGGCCCGGCCCGTCGTTGCTGCTCGCCTACTCGACCTGCATCGCGCACGGGGTCGATATGCGACACTCGATGGGTCGGATGGACCTGGCGGTCAAGACCGGCTACTGGCCGCTCTTCCGGTTCCACCCTGGCGCCGACGACGACACCCGGCCCTTCCGGCTCGACTCCAAGGCACCCAAGGAGCCCGTGGAGAGCTTCCTCAGCACGGAGGGCCGCTACGCCGTCCTCGAGCGCAGCGACCCCGAACGTGCGCAGCAGCTACGTGCCCTCGCGCAGCGCGACGTCGACGAACGCTGGCGCTACTACGAGCAGCTGGCTGGTGTCGAACGCCAGCTCACCGACGACCCGGAGGTGACACCGTGACCGACACCAGCGGCCCGTCAACACCCGGCACCCCGACCACCGGCCCGGAGACCACCTCGGAGGGTGAGCTCGAGGACCTCCCGAGCGACTTCGAGCGCATCTCCGGCGCGGGGCGGGTCGTGCCCAGCGGTCCCGGCCCCGAGGGCGAGCCGGACCTGACGACCAGCTACCTCGGCATGTCCCTGCGGTGTCCGGTCGTCGCGTCGGCCAGCCCGCTCACCGGCGACCTGCCGTCGTTGCGCGCGCTCGACGCCGCCGGCATCGGGGCGGTCGTGCTGCCGAGCCTGTTCGAGGAACAGCTCGAGCACGAGATCGCCCAGGTCGAGCGCTACCTCGGCATGTCCGCGGACGCCAACCCGGAGGCCACGTTCGGGTACACGCCCGTGCTCGACGGCTACAACAACGGCTCGGTGCGCTACCTGCGTCTGATCCGTGAGGCGAAGAAGGCCGTGTCGGTGCCGGTGATCGCCAGCCTGAACGGGGCCACCAAGGGCGGGTGGACCGCCTACGCCCGGATGATCGCCGACGCCGGCGCGGACGCGATCGAGCTCAACGTCTACCAGGTGGCCGCCGACCCCGACCGCACGGGCCGGGAGATCGAGTCCGAGACGCTGGGCATCGTCGAGTCCGTCGTGGGGGCGTGCGAGGTCCCCGTCGCGGTCAAGCTCTCGCCCTACTTCTCCTCGCTCGCGAACCTCGCTGGGCGCCTGGTCGATGCCGGCGCCTCCGGCCTGGTGCTGTTCAACCGGTTCTACCAGCCTGACATCAACCTCGAGACGCTGTCGGTCAGCCCCCACCTCGTGCTGTCCGACTCCGACGAGCTGCGCCTACCGTTGCGCTGGATGGCGCTGCTGCACGGTCGCGTCGACGCGTCGCTCGCC
This sequence comes from uncultured Actinomycetota bacterium, assembly GCA_964451855.1. Classification (GTDB taxonomy): domain Bacteria; phylum Actinomycetota; class Nitriliruptoria; order Nitriliruptorales; family Nitriliruptoraceae; genus CSSed11-175R1. The sequence continues at coordinate 7,896 of CAYVJT010000057.1, forward strand.
GCGACCACCGGGATCCACACCCGCCTCGACGTCGCCAAGGCCCTGCTCGCGGGCGCGAACGTGGCGATGACCACCTCGGCGTTGCTGCGCCACGGCCCCGACCACGCGAGCGCCCTGGTCGACGGGCTGCGCGGGTGGATGGCCGAACGCGAGTACGCATCGGTCGCGCAGATGACCGGCTCGGTCAGCCAGGCCACGGTCTCGGACCCTGCCGCCTTCGAGCGCGCGAACTACCTCGACACCCTGACGCGCTACGCCAGCACCTTCCTCCACTGAGCGGCGTCGGCTGAGCGGCGTTGCGCCTCGCCACACATCCCAGCGGTAGGGTCGGTGCGCGAACCGCGCCGACGGGAGAACCGTGACGACCCGCACACTGACCTTCTCAGGCAGCACCGGCGCCGAGCTCGACGGCGTGCTGCACGTGCCGGACGACGACGCGCGCGGCAGCATCCTCCTGGCTCACTGCTTCACCTGCTCCAAGGACCTGCACACCATGACCCGGCTGGCCCGGGGGCTGGCCGACAGCGGCTACGCGGTGCTGCGGTTCGACTTCACGGGGCTCGGCGAGAGCGAGGGGGACTTCGCCACCACGACGGTGGCGAACGACGTCCGCGACGTCGTGCACGCGGCGACGGCCCTGATCGAGGAGGGCTTCGGCCCGTGCGGGATGCTGGGCCACAGCTTGGGCGGGGCCGCGGTCCTGCTGGCGGCGCAGCGGATCCACACGGTGCGCTCGGTGGTGACGATCGGCGCGCCGTCGTCACCATCGCACGTGCGGCACCTGTTCGAGGGCGCTGAGGACGCCGACGGCGACGGTGACCGTGTCCACGTGCGCATCGGCGGCCGCGGGTTCGAGGTGGCACGTTCCTTCCTCGATGACCTCGACGACCACGACCAGAAGGGTGCCGTCGCGGAGATCGGCCGGCCGCTCCTGGTGCTGCATGCCGTCGACGACGAGGTGGTCGAGGTGGGTGAGGGGGAGCGCATCTTCGCGGCTGCCCGTCAGCCCCGAGCGTTCGTACCGCTGCTCGGCACCGACCACCTGCTCACCGACCGTGCCTCCGCCGAGGTCGCGCTCACCTGGGCCCGGCACTGGTTCGACGCGACCCTGTAGACCCGCGGAGCGCGGCCCCGACGCGGGGGAGCACACCGGGGCCGCGGGGTGGCTGAGGCGGCTCAGCCACCGAGCTCGAGCGCACGGACCTCCTCGAGCAGCCGCAGCCACACCTCCGACATCGTCGGGAACGACGGGACGGCGTGCCACAGCCGGTCGATGGTCACCTCGCTCACCACGGCGATGGTCGCCGCGTGCAACTGCTCCCCCACCCCGGGTCCGACGAGGGTCGCGCCGAGGATCGTGCGCCGTTCACGGTCGATCACCAGCTGCGCCGTGCCGTCCGTGCCCTTGCCCAGCAGCGCGCCGCCGGCGGTGTGGCCGACGTTGTAGCTGACGGTGAACACGTCGTGCCCCGCCTCTCGGGCCTGCGCCTCGGTCAGCCCCACCGCGGCGACCTGGGGGTCGGTGAACACCACGCGCGGGATCGCCGAGGTGTCCGCCCAGGCGGGATCGACGTCGATGCCGGCCAGCGCGTCGCCGACGAGCCGGCCCTGGTACTTGCCCTGGTGGGTGAGCAGCGCGCGGCCGTTGGTGTCCCCGACCACGTACAGCCAGTCGTGACCGGACACCCGGAGGTGGTCGTCCACCTCGAGGTAGCCGCCGCGGCCGGGCTCGACCCCGACGGCGTCCAGCCCGAGGTCGTCGGTGGGCGCACGCCGGCCGACCGCGACGAGCAGCTCGTCGCCCGTGAGCTCCTCACCGCCGTCGAGGGTGACGGTGACCGGGCCATCGGTGCCGTCGCGCCGGACCTTCTGTGCACGGGCACCGAGCCTGACGGCGATGCCGTCGGCCTCCAGTGCCGCGGTGATCTCGTCGCTGACGAACGGCTCCTCGTTGCCGAGCAGCCCGTCGACCGCCTCGATCACGGTCACCTCGGTGGCGCCGAGCCGCTTGACGGCCTGGGCCATCTCGACCCCGATGACCCCACCACCGAGCACGAGCAGCCGCTCGGGGATCCGCTGCGCGGCGGCGATGTCGCGGTTGTCCCACGTCACGGCGTCGGCGAGCCCGTCGATCGGCGGGATCGCTGCCCGGGTCCCGACGGCGATGACCACGCCGCGGGTCGCCTCGAGCTGGGTGACGGTCCCGTCCTCGGCGGTCACCTCGACGGACCGCTCCCCGGCGAGCCGCCCGTGCCCGCGGATCAGCTCGACCCCGGCCGAGGTGAGCCAGTTCACCTGCCCCGCATCGTCCCAGCCGGAGGTGAAGGCGTCGCGCAGCCGCAGCACGGCATCGACGTCGACCTCGCCGGTGATCGCCTCAGCCGCGGCCGGGATCCGCTTGGCGGCGGCGAGCGCCTCGGTCGGGCGGAGCAGTGCCTTCGAGGGCATGCAGCCCCAGTAGCTGCACTCCCCGCCGACCAGCTCTGATTCGACGATCGCGACGCTCAGGCCGCGTTGCGTCGCGTAGTCGGCCGCGTTCTCACCGGCCGGGCCGGCCCCGATGACGATGACGTCGTAGGTGTGCACGTTGGGATCCTCCAAGGTCGGGATGAGCTGGTCGGGATGAGCTTCGGATCGTCCGCGTCGCCGACACGATGCGGGTCACGATGCGGGTCTGCTTCGGGCAACCCGCGAGGGCGCTGCACGCTTCCGTCGCGGTGCGGCGGGACGGTCGACCGACGCGGTCGAGGCTGGCGGTGGCGACACGCCAACGTGCATGAAGCACCGCTTCATGGCTATCCTTCGCGTGACGCAACGGCGCGTCGCCATCGCCCACCTGGGCGTGCCCGCACGGGCGGGGTCGGCGCTGCCGTCCGCGCACCGCGTGCGGGCTCCGAACCAAGGAGGCCTCACGTGAGCATCGACCTGCACCGTCTCGCCCTGGCTGCGATCGACGCGGCCGTCGAGGAGCTCCACCTCGACGACTGGGTCCGCGACTCGCTGCACCACCCGGAGCGCACCCTGGCGGTCCAGGTCCCCTACGTCGCCGACGACGGCAGCGTCCGGGTCGTCCCTGGGTACCGCGTCGCCCACTCGACGGCACGCGGGCCGGCGAAGGGGGGCACCCGCTTCCACCTCGACGTCACGCCGGAGGAGGTCGCGGGCCTCGCCACGTTGATGAGCGTGAAGACCGCGTTGATGAACCTCCCCCTCGGCGGAGGGAAGGGCGGGGTCACCGTCGACCCCAAGCAGCTCAGCTCGTCGGAACTCGAATCGCTGACCCGGAGCTACACCCGAGGCATCGCCCCGAACATCGGGCCGGACATCGACGTCCCGGCACCGGACGTGAACACCACGCCCCGCCACATGGACTGGATCGCCGACGAGTACGCGCGGGTGACCGGGTCGCCGTCGCCGGCCGTCGTCACGGGCAAGTCCCTCGAGGCGGGGGGCTCGCTCGGACGGGACACCGCGACCGCCGCGGGCTGTCGGACCGTGGTCCTCGCGGCCGCGAAGCGGCTGGGGCTGGCGGCCGACGCGCGGGTCGTCATCCAGGGCTTCGGCAACGCCGGCGCGCACCTGGCCAGGATGTTGTCGGACGAGGGGCTCCGCGTCATCGCGGTCTCCGACAGCCAGGGCGCGATCCACGACCCGACGGGTCTCGACATCGCGGCCGTCGCGGCGACCAAGGCCCAGCACGGTTCGGTGGTCCACCACGACGCCGAGGTGATCGGCGAGGACGAGCTGCTGACCCTGGACTGCGAGGTGCTGGTCCCGGCCGCGCTCGAGGGCGTGATCGACGAGGACGTCGCCGCGCGCGTCCGCGCGAGCCTGATCGCGGAGGCTGCCAACGGCCCCTGCTCGTCGGAGGCCGACCTGGTGCTGCAGGACCGCGGCGTCACGGTCGTCCCAGACGTGCTCGCGAGCGCCGGCGGGGTCACCGTCTCGTGTTTCGAGTGGCAGCAGAACCTGCGCGGGCAGCGGTGGACGGCCGAGGACGTCACCGGGCGGCTCGACGCCCGGATGCACGCCGCGCTCGAGGACCTCTGGCGGGTCTCGGAGCAGCGCGGGCTGCCGCTCCGGGCGGCCGCGAACGTGCTCGGCGTCTCCCGCATCGCCGAGGCCCTCGAGGCGCGGACCGCGGACCCGACCGCACTGGCCTCCTGAGCGCGACCCCGACGTTCGTCACGTGCGCCGGTAGCCGGCCGAGTACCGTTGCCCGAGGCACGCGACGAGGTGGCGACGAGGTGGCGACGGTGCCAGGACCGACCAGCGGCACGGAGCTGATCGACAGCCTCGTCGACGGGGTCCGCATCGGCGACAACCTGGTCTTCCAGGGCGATGCCGACGCGCCGCTGTCGCTCATCGTGGACCGGTTCGTCGCGGCGTCACGCGGTCGGGCCCCGGTGGTGATCGTGACCGTCGATGCGCCCTGGGCCGGCCCCGTCTCCGAGGACGTGACGGTGCTCGACTGGTCACCGGTGATCACGGGTGAACCCTCCGGCCTGCCCCACGCGCTGGCGCCAGGAGCGAGCTTCGAGGAGGCGCTCGCGCAGCTGCGCGCGATCGACGAGGAGGTCGGCACCGGCGCCGCCTTCGTCTTCGATCGGCTCACCGCCGTCCAGCGCGCGTGGGGCGACGACGCCGGGCTCGGGCTGTTCCTCGCGGCCTGTCCGCGGCTCTACCGTCGTCGCAGCCTCGCCGTGTGGCCTGTCGACGCCGAAGCGCACCGGCCGAGCTTCCTGCGCCGCCTCGCGGAGATCACCCAGGTGGTGATCGAGCTGACCACCGACGACGCGCAGCTCACGCTCACGGTCCGCAAAGCCGACGGTCGCGCCACGGAGGTGGTGGGACGCACCCTGCACGCCGAGGTCAGCGCCGGGGACCTCAGGGGACTGGGCTCCCCGGCGACCGCGCGCGAACGCCTGGGCACCATGATCCGTGACCAGCGCCTGCTCCGCGGCTTCTCCCAGGCCGAGCTCGCCCGCCAGGTCGGCATCACCCCGTCCGCGCTGTCCCAGGTCGAGCGGGGGGTGCGTGGTCCCGGGGGCGACACCCTCGTGCGGCTCTGGGAGGTGCTCGGGGTTCCGTTCGGCCCCACGGACACGGGGACCCCGGGGTACAGCATCTCACGTCGCAGCGGGCGTGAGCGCACCCAGCTCCAGGCGGGCCTGGTCGGCGAACGCCTCGTCGACGACCCACGGACCGGCCAGCTGTGGCTGCTCGAGTTCGCCCCAGGTGCCAGCGGTGACCACCCACCGTTCACGGTCAAGGTCCCGGAGCTGCTCACGGTCGTGCGTGGCATCCTGGACCTCCGGATCGGCGGACGCACCGAGACCCTCCACGAGGGCGACGCGCTGGTGTCGTCGCTGTCCCCGATCTCGGGCTGGACGAGCCCCGGCGACACCCCGACCGAGGTCCTCTGGACCCTGCATCCGGGCGGGCGCCCGTGATCCGACCGGCGGAAGCTCCGCTCGGCGGTTCCCCTACATACTTCACGCTCAACGGATATCATGAAGCTAAGCTTCATTCCTGTCGCGTCCCTATCGAGGAGCCGGAGGGTGCGCCATGCCCACTGACATCGCTGTGAACCAGGACCCCGTGGTGCTCACCGCAGCGGGCCGTGCGTGGCTCGAGGCACGTCGAGACCGCGCCGTCGAGCGGCGCGACCGGATCAACGACGAGCTCCGCAACGAGCGCACCGAGGAACTGATCACCGAACGCGGACAGCTCGAGACCCAGATCCACGAGCTCGACGTGCTGCTGCGTGATGCCGTGGCCCCCGCGGACGTGATCGACGACCCGAGCGTGATCGAGATCGGCGACTCGGTCGAGGTGGAGTTCCCCGACCGGTCGCGGGAGACCTTCCTGATCGTGCACCCCGTCGAGGCCGGGATGGACGACGATCGCACCTCCGCGGACTCGCCGGTCGCCCGCGCCGTCCTCGGGCAGCGCCCTGGAGAACGTGTCACGATCACGACCCCGGCGGGCGCCTACCACGCCACGATCCTGCGCCGCGACCGCATCGGCTGATCTCGCGGTGCTAGCGCCCCGCGTCCGCCTCCTCCGGGGACCGCGCCTCCCGCAGGGGCCACAGCGCGACGAGCAGGGTGGTCACCATCGTCGCGACCACCAGGCCCCAGCCGATCCCTAGCAGCGGCACGTCGTCGAGCAACCTCGCCGCACCTGCCGCGGAGAGCGCGACGCCCGTCGACAGCGCCCAAGCGCGGGTCCGCGCCCCGACCTCCAGGCGGACGCGCACGATCTCCCGGCTGCCTGTGGAGCGGCCACGCAGCATCGGCGCGAGGTAGACCAGCGTCGCCAGGATGGCCTGCGCCAACACCCCGGTGAGCGCCACGACGCCCAACGCGTCGAGCCAGCGCCACGACCCCGTCGCGACGACGACCACGTCGGCCCACACCGCCAGCGGGAACCACAGGCACACCCCGAGCACCAGGGGACGTGCGGCGGTCACACGAGCCCCCCAGACAGCACGGCCGACCGGCAGGCACACCAGCGTCGCCGCCAGGGCGTAGACCGCCAACCCGACGCCGGCGGCAGCGTTGAGCGCGGTCGCCCAGTTGCCACCGATCCCGGCGAGGAACAGCAGCAGCACCGCGGCGCTCAGCCCCGATGCCCCGTGCCGCAGCAGGCGTGCGGCCCGGTCGTCGGCCCCGGGCTCGATGCGCGTGCGAGCCATCGTCGGCCCGAAGAAGACGAGCGTGGCGAGCAGGGTCAGCCCGCCCCAGCCCAGGACGTTGGCGTGCAGGTGGGCGAACCGGGCGGCGCCGAACCACGAGCCGGTGAGCAGCCCGATCCCCATGAGCGCGCCGAACACGGCACCGTGGATGAAGGCGCCGTGGGCACGCTCGTAGATCCGCACGATCCACGCGAAGCGGGCCCCCACCGCCGCCTTGCGCATCCGCCGCAGGCGCACGTAGGCGAGGAACACCACGCCGATGAGCAGCGTCGATCCCGCCGCCAGCGCCGGGACGATCCGCGCCGGCAGGCCCGTGAGGACCAGCAGGATGCCGAGGTTGGTGGCCACCGGCCACCACCAGGCCCGTTCCCCCGGTGTCCGGGTCACCGTCCGTGCGAAGTGCTCGCTGAAGGTGAGCACCAGGTTGGTCAGCACGCCCAGCGTGAACAGGTGGACCGCGAAGGTCCGCCCACCCGGGAGCGCGTCCCCTGCGACCAGCCAGACCACGAGGGCGATCGCGTAGACCAGCGCGGCCACGATGCTGGGGGCCGCTGCGGCGAAGGGCGATGCCCCGCGGGGCTTGCCGTGCCCGGGCCGCAGCACGGGCAGGGACGTGGCGGTGGCCATCATGCGGACCTCTGCGAGAGCGTGCTGGTCTGCTCGTTCCTCGCAGCGCGGCGTCCCCGTCGGGCGGAGTGCACCGAGATGACGACGAACAGCAGGAGCGCGGTCACGTTGCCATGCATCGCCATCTCCCGCCACCAGAACGACCCGGCGAGGTCGGCGGTGATGCGCACCGCGACCGACACGTGCAGCAGGATCAGCGGCAGGTAGGAGATCGGGAGGAAGACCAGCGGGATCCGCAGCACGGCGGGGAAGATGATCGGCGCGTGCCCCATCACCATCGACAGGACGAACCCCAGGAACAGCGAGTGCACCAACGCGTCGTGCAGCAGCGGCCCGCGGACGCCCGCGCCCATCGCGATCCAGAGCGCGCCGCTGACCGCGAGCCAGACGTACCCACCGAGCAGACAGGCGGCCACGAACCGGGGCAGCCCCGGACGGCGGATCGTCCGCCGCGCGACGTCGTAGCGCACGAGCCACAGCACCTGGCCGATCAGGGCGAGCCCACCCAGGACCAGTCCGGAGCTGCGCCACCACGGCGCGATGGCGATCCCGACGACGAGGGTCGCCACGAGGAGCAGGAAGCGGGAGCGGCTGGCGCCGGACGGCATCGTCAGCCGGCTCAGCTCCAGTCGCTCCCCGATGATCGTCAGGACCAGGAACCCCGCGAGCAGCGGCGTGACACGCACCGGCCCGGTACCCGCGAGCCACAGTGCGACGGCGGCCACCCAGGCGAGTGCACCGACCAGCATCACGACGAGGTGGACGTCGAGGTGGCCGCGCTGCAACAGGGCGAGGTAGGTGGCGACGACCACCACACCGGCGGCCAGCAGCAGCGCACCGCCGAGGGGTCGTGACACCGTCAACACCAGCACGGACACGCCGCTCAGCGCGGGGCCCGCGTACCCCCACCGCCGGCCGAGCGCCACCGCCCGTTCCAGCGCGATGAGCGTGCCGAGGAAACCCAGCACCATGACGATGCCGTGCAGGTCGGCGGCGACGAACCGGTGCTCGATCCCGCCCCGAGCCAGCCCGGTGTAGGTGCCGAGCAGCAGACCGGTGCCCCCGAGCAGCAACAGCAGCACCCGATGCCGAGGCAGCCCGCCAGGCTCCGACGTGCGGCGTGACGCGACGGACGACCGCGTCGGCACGTGTGCGCCGCCCACCGGTCGCGGCGAGACCGCCGGACCGGACACCGGGCCTGCCTCGACGTTGCCGGTCATCCCGCGCTCCTCACCGCGGCCCGGCAGCGGTGCGTGCGAGGGTCCGCCTCGAGGTGCAGCAGCCGCAGGTGCCCGCCGAGGGCGGTGAGCACGCCTTGGATGAGCCCGCGGTGGAAGGAGCAGGCCACCTCGGGGTGGGTGCGTGCGACCTCGGCGAAGGGGCAGCTCTCGACGATCAGTTCTGCGCCAGCTCCGACGTCCCCGTCGAGCCGGGTCACGAACCCGAGCAGGCGCAGCAGGTCCGAGAGCCGGTCGGCGGTTGCGGCGGCGTTGGCCGGCTCCTCACCCGGCTCGATGAGTCGGTGGCTCCACGCGACAGCGGCCTGCTCCACCACGTGTTCCGCATCCGGATGATCACCTCGCACCCGGTCGGCGAGCACCGTGGCGAGCAACTGGTAGGCCTCGTCGGAACCGGTGCCGTCGCCGTCCTCGTCGACCGCCTCGAACAGGTGGCGCGGTCGGCCCCTGCGACCCGACCCCTGCCGGGAGCTGGCGACCAGCCGGGCGTTCTGGAGGATGCCGAGGTGGCTGCGCACGGTGTTGGGATGCAGGTCCAGGGCCGTGGCGAGCTCCTGCGCGGACATCGGCGCCTCCGCTGACCGGAGCAGGTGCAGCACCCGGCTGCGGGTCGGGCTGGACAGCGCCCGGTGCACGACGGTGTCTGGCACTGCCTCGGCCGTTCGGGCCATGTCGGTGTCCTCGTCTCCGGGCATCGGCGGCGGACGGCCCGGCGGATGCAGGTGGGACCCACACCCTTCAGCTAAGCCATCGTTTAACGTTTTGTACTAGACTTATGGTTAAAGGTCAAGCACGGGCGAGCAGCGCCCAGGACGGGCCGATCGCGTCCCTGGCGAACCCGGCGGGATCCCGGCTCCGAGCGCGACGATCAGTCCGCGCCAGGGCTCCCGACCCGAGCCTCCTCGTCACCCCTCGACCTCAGCCGCGGCTCTTCAGGGGACGGCACGTCGCGATATGCCCCTCGTCTCGGCCGCTCGTCAAGGTCCCACGGTGCACGGTCGCGCAGCGCCCGGATGACGACAGCCGCGACCACCACACCCTGGAGCAACCCGAGCGCGATCGTGAGACGCACGAGCCCGTCCGGCCACACGGTGGGGAACGCGGAGGCGAACAGCATCGGCAGGTGGATCAGACCCTGGTGGTAGAGCACGGAGGCGGATCCGATCCCGAGCGCGAGCACACGGCCGCTGCTGCCGAACCAGGCCCACAGGGCCCCACCGATCCCCCCGACGAGGAAGATCGAGGTGTGCAGGAGGCCCGAGAGCTCGTCGAGCGGGTCGGACGGCCAGGCGACCAGATCGTCGACGAGGTGGATCGTGTTGATCATCGCGACGGCGAAGACCACGAGCGCCGCTGGGCGCACCAGGGACCCGACCTCCTGCCGGCGTAGCCCCAGCAGCGCTGGCGCCACCAGCAGGGCACCGAGCGCGAGCCACGGCCACGGGCTCGGCGGATCGCGCCAGATGAGCTCGCCCTCCACCGTCAGCGACCGGTCACCGTAGGTCAGGGGGACCGCCCAGTCCTGGAAGGCGCCTGCGGCCCCGTGGGCACGACCGATCGGACCGACGAACTGCGCGCCCATGATCGCGCGGGCGATGGGGCCAGCGTCAACGAACCCGGGGGGCTGGGGGGACATCCAGTGGGTGCGGTGGTCGTGCCAGAGGTGGCGTGGCTCGTCCGCGATCCGTACCCACTCCGGTGGCGCATCGGCGTCGACGTCGGGGGGCATCGCCACGTTGCCGTAGCGCTCGCGGTTGAGGTGTGCCGCCGGGGAGCGGCGGTTGTGCTCGACGCCGTCCGGGCCGATCCGCAGGTAGGGCTCGCCGTCGTAGCCGTGGACGATCAGCGGCACGTCGGTGGTGTTGCTCATCTCGATCAGGAGCCCACCGGTGTGGACGGTCACCTCGAGTCCGTCGGGCAGGTCAGCTGAGGTGATGCGGCTGTGGACGTTGGTGGTCTCCTCCGTGCGCGTGTGGGCCTCGGCCGAGACAGCCGAACCGAGCAGCCCAGCGCCGACGAGCAGCACGAGCGCCGTGGCGCGCCCGAAGAGCCTGCTCAGACCACGTTCCGAGGCCGCCTCCGGCCCCTCCAACCCCACCACGGGGCCTCCGGCGCCGCTCAGCCCGATCTCCGAGGCCGCCTCCGGCCCCTCCAACCCCACCACGGGGCCTCCGGCGCCGCTCAGACCACGTTCCGAGGCCGCCTCCGGCCCCTCCAACCCCACCACGGGGCCTCCGGCGCCGCTCAGACCACGTTCCGAGGCCGCCTCCGGCCCCTCCAACCCCACCACGGGGCCTCCGGCGCCGCTCATGTTCAGCCGATCAGCCCGGCGACCGCGACC
>CAYVJT010000058.1:0-16618 GCA_964451855.1 uncultured Actinomycetota bacterium
GGGGCGCGTTGCGCCCATCCATCAACACCAGCTGCCGAACACAGGCCGGGGTGAGGCCGGGATGAGATCGGATCCGGCGGGTCGGTCGGGTCAGACGGGTCCGGCTGCTAGTCGGCCTTGTCCTCGCCGAGGGGGTAGACGACGCTGATCACCGTCTGCCGTGCGTGCTCGAGGAGCCACTCGGTCCCGTGACCGAGGAAGGGGCGACCTCCCACCGGACGGACCGTCGCGCCGAGGACGATCGTGTCGGCCCGCCACTCGTCGGCGGCACGCACCAGCTCCTCGGCGGCAGCCGGGGCACGACGGGCCTGCACGTGGCTGCCGCTACCGAAGGTCTCGGCGACCTCCTTGACCCGGGTGAGCTGGCGCTCCACGGCTGCGGACCGCTCGTTGCCCGACTCGCCGCGGGTCACCACGTGGATGGCCAGGACCTCCGCGTCGAAGGAGGTCGAGAGCCGGAAGGCCAGTTCCTCGGCGGCACGGCCCGGCAGCGTGCCGGTGACGCCGAGCAGGATCCGGCGGATCTCCCGCCCGTCGAGGTCGCGCGGCCCCCGGACGTGGGAGCCGTGGCGGACCAGGAGCAGCGGGATCGGGGTGTCGGCGATCACCCGCTGGATCGGCGCGGAGAGCTCGTGGGAGCCGGCGAAGTCCTCGTTGAGCCCCAGCGTCAGCAGCCGGTGGCCCATCCCGGCCTCCTTCAGGATCTCTGCGGCCGGATCGTCGCGTTGTGTCTCGACCCGCAGGTCCGTCGCCCGGTTGGCGAGCACACTACGGACGCCTTCGAGCTCCGGGATGGTCGTGCCGAGCCGCTCGCGCACCGAGAGGATCGTCACGTGGGCGGAGGGCTGGAGCAGGCCGTCGAGCACCTTGGCAGCCAGCATCGAGTTGAGGCCGCCACGGGTCGGGAGCAGTGCGCTCTGCACGTTGGCGATGACCGCCTTGGAGAGCATCTCCTCCTGCTCGAGCCGCTCCGCCTCCTCCCCGGCGGGCTCGACGCGGCGCAAGGCGGGCCGGAGCAGCGGCGGAGCCGCCATCGAGGTCGCGACGGCCAGCAGCACGATGATGGCGTACGAGGTGTCGTTGAGCGCGCCCAGGGCGAGGCCGATCGTGGCGAGGACGATCTCCATGGCCCCACGTGCGTTGAGCCCGATGCCGGCGGCGAGGCTCTCCATGTTGGACATCCCCGCGATCCGGCCTCCGACGAAGGAACCGAGGAGTTTCGCGATCGCGGCGACCCCGAGCACGACCACCGCCCAGAAGATCGCGGTCGGTTCGAACAGGACCGCCAGATCGACGTAGAGACCCGCGGTGGCGAAGAAGATCGGGGCGAAGACGGCGTTGCTCAACACCTCGATCGAACGCTTCACGTCCTGGCGCTGGTACCGGCTCCGGCCGAGGATGACACCGGCGACCAGGGCGCCGAGGACGGCCTCGACGCCGAGCGCCTGGGTGATCGCACCAAGGACGAACACGACGAGCAGGGTGGTGGACAGCGCCCCGCCGAACCCACCGGCGGAGCGCGCCCGCCGCAACACCCAGTCCGCGATCCGCTGGCCGATGGTCAGCCCGAGGACCAGGAACGCGACCACGCTGAGCACCGTGATGGACAGCCCGGTGACATCGACCACCCCGGCGGTGAAGATCCCGACGACGACCCCCAACAGCATCCAGCCGATGAGGTCGTTGGCCATCGCCGCGGCGATCGTGAGCTGGCCGACGTTACGGCGCATGAGGTTCATCTCCACCATGATCTTCGCGATCACCGGCAGTGCGGAGATGCTCAGCGCGACGCCCATGAACAGCGCGAACCCGAGGCGGTTGGCCTGGTCCCCCCACAGCGTCTCCGGCATGATCCAGCCGGTCCCGAAGCCGAGGAGCAGCGGGACCACCAAGCTCCCCGTCGACAGCGAGATGGCGGGTCCGCCGAGGCGGCGCAGCAGCCCGAGGTCGGTCTCGAACCCGGTCACGACCAGCAGCAGCGCGATGCCGAGCCACGCGATGGCCAACAGCAGCGCGCTCTCGACCTGGCCGCCCGGGAAGACCCAGCTCGCCACGTCGGGGAGCAGGCGACCGAAGATCGACGGGCCGAGGATCACGCCTGCGCTGAGTTCGCCGACGACCCGAGGTTGGTTGAAGTGCTGAGCCAGGGCGCCGAGGCCGCGGGCGGTGGCCAGCAGCAGCACCAGCTGGATCCAGAACAGCAGGAGCTCGTGCTCGCCGACCGGCGTCAGCATCGACATAGGGGCTCCAGAGGGGTGGCCACGGGGAGGTCTGCGGACCGTTGGGACCGTTGGGGTCGCGGTAGCGTACGAGGCGGTTGGGCCGGCTGTGCACGCGCGACCGGATGAGGTGTCGCCAAGCCGGCGAGCATCGGGTATATGGCGCTGCCGTCGCCAGCCCGGCGACGTGACAGGTCCGGGACAGGTGACGCGGGGATGCTGCTGGCATGCGATCTCCCGGAACCTCGCCCGCTGGACCCTCGGAGCGCTCGGCCACCCTGACAGGCTCAGGGCCGGCGGGCGCCTGCTGGTCCGTCCCGTTGGACCGCTGCCACCAGCGACTCCGTGTCGCCCAGCAGCTCGGGATCGCCGACGTCACGGGCGAGGCGGGCAGCGTCGGCGGCGAGCTCGCCGGCTCCCGCCGGCTCGCCGCGCTCGAGCAGGGTCCGTCCGAGCTCGAGCGCGGCCCGCGCCGATCCGTACGGCAGGCCGGTCCCGGCCAGCAGCTCGCGGGCGCGAGTGAGCTGCTCGGACGCGAGGTCGAGGTCGCCGCGTTCGCGGGCGTGGGTCCCGGCCACCAGCAGCGCGAACCCGAGGCTCGGCCCCTGACCTGCCCGCTCCGTGAGCTCGACGGCCTCGTCGAGGTAGCTGCGGGCCAAGGCGGGGTCTCCCATCGCGTCGGTCGCGACGCCGAGCTGGAGCAGCATGCGTCCCTCGAGCTCCGGGAAGCCGCCGCGTCGACACAGGGCCAGACCCTCGGCAGCGAACCGACGCGCCCGATCGGGATCCGCCGTCGGGTCGATGGCATCGATGACGATGTCGATGCCCTGCACGCGCGCCCACCCCACCCGGTCGTCGGTGAGCAGCTCGAGGCCGGCCTCGGCGTGGCCGCGCACGTCCTCCATCCGTCCGGCGATACGGCCGATCTGCGCGGTCAACAGGTGCGCGAACCCGAGCACCCACCCGCCGATCTCGGTTGCGTGCTCCACCGCGCCATGCAGCTCCGACAGCGCCACCTCGACGTCCCCGGCGTGTGCCGGGTGGATCGCCGCGAACAGCTCCGCGAGGACGCGGTCGACAGGGTCGAGGTCGGCCGCGAGGGACCGGGTGGCCCAGGTGTGGCCGTGCGGTGCGGCACCGGTGGTGCGCAGCCCGCTGGCCCAGAGCAGCGCGACCGGGTCCGTCTGATCGACGTCGAGGTCGTCGACAGGTGCGCCGTCGTGGGCGCCGAGCCCCCGGTCGAGCCAGCCGATCCCCTCGGCCGCCAGCCCGCCCAGCAGCCACAACCAGCCGAGCCGGCCCGCTACCTGTTGGACCCGACGCAGCTGGCCGGCATCGCTGGCCCAGCGCAGTGCCGCCCGGGCTTCGTCGAGCCACGTGGCCAGGCCGGGAAGGTCGACCTCGAAGGCCTGCGGATCCGTCCGAGGGTGACAGGCGGCGAGCCGTTCGGCGACGACGTCGGCGTGCCGGGCACGGACGGCTCCGTCGTGGCCCAGCTCGGCGAGCCGCTCCTGGCCGTAGAGACGGACCGACTCGAGCATCCGGTAGCGGGTGCGCGACGAGGTGTCGACCGCCAGCAGCGAGCGATCGACCAGGTCGCCGAGCACGTCGAGGGGGTGGCCGCGCACGCCCGCTGCGTCCAGCAGGGCTGCGGCGGTGGCGCGGTCGACGCCATCGACGGGGACCGCGAGGGCGGCCCACGCGGTCTGCTGCTCACCGTCGAGCAGCTCCCAGCTCCAGTCGAGCGTGGCGCGCAGGGTGCGCTGCCGGGACGGAGCGCCCCGTCGGGTGCTCGACAGGACGGCGAACCGGTCGTCCAGCGCGTCGGCGAGCTCGGGCAGGGGCAGTACGCGGTGGCGGGCAGCCGCCAGCTCGATCGCCAGGGGCATCCCGTCCAGGCGGCGGACGATGGCCGCCGCGGCGGGCGCGCAGGCGACGTCGAGCTCGAAGGTCGGCTCGTGCGCCCTGATCCGTTCGACCAGCAGCTCGACCGCCGGCGCAGCGAGGACCGTGTCGATGTCCGCCGCGTCCTCGTCGGGGACGGCCAGGGTGGGCAGGGACCACACGAGCTCGCCAGCGACCGCGAGCGGCTCACGGCTGGTGGCGAGCACGCGGATCCCGGGGGCGTGGGCGAGCAGCGCCGCGACCAGCTCGGCCACCTCGGCGACGACGTGCTCACAGTTGTCGAGGACGAGCAACAGCTCGCTCTCCGCCAGCGCGTCGACCAGCCGGGTGGCATCCACCCCCGCGGTACCGAACCCGCCCGGGAGGACCCCCAGGCTGGTCGCGACCTGGGAGGCGACGGCGCCGCCGTCGATCAACGGGGCCAGCTCCACCAGCCAGGTCCCATCGGCCGGCGCCGCGAGCCGGCGGGCCACCTCGAGCGCGAGCGTGGTCTTGCCCGCACCACCTGGCCCGGTCAGGGTCACCAGCCGGCCGGCATCCAGCAGCTGCGCGACCCGGTCCAGCGCCGCGTCCCGACCGATCACCGGTGTCGTGGCCGCCGGGAGGTTGCCGGTGGGCCGCGACCGTCGCGGTGTCGCGACCGCAGCCACCTCCAGGTCGGCGGCCTGGTCGAGCAGCTGGAGGTGGAGCCGTTGCAGCTGTGGGCCCGGGTCGACACCCAGTTCGTCCGCGAGCAGCCGTCGGGTCCGCTCGTAGCGCTCGAGCGCCTCGCCCTGTCGTCCGGCCCGGTAGAGGGCACGCATCAGCTGGCCGCAGAGGCGCTCGCGCAGCGGCTCCGCTGTGACGAGCTCGGTGAGCTCGGAGACCAGCTCGGCACCGGCCCCGAGCGCCAGCGCGGCCTCGTTGCGGTCCTCGATCGTCGTGAGCTTGAGCTCCTCCAGCCGGTGCGCCTCGGCGATGGCCCACGGTTCGTCGGCGACGCCGTCGAGCGCGTCGCCCTGCCACAGCGCCAGCGCCGCGGTGAGCCGGTCGTGGGCTGCCTCGAGGTTCCCCGCCACGAGCAGCTCGTGGCCCTCGGCGGTGAGTCGGGCGAACCGGCGGGCGTCGATGGCCGCGTCGGCGACCCGCAACGCGTAGCCGCCAGCCACCGTGACCAGCGTCCCGCTCCGGTCCGGGTCGATCGTGCGTCGCAGGGTCGAGATCCGCTGCTGCAGGGCGTTCGCGGGATCCGCGGGCAGCTCCTCGCCCCAGATCGCGTCGAGGAGCGCGTCGGAGGTGACGGCTCGAGGTGCCGCGATCGCCAGGGCAGCCAGCAGCGCGGGTTGCCGACCCGTCAGCTCGACCCGTTCGCCGGCGAGGCGGACGGCGGGTCGTCCGAGCACCTCGATGTCCACCGTCGTCGCACCTCCGCCTCGGCCGAGCCTACTGAGGGAGACGACCATGCCTGAGCCCTTGCTGGCAGCCGTGTCGCTGGCCGAGCTGCGTGCCCTCCTCGCGGACCCGGCGCTGCGGCTGTGGCTGATCCACGCCACCGACGCGCACCCCTTCACCGCGGGCCACATCCCGGGGTCCCTGGCCAGGCCCGACGTCGGGCTGCTGCGTCGTCTCGGTCACGACGTCCCGATCGTCGTCTACGGCGAGGACGAGCACGCCGTCGTGGCCCCGACGCTCGTGGCCGAACTGCACCACCTCGACGTCGAGGTGGCCTGGTTCGCGGGTGGGCTCGCCGCCTGGACCGCAGCAGCTCTTCCGCTCGAGCGCTCCGGTTGACCGGGCTGATGGGACGCGATCGAGGTCGTGCCGGCCCCGGCAGCTGGTCGTGGGACAGGGGCACAGACCGGCGACAGGTCGGCGACAGGCCACCGGGGCATCGTCGCATCACGGGCCGTCGGACACCAGCTGACGCCCGACGCACGCCCCGGACCCTCGGATCGTGAAGGAGCCCACGATGACCTCCATCCAGCCCGCCACCCGCCTGGCCGAGCACCCCGTCGACAGGTCCGACGACCGCTCGCCACAGAGCCCGGAGCAGCACCGCCTGTGGTGGTCGATCCTGCTGCACCTGCTGCCCGGAGCGGCGTTGACCCTGTTCGTCGTGGTAGCCGCGCCGGCGCTGCGCTCCGCGGGGTTCCCGACGGTGTTCGCGCTGTTCGCCGGCATCGGGCTGGTGATCGTCCCGATCGAGCTCGGCGTCCTGTTCGCCCACGCGAGGAGGACGACCGGCACGTTCTCGTTGCGCAGCACGGTCGTCTACCGCGAACGTCTCCCGGCCCGGCGGCTGGTCCCGATCACCATCGGGTTGTTCGCCTGGTTCGCGGTGTGGCTCGTCGTGGCCACCGCGGTGCTCGACGAGTGGATCGCCGAACGGTTCTTCACCTGGATCCCCGATGCGATCTGGCAGTTCTCGATGGTCGACCAGGCCGGAGAGTCCGCCCCCACCTCCGCCCTGGTCATCCTGGTGGTGGTCGCGTTCGTGTTCAACGGCGTGGTCGGGCCGGTCACCGAGGAGCTGTACTTCCGCGGCTACCTGCTGCCCCGCATCGACCGGTACGGAGGGTGGGCGCCGGTGCTCAACACCGTGCTGTTCTCGCTCTACCACTTCTGGACCCCGTGGCAGAACCTGACCCGGATCGTCGGGCTGTTGCCGATGACCTGGCTGGCGTGGCGCACCCGCAGCACCCAGCTCGCGATCGCCACCCACGTGACCATCAACCTCGTGTTCCTGCTCGGCCTCGCCGCGCTCGTCCTGCAGACCGCGGCTTGACCCCTTGCGACCCCGACCTCGCCTTCCGATCCCAGAGGAGCACCCCGATGAGCATCCGCACCCGCACCGCCGACGACAACCTCGTCTCCGACGACGTCCACACCCGCCTGACCGCCGTGCTCGACACGCTGGTGTCGCGTCGGCGCAGCCACCACGCCAACCTCGCCATCGTCAGCGGTGACGGCCAGCGCCGTTGGTCCGCCGCCGCAGGCGACGCCGGCCCGCACGGCCCCGCGCTCACCCCCGACACGCCCTTCTTCATCGCCAGCATCACCAAGCGGTTCATCATCACGCTGGTCCTGCAGGCCCACGAACGCGGCGAGCTGCACCTCGACGACCCCATCGTCGAGCACCTGCCCGCGACGGTGACCGACGGGCTGCACCTGTTCAAGGGCACCGACCACACGCCGCAGATCACGGTCCGCCACCTCGCCAGCCACACCTCGGGGCTGCCCGACCACTTCGAGAAGCCACGTGAAGGCCGGAGCCTGTTCGAGCTGCTCGCCGCCGGTGAGGACCGAGCCTGGAGCTTCGACGACGTGGTGCGCATGGCCCGCGAACAGCACCGTCCCCACTTCGCCCCCCAGGACCTCGCCGCCCCCCGTCAGAGGGCCCGCTACTCCGACACCGGCTTCCAACTGCTGATCCGGATCGTCGAGGCCGCCACCGGCCACAGCTACGCCGAGCTGCTGACCGATCGCATCCTCGTCCCGCTCGGTCTCGAGCACACCTGGCTGCCCGGCCGAACCGAACCGGCCGCACCCACACCCAGCCCATCCACCCTCTACACCGGCGATCGGCCCCTGCACCTGCCCGAGATGATCGTCTCGTGCAACGACCTGATCAGCACCACCGGTGACCTGCTGCGCTTCCAGCAGGCGTTGCTGGCCGGGGAGCTGTTCACCGACCCTGCCACCGTCGACCTGCTCACCGACCGCGAGAACCTGCTGCGCAACGCCTTCCCGCTGCGCTACGGGCTGGGCACCATGACCTTCAAGGTCGGCCGGCTCAACGCCCCCGGCAGGCGTCCCGTCACCCTGGTCGGCCACGCCGGCGTGACCGGCACCTGGCTGTTCCACTGCCCCGAACTCGACCTCCACCTCGCCGGCACCCTCGACCAAGGCAAGGGCCAACGCAGGCCCTTCGCGCTCATGGTCAGGTTGCTCCGCGCCTGGTCAACGGCTCGCTAGTGGTCGGTCACCGCTCCGGCTCTCCGGTTGGCGACAGCGAGCGTGCATCCGACGGTTCCTGGTCCAGACGGACGGTACGCGGCGGTCCCTTCAGCCATCGATGCACCGCCGGTTCGCTTCGGAGACCCGGCCCCGCTCGGTGGAGGCGTTGGTCCCACCCGTCGGGGACGACGGGCCGTTGCGCCGAGTATGGGGTGGCGGTCACAGTGTGATCGATCACGCCGGGCTTCGGGGAGGAGCCATCGTGAGGACGCTGGTGTACGGCGCTGGGCCGTTGGGCTCCTACATCGCGGCGAAGCTGCACGAGGACGGGGTCGAGGTGGCGCTGCTGGCACGCGGGCAGCGGCTCGCGGATCTGCGTGAGCACGGTGTGGTGCTCGAGCACTGGCGCTCGGGCGCACGCGAGACGCACAACGTGCCGGTCGTCGAAGAGCTCGGCGAGGACGACCCCTACGACCTGGTGCTCGTGGTGATGCGAAAGGATCAGAGCCAGGACATCTTGCCGGAGCTCGCGAAGAACCAGCATGCCCGCACGGTGCTGTTCCTGCAGAACAACCCGGCGGGGTTCGCCGACTACACCGCCACGCTCGGGGCCGGCCGGGTGATGGCCGGCTTCCCGAGCTTCGGTGGTGAGCGTCGGGATCCGGTGATGCGGGTCATGCCGCTGCCTCGGATGGCCATGCCGATCGGTGAGGTCGATGGCAGCGTCACCCACCACACCCGCGAGGTGGCCGCCCTGCTCGAGCGCACCGGTAAGGCGGTGCAGATCCGTCCCGACATCGACGCCTGGCTCGTGACGCATATCCCCGCGATCATGGGCTACGGCGGGCTGTTCGCCGCCGATCTCGATGCGGGCCGCTTCGCGCGCACGCGCGATGCGATGCTGCTCGGGGTGCGTGCTCGCACCGAGGCGCTACGTGTGCAACAACAGGCCGGCATCCCGATCAGCCCGCCGTCGTTCCGCTGGCTGCCGTTCATCCCCGAGCCGCTCGTGGTGGCGCTGCTGTGGGTCCTGGCTCGCACGACGTTCTTCGAGGTCGGCGTCGTGAGCCACTCCAAGGTCGCGCGGGAGGAGATCGTGCACCTCGTCGACGAGTATCGGGAGCGGATCGCTCCGGCGGGTGTCCCGACGCCCGTGTTCGACCAGCTGGCAGCGCACGTGAAGGGCACGGTTCTGCCGCTGCCCGATGGCAGTCGCGAGGAGCCGCTGCGCTGGGGTGGGCTCGTCGGAACCGCAGCGGCGTGCTTCGCCGCCGTGGCGGTGGCGAAGCGGCTGAGGCGACGGGTGTAGTCGATGCCCGGGCTGCGGCGCGCTGCCGGGGTGGGTCGTATGGGCACGCGTGAAGGGCGTGGGCTGCTGTGGCTGGTGCCGCTGCTGTTCGCCATGCTGCTGGCTGTGGTGCCGCGGCTGACGGATGC
Source organism: uncultured Actinomycetota bacterium (assembly GCA_964451855.1). Classification (GTDB taxonomy): domain Bacteria; phylum Actinomycetota; class Nitriliruptoria; order Nitriliruptorales; family Nitriliruptoraceae; genus CSSed11-175R1. The sequence continues at coordinate 9,498 of CAYVJT010000058.1, forward strand.
TGATCAGGTGCCGGACTCGCTGGATGCGTACACCGCTGATGTCGAGGAGCGAGTCCCTGCGATCCTGGACCGGGACGGGGTGCCGGGCGCCTCTGTCGCGGTGGTGGCCGACGGGGAGCTGGTCTGGGCACAGGGCTTCGGGGTGCGGGATCGCGAGACGGGCGAGCCGGTGGTGGCAGACACGGTGTTCCAGGCGGGATCCAACGCCAAGCCGCTGACGGCCTGGGCGGTGCTGCGACTGGCCGAGCAAGGACCGATCGAGTTGGACTCGGCGGTGGACGCACAGGTCGCTGGGTGGCAACTGCCCGGAGGCGAGTATCCGGCCGAAGGGGTGACGCCCGAACGCTTGCTGGCACACACGGCGGGGCTTCCCTTCGCCATCACCGGTGTGCCCCGGTCGGTCCGTGAGCTTCGGCGGTGGCAGGTCGAGCCCACCGGGTTCGAGGTCGGTCACGAGCCGGGGGCGGGGTTCGTCTACTCCAACCCCGGCTATGCCGTGCTGGGTCTGCTCGTCGAGGAGGCTGCCGGCGAGCCGTTCGCCGACGTCGTGGCCCGTGAGGTGCTCGAGCCGCTGGGCATGCACGACTCGACGTTCGAGCTCGACGACCGGCTTGCGAGACGGGCGGCCACCGGTTACGACCAGGACGGCGAGCCGGTGCCGGTGGACTGGCGTGGCCCGATCGGAGCCGGCGGGTTGCACACCACCGCCCCCGATCTCGCACGGTTCGCCGCTGCGGTCCACGACGGCGGGGAGGCCGCCCCGGCCGGACGGGGCGTGCTGCACCCGGCCACGGTCGAGCAGCTCCACCAACCACGGGCCCCGACCGCCGGCATCCCGCACTCGCTGATGGCCGAGCACGCCGCCTTCGGCCTCTTCGTCGAGCAGCTTCCCAACGGCCATCGGGTCGTGGCCCACGGCGGGGAGGAGGAGGGCTGGATCAGCGGTTTCGTCATGGTTCCCGCTACCGGGGACGGCCTGGTGGTCCTGACCAACAGCCGTGCGGGCTACCCCTTGCTGATCGAACAGCTCGCCGACTGGACCCAGTGGCGAGGCATCGGCACGCTGACGCTGACCGGCAGCTACCAGCGGCTGGTCACCGGCGTGCTCGCAGTGATCGGCCTGTTCGCTGGGATCGGCGTGGTCGTCGGTTGGACGCTCGTTCGCGACGCTCGTGCCGGGGCCCGGCTGACCTCCCCGTGGGCAGCCGGTCGACGAGTGCGGGCTCTGGGCCTGCTCGCCGGTGGTGTCGCGCTCCTGGTGGCATGGTGGGCACTGGCCGCCGACCTGCTCGCGGGGTTCGTGCCCTACCTCACGACGTGGCTGGCATCGGCCGTCACTGCCTGCGCACTCCTGGTGATCGTCCGAGCGTCCGTCGAACCCGGGGGGCGTGCGGTTCGGCGGCGACACAGCTGATAGAGGTCACCACGTCGATCTCCTGGGCGCGGAACATGGCGCAGCTCGACGTTGCTGCGCGACGTGAGGTCGTCCACCCGCTCGGCCCATCGACCGGGCCGGCGCGGAGACACTTGGATACGTTACGTGATGTTACGTATGCTTGTTGCGGTGTCGTCAGCTGGCGTGTGATCAGCTCCGGCGGCTCGGTGGAAGGAGGCGCCTCGGTGGGCAAGGTGCAGCAGCGATCGGGCAGCCATGGTCGTCGGGGCCGGCCGCGTGATCGGCAGGCGGACGATGCCATCCTGGCGGCGACGCGGGAGCTGCTGGCGGAGGTGGGCTTCGAACGGTTGACGGTGACCGATGTGGCCACCCGTGCGGGTGTGGGCCGCCCGACGGTGTATCGCCGCTACCCATCGAAGGAAGCACTGATCGCGGCCTCCGTCGAAGCGCTGCGCAGCGATGAACCGGCACCCGACACGGGGTCGCTGTGCGGCGACATCCGTGAGGAGCTGCTGCCCCGGGCTCCCGCGCTGGGCGAGCCGCTGGTGCTGCAGTTCCTGGCGATGCTGCTGGTGTCCAACGCGAACCGCTCCGAGTTCGCCGAGACCTACTGGCGTGAGGCGGTCGCACAGCGTCGCGATGCCTTCAGCGAGGTCTTCGAGCGGGCCAAGGCCCGTGGCGAGCTCCCGGGCCAGATCGAGGTGGACCTGGCCATCGACGTGGTGGCAGGGGCGGTGCTGTATCAGCTCATACGGCCCGACCCGGTGCGCGATGAGCCGCTCGAGCAGCGGGTGGAGCGGCTGATCGCGCTGCTGTGCTCGATGCTGGAAGCCCTCGCCAAGGACTGAACCCTGCCGGGCACGGCCGGCTGTGGCCGCCGTGCCCGACGCCGAGGGCGGTGGGGCCGTTGGTCCCTTCGTGCAGGGCCGGTCGTCATCACTTGCTCCACAGCCCTTGCGGTCGCACCCGTTCAGAGTTACGTTGCATTACGTAACGTAAATCGGTCGGGTAGGACCCGACCCGGACGCAGAGGAGGTCCAGTCATGCGGGGGTTCCTGCGCTCACGCAAGGCGATCGGCGTGTTCGTCGCCGTCGTCGCCGTCCACATCCTGCTCGGGGTGGCCACCTTCGGGCCGTCCACGAGCGCTGAGCTGTCCGAGGTACCTGTCGCCGTGCTCGACACCGACGGTGGCGAGCTGGCCGGGCAGTTGACCGGCGCCGACCTCGAGGTCATCGAGTGGCAGGCGGTCTCCAGCTACGAGGCCATGCGCACCGCGCTTGACGACAAGGAGGTCGCTGCCGGGCTGGTCATCCCTGAGGGCGCCACCGACACGCTCGGCGCGATGGGAGCCGAGGCGGCCGAACCGGTCGTGCTCGAGCTCTACGTCAACCACGGCCGCAACCCCGAGGCCGCTCAGGCCATCGAGACCACCATCACCAACCTCACCGAGGCAGCCGGCGCGGAACTGAGCACCCAGACCCTGGCCGGGTTGAGCGAGGCCGAGGCCAGCGTCGCACCCACGACCGTGGCTGCCCTGGCCGAGCCGATCCAGGTCGAGTCCATCCCCGTCAACGCGCCCGCCGACGCCGCCGACGCCCAGACCCCCCTGGTGCTGGTCGCGATGCTGTGGATCGGTTCGCTGATCGCGACCCTGGTCAGCTGGCTCGGCCTGCACCGCAAGGACACCACCCCGGCGGGGTTCCTCGGCGCCCAGCTGATCGTGGTCGCCGCGCTCGCGGTCATCCAGCCGCTGTCCATCGTGGCCGTCGGCAACTGGCTGCTCGGCATGGACATCACCCTGACCGCCACCCTGTTCGGTGCCCTGGCGTTGACCACCGCCCTGTTCTTCCTGATCCAGAGCGCCGTGCTCAACTGGCTCGGGTTCGGTGGCTGGCCGATCCTGGTCCTGCTCTGGCTGTTCTCCTTCACCCTGCTGTCGGTGCCTGCCGAAGCGCTGGCCACCGGCTACCGGGTACTCATCCACAGCTGGCTGCCGTCGCGCTTCCCCTACGAAGCCATCCAGGGCATCGTCCACTTCGACGGTGCCGGACAGGCCGGGACGATGCTCGCCATCAGTGCCGCGATCGCCATCGGCGCCCTGGCACTGCTGCTGACCAGCTACTACCGGCTGAAGAACCGCGACCTGTCGGTCAACCCCATCGCCGAACGTATCGCCAAGGCCGGCCCCACCCCCGACGACACCGCGCCCGAGACCCCCGAAGCCAGCGAGATCACCGAACACGGTGACCGCCGGCCCACTCCCGCGTAACCCGCCAACCCGGGCCCGGTGCCCCCGGCCGGGCCCCGACCGCCCCGCCGCCCCAGCGGGGCGGTCACCCACGACCCGACCTGCACCGTGCCCTGACACGGGCGGCACCGGAGCACACGAGCCCCAGGGGCCATCATCGAGCAAGACCGGCACGTACCTCGCGTGGCGGCGGGACCTTCGAGCCATGGCTCCAAGGACGTCTCGCGGTGCACGCAGGGGTGCTGTGGCCTGCAGGTGCCTTCCTCGCGTCGTTGGGCCGCCGCGGTGGCGGTCTCCCCGTCGACGACCTGCTGACCGTCGCCTACCTCACCGCGGTCGAGGGAGAACCGTGAGAGCCGTGACGGCCGACGTGGCCCGCGACGGCCCGGGGGCGGGCATGGCAGGGACGGGTGACGGGCGAGGAGGCCGAGGCCGCCGCGGCGGGTTGCCGACCACGGGACATCTCGAAGACATCTGGACCGGAGGGAGAACACATGACCCGGGCCACTCTCGAAGAACTCGAGATGCCCGACGACATCGACGAGATCATCGTCCAAGGTCGAGGCCTCGAGCACGGGTGGGGTGGCGACACCGTGTCGGTCCCCGTCCCCGGACGCTGAACAGCGCGATCGAGGACCAGCGTCAAGTCCGGTGGCATCCGCGCCCGGTTGAGCCATCGGGAGGCGACGTCGACCAGGGTGTCGCAAGGTTGGCTGGGGCCGAGGTCACCCCGACCGCGCATGGACGCTCGACCGCTGTACGCCGCGCGTCAACGACCCGCGTCAGCGACGGGCAGATCAGCCGGTTGTCGTCCCCGTCTGCGGACCATCGGTCGTCGGCGGCTCGGAGGTCGGACTCGCATCGGTGCCCCGGTTCGGTTCGGTGGCCGGTGGTTCCTCTTGGGCCGAGGGCGGCGGAGGCGCGTCCGTGGGGGTGTCCGACTGCGGTCGTCGCGCTGCCGGTGGCGGCGGTTCCGTCACGTCCTCTTTGAGGTGTCCTGAGCGACCCTCGGCGAGGAGGCGTTCCGCCAGAACGCGGGCGTCCAGGGAGGTTCGGCGGCTCGCCTCGGTGAGATCGGCACCCTTCGCCTTCTGCATCTCGGCTTCTGAACGACGCATCGCCGCCACCTGTTCGGGGTGATCGACGCTGACGAGGTCGAGCACGCTGCCCTCGGTCGCGTCGTACCCCCGTGCAGCAGCAACGCGCTCCACGAGCTGTGTCATCCCGCGGGCCGCTCCCTGCGGCCCATCGACGAACGATCGCAGCAGTTCGTCCAGATGATGCTGCAGGCTCTCGGCGTCGGACTCATCGAGATCTGCGAGGTCCACCTTGCTTCGATGTGCGGTGCGGCGCTCGAGGTCCTCCTCCGTCTTCTTCTTGCTCGCCGAAGAGGCGGTGCGGTCGTACTCCGACTTGAACTGGCCCTTGAGCCGCTCGGTGCGGTGCGCTTTGCGTCGACCTGACCAGACCAGCAGTCCGACCAGGAGTACGACCAAGACGACAAGCACGACCCACCAGATGGGATCGATCATCGTCAGGTCCATGGCTAGCTCCTTGTTCGCTGAGGACCAGTATGAGGGAGCGCCGAGCGGTTCGGATGGCCGTTCAGCCAACCGTGCGGATCGCCGTGGCCGCCGGGTCCACCGACGACCACGTGCTGCGGAGCCAACCAACCGTGTGGTCAGGAGTGGCCGTTGCCTGCGGTGTCGCCGTGCTGAACCTCGAAGGGCGCCAGCCGATCGAGTTGTGGCGAGGCGACCGCGCCACCACCGCTGCGCTCAGGCTGACCCTCGCTGTGCTGTGAACTCCGTGCCGAACGGGCGGACCGCCGAGCAAGACATCGACCGTTCCGTTCACTCCCTCGTGCAGGCCTACCAGCACGCATCCGCGACCTTCCCCCGCGGAACGGCACGTCGCTCGCCGTGACCGCTGCAGTAACGGCGCGCCTCGACCATCCCCTCGCAGACGCTGCAGCCGGTCGGGCACGGGACGCCATCGGCCGTCGGCGGGTTCCGCTGCAACTTCGAGCGGTTGCCGCTTCCGCGGAAGCGCTCGAAGCGGGACGCCACCAGTTCTGCGAGTTGCGACTTCGACGGGTCGGGATAGTGCCGACCGCGCGACGGACCTTGGTCCGAAGGACCGCAGCGTCATCCGATCATGCGAAAGCGCGCTCACCATCCTGATGCTCCCGGCCGCGCGGCGGATCTCGTCGGCCCGTTCACGGACCAGATGCGCGCACGTGCGTCGCACTTCGCCCTCGGAGTTGCCGAGGTCGTCGGCCGTCTCGGAGAAGCTGGCGCCGGCCGCGAGACCGACGCGAAGGAGTGCCGCAGCTCGTACTGCTGCAGTCCCTCCAGGGGCGTACCCGCCACCTGCTGTCGCAGTTTCACCTGTGCGTTGTCGTACGACAGCGGCACGGATCCGAACACGGTGTTGAGCGTCTTCGGCGTCCGACGTCCTGGGAACAGCCAGGGAACCCCGTCGAGGGGACGGAACTCCTCCAGCGGCCCCAGCACCTCGTCGACCAGCTGGTCGAGCTTGGTCTCCCATTCGGGATCCGTCACGCGGGCGTCGCCGCACGCCCAGTAGCCGACGTTCTGCTCGACCATCGGAAGGGCCGGCGTGCAGATCCAGCCGTTGGACGTGTCGATCAAGCTTTGTTCCCGACACATGTCGGCTGCCTCGGAGGGCCGCATGGCGGTGAGTCCGAGGAACAGGAACCACAGGCGTTGCAGCTCCGGCATCCCGTCGATGAGTGCCAGCGGTTCGCCGAAGGTGGGTATCCCCAGGCGCTCGCCCGTGGCCGTCCGCCGGCGGCTCCGGCTGCGGATCGTCTTGGCCGAGCGGACGTGATGGCGTGGTTCGGGTCCGGGTCGACCCCGGGTACAGCGAGTAGCGGGCGGTCTTGCGGTAGCCGTTGAGCGTCGCTGCCGCCAGCGTGTCGAACGTACGACGGACCCCACCCGCGCCGATCGCCCGAACCGCTCCAGCGCCCCGTCGCGGTTGAGCCACTGGTAGATGTTGCGTTCGACCCGCACGTCGCTGGTCGGCCGCTTCGTCCTCCGCGACCTCATCGATGAGCCCCTACGCTCGGGTTGCCCGCCACCCGTCGTCGCCACGAGATGACCTCCGACCATGCTCGCCGCGCCCGGACCTCCGAGACCGTCGAGCGGTGCTCGAACTGCCGCCGCGAGCGGACGTGAACGGCTCGATCCTTCCCACACAGTCTCCCACAGCCGACCGGGGCTCCACGCCGGCAGGAGGTGATGATGGTCAACAGACTGGCAGCCGAGACCTCGCCGTATCTACGGCAACACGCCGAGAACCCCGTGGATTGGTATCCCTGGGGCGAACTGGCATTCGAGGAGGCACGTCGCAGGGACGTGCCGATCTTCCTGTCGGTCGGCTACTCATCGTGCCACTGGTGCCACGTGATGGCCCACGAGTCCTTCGAGGACGACGAGGTGGCCGCGCTG
>CAYVJT010000058.1:16718-18632 GCA_964451855.1 uncultured Actinomycetota bacterium
CTGGTGCCACGTGATGGCCCACGAGTCCTTCGAGGACGACGAGGTGGCCGCGCTGCTCAACGACCGGTTCGTCAACGTCAAGGTGGATCGCGAGGAGCGTCCCGACGTCGACGCGGTCTACATGCGGGCGGTGCAGGCGATGACCGGTCACGGCGGCTGGCCGATGTCGGTGTTCATCACCCCCGACGGCGAGCCGTTCTACGCCGGGACCTACTGGCCACGCGAGCGACGGCACGGCATGCCCTCCTTCCCGCAGGTGGCACAGGCCGCCTCGGAAGCCTGGCAGGAGCGCCGTGAGGAGGTCGTGGAGTCGGCGGGCTCGATCGCGTCGACGCTGGCGCAGCACCGGGACGCAGAACCCGCGGCCACCATCGACGTCACGGTCGCGGACGAAGCGGCCCGGGTGCTGATCGCCCGGGGCTGGGACCGCGAACGGGGCGGGTTCGGTGGCGCCCCGAAGTTCCCCCAGGCGATGACGATCGAGTGGCTGCTCCTGCGCCACGTGCGTACCGGCAACGAGGAGGAGCTCGGCGCGGCGGTGCACTCGCTGGACGCGATGGCGCGGGGCGGGATCCACGATCAGCTCGGCGGTGGGTTCGCCCGCTACTCGACCGATGCCGCCTGGTTGGTGCCGCACTTCGAGAAGATGCTCTACGACAACGCCCTGCTGCTCTCGGCCTACGCGACCGCCGCGGCGATCTCCGACGACCCGGAGCTGGCGCGGGTCACGCGCTCGACCGCCACCTACCTGCTGACCGAACTCGCCACCGAGGACGGCGTGTTCGTCTCCGCCACCGACGCGGACTCCGAAGGCGTCGAGGGCCGCTACTTCGTCTGGTCCTACGACGAGCTCACCGAGGTGCTCGACCACCTCGACGTCGAGGTGGAGCGCTGGACCCGGTTCCTCGGCGTCCGCCCCGACGGCAACTGGGAGGGCGTGAACGTGCTGCACGAACCCGTCCCGCGCGCCCGGTTCGCCGAGGAGGAGGGGCTCGACCGGGAGAGCTTCGACGCGGAGTGGGAGCGCGTCCGTACGGCCTTGCTCGAGCGGCGCGGGGCCCGCGTGCCGCCGGGGGTCGACGACAAGGTCCTGACCGACTGGAACGCCCTGACGGTCCGGGGGTTGGTGCGCGCCGGCCTGCTCCTCGACGAGCCCGACTGGATCGCGGCGGCCGAGCGCGCCGCGACCTACCTGCACGAGCAGCACGTCGTCGGCGGTGCGCTGCATCACACCTCCAAGGCGGGCCGCGTCGCGATCCCCGGCTTCCTCGACGACCACGCGCTCTTGGCCCTGGCCGACCTGGAGCTGTTCCAGGCCACCGGTGATCCGGTGTGGTTCGCGCGCGGGCTGGCCCTCGCGGAGGCCGCGCACGAACGGTTCCACGATCCGGACGACGGCGGCTGGTTCCAGACCGCTGAGGACGACCCGTCGCTGTACCTGCGGCCGAAGGAGTCCTGGGACAACGCGGTGCCGGCCGGGACCTCGGTGATGGTCGAGGTCTGCCTGCTGCTGGCCGGTCTCACCGGGGACCTCGGGTGGCGTGACCGTGCCGAGGAGGGCATCCGGCTGTTCCAGGAGAGCGCGCGCACGATGGTCGGCGGCTACGGCTGGCTGTTGCGGCAGGTCGAGGCGCTGGCGGCGGAGCCGCGCGAGGTCGCGATCGTCGGCGCTCCGGGGCCCGAGCGAGCCGCGCTGGAGGCGTTGGCCCGGCGCCCGCCCCGCCCCGGGCTGATCGCCGTGGTCGCTGCCCCCGACCACGACGACGAGGTCCCGCTGCTCGCCGGGCGCGGCGAGGTGGACGGGCAGCCGGCGGCCTACGTCTGTCGCGGCATGGTCTGCGACCGGCCGGTGACGGAGCCGGACGAGCTCGCAAGGCAGCTCGCCGACGCCTGACCGGCCCGGTCAGCCGTCCC
>CAYVJT010000059.1:0-18590 GCA_964451855.1 uncultured Actinomycetota bacterium
GAGCAGTGGGAGCGGTTCACCGAGGCGATGGACAAGGTCGGGCGTGGGCTGGAGACGACGCAACGGGCCTACGACGCCCTCGCGACGACCAGGCGTTCGCAGCTCGAGCGCCAGCTCGACCGGGTCGCCGAGCTGCGGCACGAGCGCGATGCCGCGGAGGTGACCGGGCCGGTGGAACGGGAGAGAGCGGTCGAGGCGGGCCGGAGCGGAGCGGTCGAGGCGGGACCGAGCGGAGCGGTCGAGGCGGGACCCAACCTGGTGCCGCTGCGCCGATCCACCTCGGCGGATCGCTGATGGCGTCGCGCCGGGCAGGCGGGGCGCGACACGACCACGACGCCGGCGGTGACGCCGACCTGCTGGCGGCCAAGCGGGCGCTGCGGGAGGAGGTCTGGTCGAGGCTGGAGGCCGAGGGCGTGCGCCGCTTCCCGGGACCACGCAACCGCATCAGCAACTTCGTCGGTGCGGAGGCCGCGGCCGAGCGCCTGCGCACCACCTCGGCGTGGCAGCGCGCACGGACCATCAAGGCCAACCCCGACAGCCCGCAGTGGCCGGTCCGCCAGCGGGCACTCGAGGACGGCAAGGTCGTCTACATGGCGGTGCCGCGCCTGGCCGAGCCCGATCCGTTCTTCCTGCTCGATCCCGACCACCTCGCCGACGGACCGCGCCGCGCCTCGTCGATCAAGGGCGCAGGGGACTCGGCCAGGACGGTGCCGCTCGAAGAGCTCGAGGCTGTCGACCTGGTGGTCACGGGATGCGTCGCGGTCGGTCGGGACGGCGCCCGGTTGGGCAAGGGCGGTGGCTTCAGCGACCTCGAGTTCGCGTTGGCGTCGGAGGCCGGGTTGATCGACGACGACACCGTGGTCGCGACCACCGTGCACGACCTGCAGGTGCTCGAGCCCGGTCGCATCCCCCTCGCCGAACATGACGTCCGGGTCCAGCTGATCGTCACGCCGTCCGAGGTGATCGAGGTCGAGGCCGCCGGAGCGCGCCCCGCCGGCCGCCTCCGGTGGGAGGAGCTGACCGACGACAAGGTCGAGGCGATCCCGCTGCTGTCGCGGCTGCGGGCCACCCGCGAGCCCTGACGGTCCGGGGTCGCTCGGAGCCCCGGGGTTCGCAGGGCGCTCCGGGTTCGTCGGGTGGTCCGGGGTGGGCGGTAGTCTCGGGTCCCACGGTGATGGTGAGGTGGTCGGCCGATGGAGATCTCCGAAGCGCTCAGCTACGACGACGTCCTGCTGACCCCCATGGCGTCGGCGGTGCTACCTCGCGACGTGGATATCCGGACCCGGTTGCACCCGTCGCTCGAGCTGCGCCTGCCCCTGCTGTCGGCCGCGATGGACAAGGTCACCGAAGCCGACATGGCGGTCGGGCTCGCGCGTCAGGGCGGCCTCGGGGTGATCCACAAGAACGTGCCCATCGACGTCCACGCCGGCATGGTCGAGACCGTCAAGCGCTCGGAGTCCGGGTTCATCGTCGACCCGATCACGCTGCGGCCGGAGGAGGACGTCGATCGCGCCTTCGAGCTGATGGCCCGGTTCCGGGTCTCCGGGTTCCCGGTGGTCGACGACGAGGGCCGCCTGGTCGGCATCGTCACCAACCGCGACCTGCGGCTCGGTGCGGAGTCCGGCACGCCGGTGCGTGACTACATGACCTCGCAGGGGCTCGTGACGGCCGTCCCCGGGACGACCCTCGAACAGGCGCGCGACCGGATGCAGGAGCGCCGTGTCGAGAAGCTGCCGATCGTCGAGCCGGAGACCGGCAAGCTGACGGGGATGTTCACCTTCAAGGACATCGAGAAGGTCCGCAAGTACCCGGCCGCCGCCAAGGACGCCCGCGGACGGCTGCTCTGCGCAGCCGCCGTCGGGGTCGGCCCGGAGGGCGAGGAACGTGCCGAGATGCTCGTGCGCGCCGAGGTGGATCTGCTCGCGATCGACTCGGCGCACGGCCACTCCGCAGGCATCCTCGAGTTCGCCGCCAAGCTCAAGGACCGCTTCCCGGACACGCCGCTGATGGTCGGCAACGTCGCCACGGGGGACGGGGTGCGTGCTTGCGCGGACCACGGCGCCGACGTGGTCAAGGTGGGCATCGGACCCGGCTCGATCTGCTCCACGCGGGTCGTGACCGGGGTCGGGATGCCGCAGTTCCAGGCGGTGGTCGAGTGCGCACGTGCTGCGCGCGAGGTCGGGGTGACCACGATCGCGGACGGCGGGGTGCGCTACTCGGGAGACATCGTCAAGGCGCTCGCCGCCGGCGCGACGGCCGTCATGGTCGGCAACCTGCTCGCCGGCACCGACGAGTCGCCGGGTGAGCTGGTGCTCGTCGGCGGCCGCCGCTACAAGGAGTACCGGGGGATGGGCTCGATCGACGCGATGCGGGCCGGGTCCGCCGACCGCTACTTCCAGGACAAGGCCGGCAGTGCCGAGGAGGCCAAGCAGCCATCCAAGCTGGTCCCGGAGGGTGTCTCCGGACTGCTGCCGTACCGCGGCAGCGTCGCCGAGGTGACCGACCAGCTCGCGGGCGGTCTGCGCTCCGGGATGGGCTACGTCGGCGCGCCCGACCTGCCGTCGCTGGTGGAGCGCGCACGGTTCGTCAAGCAGTCCGCCGCGGGCGCGCGCGAGTCCCACGTCCACGACCTCGACGTCGTGCACGAGGCCCCGAACTACTCGATCCCCGGTCGGGACTGAGCCCCAGCAGGCCGACACCCGGGTGATCGCGGGCGCGGGATGCTCACGCGTCCGGCGGGAGGCCGCGTGGCCCGCGTGGCCCGTCCTCGTAGGGGCAGTGCCGGCAGCCGGTGTCACAGCAGGTCCCGCGTGCCCAGAGCTCCGCGGCGGTGAACACGAGGAACCCGCTGACCGGATCCACGTAGCAGGGCGCGCCGCTGCGCAGCGCCGCCTCGTGGGCGGCGAGGATGCGGGCGTAGGCATCGTGCCGGGGGGAGAGCCGGTGGACCAAGGGCAGCCGACGGTCGCGAGGCAGCTCGTCGGTCACGCGCGACGACCCCATCCGACGAGCGCGTCGAGCGCCACGACGACCCCGTGCTCGTCGACCTCGGGCACGATCAGGTGGGCGGCTGCACGGACCTCGGGCGGAGCCTGGCCCATCGCGATCGCCGTGCCGGCGACCGCCAGCATCGGCAGGTCGTTGGACGCATCGCCGATCGCGGCGACCTGGGCGAGCTCGATCCCCAGGTGTTCGGCGGCGTGTCGCAGTGCGGTGCCCTTGGTGACTCCGGGTCGGGCGACGTTGACGAACGACAGGCCGGGGGTCAGCGGCGATCCGGCGTGACCGACCTCCACCGGCATCCGCCCGAGACGCTCCAGGAGCCACGTCAGCGCGTCCTGACTGAAGGTGGCGAAGGTGGCCTTCGGCGCGGCCGCAGCTCCAAGGTCCTCCCCGGACGTGATCAGACCCAGGGGCTCGGCGCCGAGCAGCTCCCAGTGCGGGCGAGCCCGTTCGTCCCACGCGGAGACGTGGAAGCCCGACTCGGCGTAGACCTCGAGGTAGAGGTCGTCGTGCTCGGCGGCGATGGCCAGCAGCTCGTCGATCTCCTCGGTCGTGAGCGACCACGTGACGACGGTGGTCCCGTCGGCCCGGACCTCGGCACCGTTGTGCAGGACGTGGGGGCCGGCGGCGCCGAGTTGCCGGTGCAGGGTCGCGACGGCGTCACGCATCCGCCCGGTGGCGTACCCGACACGCATCCCGCCCTCCTGGGCGCGAGCCACCGCGGCCACCACCTCGTCGCTGGCGTGTGCGGTCGGGCCGACGAGCGTGCCGTCGACGTCGCACACCACGTAGAGCACGTGCTGTGGACGCCACGCCTCGAACCGTCCACCGGGCTCGACGCCCGGGGGCAGTGCGAGGTCGCCCGCCTGCGCGACCTCGTTCACCCCAGCGCCTTGACCTGGCCGAACCGGTCCTCGTAGTTGGACAGGTTCGTGTTCAGCGCGCTCAGCACACGACCGACCATGGTGGGGGCGATGCGCACGCGTGAGACCACCTCGGCGTTGACCTTGCCCTTCTCCCCGGAGGGCAGGAGCTGGCAGAAGTCCAGGGTGAACTCGTGCGGGGAGTGGGAGACGAGCAGGAAGTTGGCGTACTCGCCGTGCTTCACCTCGTCCGGCACGACGACGTTGACCTTCTGCTGCTGACGCTCGGGATCCTTGCCCGGATCTGGGCTCGGCTGGTCGCTCACGGTGGACCTCTCGTCGGGACGACTCGGTGGGTGCGCAACCCGAGGCTACCGCCCGGCCTACGCTGCCCCCCGGCAACGACCGCCCGGCAGCGACGTCACGATCCCAGGAGCCTGACATGGAGCTCGGCCCCCTCACCGACGCCGTGGCTGCGGCGACCACCGAGGCGATGGAGCTGGTCCCCAGGATCTGGGACCGCGACCACACGGTGTGGGGCGAGGACCCGACCGAGATCGCGGATCGGCTCGGGTGGCTCGACGCACCGGAGCGGGCCGACGGCGTCGCCGACGAGCTGCACCGTGCCGCGAACGAGGTCGCAGCTGACGCGATCACCGACGTGCTCCTGGTGGGGATGGGTGGCTCCTCGCTGTACCCGGAGGTGCTGTCCACCACCTACGGGGCGCAGGGAGGCGCCCCACGCCTGCACGTGCTGGACTCGACCGATCCCGCGGCGGTCCTGGCCGTCGAGGAAGCGCTGCCCTGGTCGAGCACGCTCCTGGTCCCGGCGTCGAAGTCCGGCACCACGATCGAGATGGTCTGCCACCTCCAGCGGTTCCTCGCACGGCTGCTCGACGCCCACGGCGACGACGCCGGACGTTTCGTCACGCCGATCACGGACCCGGGGAGCGAGCTGGATGCCCGTGCCGCCGAGGAGGGCTTCCGCCAGGTCATCCACGGCCAGCCGGACGTTGGGGGACGGTTCTCGGCCCTGACACCCTTCGGGCTGTGGCCCGCGGCTCTGCTCGGGCTCGACGTCGGTGCCCACGTCGCGCCGGCGCGCGAGGAGCTCGCCGACGCCCGGTCGACCGATCCGCAGGTCAACGGCTCGGCCGTGCTCGGCGCGGTGATGGCCGCGGCCGCGCGCGCGGGACGCGACAAGCTCACCCTCGTGCTGCCCCGTGAGATCGCGTCGTTCGGTCTGTGGATCGAGCAGTTGGTCGCCGAGTCGACCGGCAAGCACGGCGTCGGGATGCTCCCGGTCATCGACGAGGACCCGACGGCGGTCGAGCTGGGCGACGACCGGCTGGTCGTGGTGCTCGGTGACGGCGAACGGTCGGCGTCGCTCGCGGCCGAAGGTGTCCCGGTGGTCGGGCTGCCCTGGGCGGGTGAGCAGGACCTGGGTCGCGAGGTGGTGCGCTGGGAGTTCGCCACCGCGGTCGCCGGCGCGCTGCTCGGCATCAACCCGTTCGACCAGCCGGACGTGGCGTCGGCGAAGTCCGCTACCTCGGCGGTGCTGTCGTCGGGGGAGGACCTGCCGCCGACCGGTGCACCCGACGACGTGCTCGATCGGGTCGGTCCGGGGGACTACGTGGCGCTGCTGGCGTTCGTCACCCCGGGCAGCGACGACGAGCGCCGCGTGCGTGCCGCCGCCGACGTGCTGCGTGGACGCTACGGGGTCCCCGTGACCGTGGGCATCGGACCGCGCTACCTGCATTCGACCGGGCAACTGCACAAGGGCGGCCCGGACCGTGGCGTGTTCCTGGTGACCGTCGGCGACGACCCCGTCGATGCTGAGGTGCCCGGCCGCGGTCTCACCTTCTCGCAGCTCAAACGCGCCCAGGCAGCCGGTGATCTGAAGGCGCTCAGGGCTGCGGGGCGGCGGGTGGCGTTGGTCGCGCTGGGCGATCTGGCGGGGGACTGAGCGGGGCGATCCCCGCATCCTGCGCAACGCGGTCCCACAGGCGTCGTACGTCGCTGGGCCCGGTCCGGGTCCCTGGTAGCCGATGGGCGGACCGTGGCCGACGGTCGTGCCACAGCTGCCCGGCTCCGGGCACATCCGGCCGGAGCGCGAGCCACGTGATCGTGTCGGCCCCCTGCTCCGGGTCCCGCAGCAGGGGGCCAGTGAGTCGGCGGAAGGTCGGGAGCGACGACTCGACGCCCGGCGTCAGTGCCCAGCCGGGGTGCACCACGTGGAAGGCGAGCTCCGGGACGCGTCGCGCCCACTCCGCCGTGAGCACCACCTGGGCGCGCTTCGCGTGGGCGTACGCGTTCGAGCCGCGGTAGCCGTCGGAGCTCCCCAGTCGGTCCACGTCCAAGCCCTGGGTGTACATGCCGCCGGAGGTGACCGTCACGACCCGGGATGCCGAGGATCGCTGCAGCCGGGGCAGCAGCAGGGAGGTGAGGAGGAAGGGGGCGACGACGTGGACCTGGTAGGTCCGTTCCAGGCCGTCGCTGGTGACCTCGTGGTCGGCGAACATCGCGCCGGCGTTGTGCACGACGACGTCCACACACCGCTCCGCATCGAGCAGTCGGTCCGCGAGGTCGCGCACCGAGGCCAGGTCGGCGAGGTCGAGGATCTCGAAGGACAGCCGTGCGGCGATGTCGTCACGAGGCGTGTCGTCACGAGGCACGTCGTCCCCGTCGCGGGGCGGTTCGCCACCCAGCTCACGGGCCAGGCGAGCATGGGCCTGTTCACCCTTCTCCCGTGAACGGACCGTGCCGGTCACCTCGCCACCTGCGGCCAGGACCGCTCGTGCCGTCGCGTAGCCGAGCCCGGAGTTCGCGCCCGTGACCAGCACGTGCCGGCCCTCGGCTGGTAGGGAGGTGAGCTCCTCCCACCGTTCGAGTCGTGAGCGCACGGCGTAGCCGACACGGCTGAAGGACGGGACGACGGTGGCCTCGAGCGCGAGGTCGACGGCGCTGGCGGTCAGGTGGCGGACGCGGGACATGGGGCCTCCGGGCGAGCTTCTGCGACGGGTGTCGCTCGAGGTTCGTCGCACGAGCCGCCCAGGACGTGTCGCGTGGTCCGCTTCGCGGCGCCCAGCCGCCAGGGACCGGGCTTGTCGATCCGGGGACAAGGAACCCCAGGCTGGTCGGTGGGGTGTCTCCAGGACCTGTGCCTGGCACGGAGGCCAGATGCCGGGCGTCGAACCACCGAGACCAGGCTTCGGCCGGTCGCTGATCGCCGGCCAGTTGCTCCGGAGCTGACGTTGCGACGTCGCGTCCAGGAGGTCAGGGCGTGACGGTCACCGGGAGCGCGGTGACGCCGCGCATCAAGAGCCCCTCGAGCCAGCGCAGCTCCGAACGGTCGCACTCGAGCGTCGTCGATGGGAAGCGCCGGGCGAGCTGTTCGAAGACGATCGCGCCCTCGAGCCGGGCGAGTGGCGCTCCGAGACAGAAGTGGATGCCGTGGCCGAAGGCGAGGTGGTGCGCCTCGCGGTGGATGTCGAACGTGTCGGGGTCCTCGAACCGTTCGGGATCCCGGTTGGCGGCGAGCAGCACCGGTGCCACCAACCCGCCGCGTGGGATCGTGACGTCGCCGACGGTGACGTCCTCGTAGGCGAACCGCAGCGGCGCCACCTCGACGGGCCCGTCGTAGCGCAGCACCTCCTCGACGACCGCAGGGGCGAGCGCAGGATCGTCGACGAGCTCGCGCCACGCCGAGGGGTGGTCGAGCAGGGCGAGGACCCCGTTGCCGATGAGGTTGACGGTCGTCTCGTGACCGGCGATCAACAACAGCAGCACCATGCCGAGCAGCTCGGCGCGGTCGAGTTTGTCCCCTTCGTCCTCGGCAGCGAGCAGACGGCTGAGCAGGTCCTCCTCGGGCTCGGCGCGTCGCTGCGCCGCGAGGTCGTCGATGTAGCCGGCGAAGGCGAGTCCGGCCTCCTGTGCGGCGGTCGGGTCGGCAGCGGGCGAGAGCACCGCCCGCGACCAGGCACGGAACCGATCACGGTCCGCCGCGGGGACGCCGAGGAGCTCGGCGATCACCGTCACGGGGAGCGGGAAGGCCAGGTCGGCGATGACCTCGAGGTGGCCGTCCCGGTCGGCGGCATCGAGCATCTCGTCGACCAGCTCCCCGATCCTCGGCGCGAGGGCTGCCACGACCCGCGGTGTGAACGCCTTGTTGACCAACCGGCGCAGGCGGGTGTGGTCGGGCGGGTCCACCGAGATCATGCTGCGCGACAGCAGCTCGTCGCTGCCGACCGCCTCGGGCGGGAGCCCGGCTTTCGTCGGCTCCTTGCCGATCCCGGGGTGCCGGATCACGTACTCGCAGTCCGCGTAGCGCGTGACCAGCCAGATCCGGTTGCCCGTCAGGGGGCCGACCGTCTCATGGACCGGATCGGCCTCGCGCATCCGCGCCCACATCGCGTGCGCGTCACCCCGTGCCTCGACGTCCCAGATCGGGTAGGTCGTCGTGCTCGCCATCCCGATCCCCAACCCTCGATGAGCGACCAGCCTAGTCAGGTCAGGTGGTGTCGGAAGCTGTTGGTGGGCGGGGAGGGGCTCGAACCCCCGGCCTCCTCGGTGTAAACGAGGCGCTCTCGCCATCTGAGCTACCCGCCCGGAACAGCTCGCACGCTACCGCAGCTGTCGATCCTCGAACCCCCTGGGGATCGCTCGATCCCGGCACGTTCACAGGCACTGTGCAGGTGGCGCCCCAACGCCCGGTGGCCGAGAGCACGAACCGGCGGCGTCGGGCCAACGCGCCAGCGCAGGCGCAGCGCGCCGAGCTGCTGCGCGACGGTGATGCTCGGTCGGCTCCTGGTGACGGCGGGAGGCCGTGGCTGCGCCTCTCTCGCCTGTGTGAGGGGCATCGAGAGACCTTCGACGACGATTGAGGCCCTTGCTAGGGTCACGCGACGTGCCCGATCCGGGTCGCAGTTCGCCGGCGAGAGCGCAGAACATGGAGGGGCGGCAGCATGGGGCGGCGCTCCACGCGACGAGGTGGAGGAGGCAGGCGCGCGACGGGCTGCGCCGGGGGCGGCCGGCGATCCGGCCTGACCACCTGGGTTGTCGTGCTCGCTGGGGGAGCGGTCGCGTGGCTGCTCGCGAGCGGGGCAGCCACGGCCGAGTCACAGTTCGCAGGGGACGTCTTCGACTTCGGCATCACCGCCCCCGACGAGCCGTTGACGGTCGGCGACACGATCGTGTTCACGAACTCCGGTGAGCGGCCGCACACGGTGACCGACCGGGGCAACACCTTCGACACGAACGCGATCGCGCCGGGCGACACCGCGGCGGTGACGTTCGACGTGCCCGGCACCTACGAGATCTTCTGCCGCATCAACCCGGTGGCGATGAACGCCACCGTCGTCGTCGAACCCGGCGAGGACCCGCCGGACGAGGTCCGTGTCCAGACGTTCGACCCGAGCTTCCACCCGGACCCTGATGAGACGCTGCGGTTCGACCCGCCCGAGCTCGAGGTCCGTCCGGGCACGCGGGTCACCGTCGCGAACGTGGGCGGGCAACCACACACGCTGACCGCCGACGACGGATCGTTCGACACCGGCGAGATCGAACCCGGCGCCGAAGAGGGCCGCTTCGCCGGCGACCACGCCTCGTTCGTGGCCGAGGAGGAGGGGGTGTACGGCTTCCGCTGCCGCATCCACCCGGAGGAGATGCAGGGCACGCTCATCGTCGCGGACGACCCGGCCGAGCCCGACCCGCCACCGCCCGACGACCCTCCCGACGAAGCCCCCGACGACGAACCCCCCGACGACGAGCGGGAGGTCATCGACCCCGGCGCCGGGGCCACCGACGCGGTCGCCGTCGCGATCGAGGACTTCTCGTTCGTGCCGTTCGAGGTCGCCGCCCTGCCGGGCGCGCAGCTGACGTGGACGAACCGCGGCGCAGTCGCGCACACCGCGACGTTCGACGAGGTGGAGGGCCGGGTCGAGGGGCTCGACACCGGCACGGTCGCGGCGGGTGAGACCGGGACGCTGTCCGCCCCGGAGGCGCCGGGCAGCTACAGCTACCTCTGTGAGATCCATCCGTCGATGCGGGGGGTGCTCGTCGTCGCGACGCAGCGCGACCCGCCGACGGACGACGCGGCGGCCGGGGACCCGGTCGACGCCGCACCGGCTGACGACGAGGCTGGCGCGGCTGCGCCGGCGTCCGACGGCGACTTCGCTACCCCTGCGCTCGTCGGTGCGATCGCCATCGTCCTCGCCGGTGCCGGCGCGTTCGTCATCGCGCTGCGCGGCGGACGGCCGGACGAGTCAGGCGGGGACGGCTCCGGGTAGCCGGCAGGTGGGGATCGCGCACCCGCGGTCCTGCTCGGGAGGAGGGGCATGCTCGCACGGACAGCACGCCTCGTCGTGCGTCGGCCCGTGGCCGTCCTCGTCGGGGCATCCGCCTTCGTCGTCGTCTGTGCCGTTATCGGCGCGGGCGTCGTCGACGAGCTGTCGACCGGCGGCTTCGAGTCCCCCCGATCCGAGTCGGCGCAGGCTGCCGCCGAGCTCGAGGAGCGCTTCGGGGTCGGCCCCTCGAACCTCGTCCTGCTCATCACCGCGAAGCAGGGCACGGTCGACGACCCTGGGGTTGCCGCTGCCGGCAGCGCCCTGGCCGAGGGGCTCGCGACCGAGGCGGACGTCCGCGAGGTCGTCTCCTACTGGCACGCCGGTCGCCCCCCGACGCTGCGCTCCGATGACGGCACCCGGGCGCTCGTCCTCGCCCGCATCGCGGGCAGCGAGCAGGAGATCCAGGAACGCGTCACGAGGCTCGCGCCCGCGTTCAGCCAGGACGACGAGGTGCTCAGCGTCACGGTGGGCGGCAGCGCCGAGGTCGCCCGCGAGCTCACCGAGACCTCCGAGGCGGACCTCCGCCGAGCCGAGCGCGTCACCGTGCCGCTCACCCTGCTGCTGCTCGTCCTCGTCTTCGGCGGCGTCGTCGCCGCCAGTCTGCCGATCGCCATCGGGATCCTCGCGATCTTCGGCGCGCTCGGTGCGCTCCAGCTCATCACCATGTTCACCGACGTGTCGGTGTTCGCCCTCAACCTCGTGTCCGGTCTCGGTCTCGGACTCGCCATCGACTACAGCTTGTTCACGCTGTCACGCTTCCGCGAGGAGCTGCGGGCTGGCTACACGACCGCCGAGGCGGTCTCCCGGTCGGTGCAGATCGCCGGGCGCACGGTGACGTTCAGCGCGGCCACGCTGCTCGTCGCGCTCGTGGCGCTGCTCGTCTTCCCGCAGTTCCTGCTGCGCTCCGTCGCCTACGCGGGCGCCGCCGTCGTCGCGATCGCCGTGGTCGGCTCGGTCATGGTCCTACCCGCGATGCTGCGGCTGCTCGGCCCGCGGGTCGACAAGCTCGCGGTCATGCGGCGCGAGCCCCGCGCCCCAGGCGAGGGCGCCTGGCACCGGCTGGCGACAGCAATCATGCGCAAGCCGATCCCGGTTGCGACGCTCATCGCCCTGTTCCTCATCGTGCTGGCGTTGCCGTTCCGCAGCGCGGAGTTCTCGCTGGCCGACGACCGCGTCCTGCCGGCGGAGTCGACGAGCCGCCAGACGGCCGAGGAGATCCGCCGCGCCTTCGACGCGACGGAGTCCGGCGCGCTGTCGGTCCTCGCCACCGGGGTGGACCCGGCAGGCCTCGACGAGGACATCGACGGCTACGCCACCGCCGTCTCCTCGCTCACTGGGGTGGCGCGGGTCGAGGGGCCAACCGGGATGTACGTCGACGGGCACCTCGTCGTGCCCCCCGACGAGCGTGCTGCCGCGTTCCGCACCGTCGACGCGTTCTACCTCTCGGTCGTGCCGGCCGTCGAGCCGCTGTCGCCGCAGGGCGAGGCGCTCGTGGCCGCCGTCCGGGACCAGCCAGCGGCGTTCCCCACCGTGGTCGCCGGCGACGCCGCCCAGCAGGTCGACACGAAGGCGGTCATCGCGACCCGGATCCCCTACGCCGCCGCGATCATCCTCGTCGGCACCGCGGGGTTGCTGTTCCTGCTGTTCGGCAGCGTGATCGCGCCGCTCAAGGCGCTCGTGCTCAACCTCCTGAGCCTCACGGCGATGTTCGGCGTGATCGTGTGGGTGTTCCAGGACGGCAACCTCGCCGATCTCCTCGGCTTCACGCCGAGCGGCACCGTCGACATCGCCGCCCCGATCCTCATGTTCTGCCTCGCCTTCGGGCTGTCCATGGACTACGAGATGTTCATCCTCTCGCGGGTCCGGGAGGAGTACGACCTCACCGGCGACCACGACGGGTCGGTCGCCTTCGGCCTGCAGCGGACGGCGGGCATCCTGTCGGCCTCGGCGGGCGTGCTGGCGGTCGTGTTCCTGGGGATCGCGACGTCAGGCGTGCAGCTGCTGAAGATGTTCGGGGTCGGGATGGCGGTCGCGGTGGTGGTCGACGCCACCCTCGTGCGTGGGGGGCTCGTGCCGGCGGTGATGAAGCTCGCGGGCGACTGGACATGGTGGGCGCCGAAGCCGCTGCGTCGCTTCCACGACCGCTTCGGCATCACCGAGCACGTCGACCTCACCGAGCCGCCGGCTGACGGGGCGGAGGCCGAGTTGCCGCCTGACGTGGGGGAGGCCGAGCCGCCGGCTGACGCGTCGGTCAGAGGCCGGCGGGTCGCCGACCTCGACGTCGTGCGCTCCCTCGGCAGGGACCGCCACAGCGAGGTCTACCTCGCGCAGGCTCCCGAGCGGCTCGGCCGGCTCTCCGTCGCCGTGCGGCTCTACGACGACACCTTCACCGGCGACGAGTTCCTGCTCGCCGCCAGGGAGCTGCAGGCCTACAGCGCGGTGCGTTCGCCGGGGCTCGCGGCGCTCTACGAGTTCGGGTTGTGGCAGGGCCGGCTGTACTTCACGAGCGAGTACGTCCCGATGGGCTCGCTCGCGCAGCCGGCGCAGGAGCTCAGCCTCGAGCAGACGCTCCTGGCCGTGGCCGATGCGGCGCGGGCCGCGCACGACCTCCACGACGCCGGCATCGTCCACCGCGACCTGCGTCCTCGCAGCATCCTGCTGAGCCCGGAACGGGCGAAGCTGTCGGGCATCGGCATCCCCCAGCTGCTGGCCGAGGGTCGTCGCGACCCCCGCACGAGCCTCGCACCGCAGACGGTGGGCGCAGTGCCCGTCGGGGCGGTCGAGTACATCGAGCCGGCTGTCCTCGCCGGGCAGCCCGCCGGACGGGCATCGGACATCTGGTCGTTCGGCGCGACCCTCCACGGTGTGCTCGCCGGGACGTCGCTCTACGGGGAGTTGCCCGCCGAGGCGTCGGCCCGGGTCGCGTACGTCACGGACACGCCGCCCCGGATCAGTCCGGCGCTGGCACCCGGGCAGCAGGAGATCGTCCGCCGCTGCATCGACCCCGAGCCGGCGTCCCGCTACCCGACGGCAGCGGCGCTCGCGGACGCGCTCGAGCAGCTCCTCGCGGACACGGCGCCGGCACAGTGAGGGGGCTCAGTCCCGCCGGCGGGCTGTGAGGTAGAGCGCCGCCGTCGCGACCAGCAGGCCCGCGAGCCCGATGAAGAACCCGGCGACGGCGTAGTCGGGACCCTGGAGGTCCTCGCGCCGCACGAGCGCCGAGATGAGGCCGAGCAGCGCCGCGGCGCCCTGCGCCTCGAGCGGGATCCGCATCGAGGACCAGCGTCCGTCGACCGCGATCCCGATGGCCACGAGCGCGGGCAGGAGGAACGTCGCGGCGACCACCCGGGCGGTGAGCGGACTCAGCTCCCACGCCCACACGGCCGCGGCGCTGCCGGGCAGGAACAGCAGCCACAGACCGACGACACCGAGCACGGTCCCGGCAGCCGCGATCACCGCACGCAGGTTCGCCGGCACGGTCGCAGGATCCGCCGGCGACCTCGGCGCGGCCCGCGAGTTCACGAGCCAGGCGACGAGCACGAGCACCGGGGTCGTGAGGTAGAGCGCCGTCCACACCCAGAACGCGACGTGGTCGTGGGTGAAGCGGTCCCAGTGGAGGATCGTCACGACCCCCAACGTGCCGGCGAACGCGGCGACCGCGGGGAACCCGAGCGCGACGGCGCTCCACCGGCGCGCGGCGAGCACCCGGGAGAAGAACACGATGCCGCCGGCGTAGGTGGACCCCAGCGCCATCGCGGTGAGCTGCGGGTTGATCGGCCAGGCGAACAAGCGCGCCGTCTCTTGCGGCTGCAGCAGGAGGATGAACGCCGCGAGCACGAGGAAGGGGATGATCACCCCTGCGAGGACGCGTGTCGAGCGCAGGACCCCTACGTCCGCTCCCGCCACCGTTCCGCCTGGCAGAGGTCGCTCGTTCTCGCCCACGCTTCGCCTCGCCTCGTTCGCGGGCGGAACTATAGGGCATGGCGTTGCGGGGTCGCGCCTCGGCGGCTCCGGGAGGCGGCGCGGCGGATGGATTAGGGTGCTGCTGCGCTGGCCGGGAGGTCGCGTGGACGGACGTCGATCTCCCTCCGACGAGGCATCGCAGGTGGTGGGGATGAGCTACACCTTTGTCGCAGGCGGGACCGGGTTCATCGGTCGGGAGCTGGTCGACGCCGCTTCCCGGGCCGGGCTGGAGCTGTGCGTCCTCACGCGTGACCCCGCCGCCGCCCGGGAGCTCGACGCGCAGGGGGTCGGCACCGTCGTCGGTGATCTTGCGCAGCCGGGTCACTGGCAGGACGCGGCAGCCGCGGCTGGGGCCGCGATCTACGTCGCCGCACCGCCGACGTGGGGCCGGCGGCTGTCGCAGCGGGTGGCGCGCCGCTACCGCGAGGGCATGACGGCGATGACGAGGTCGTTCTACGCGAGCCTCGACGCGGACCGGGTCGAGAAGGTCGTCTACGTCGCCGGGGCCAGCTACTACGGCGACACCGGCGAGCACGTAGCGACGGAGGAGCAGACCCCCCACCCGAAGGGGACCGGGCCGTACATCGCTCCGGCCATCGACGTGGCGCGCGCCTACGGGCAGCGGGGCATCCCGACGGTCGTCACGTTCCCCGGTGCGGTCTACGGGCCCGCGTCGTGGCTGCCGCAGCTCGTGCTCGAGCCGCTCCACCGTGGCAAGCCGATCCACGCCCTGCGCGGTCACGAGCCGGCGATCTCCCTCGTCCACCGCTCAGACTGCGCGGAGGCGCTCATCCACCTGCTCCACCACGGCAGCCCCGGGGAGAGCTACTTCATCGCCGACGACGAGCCGATGACCCTGCAGGCGATCCTCGACCTGTCTTCGGAGCTCACCGGGATCCCCTACAAGAAGCGGCCGTTGCCGCAGTGGCTCTGCCGGCTCGCCATCGGCCCGATCCTCACCGACGCCGCGACCGGCAACGTCGTCGTCGCCAACGCGAAGCTGAAGCGCACGGGTTTCACGCTGCGCTATCCCTCGCTGCGCGACGGCCTCGAGGAGGTCATCGCCGACTGGCGGCAGGCGAACGGCGCTCCCGTCCGGCGAGGGCAGCGATGAAGCTGTCCGACCTCGCGCTCGTCCCCATGCGCTGGCAGGCCGTCCGCACCCCCCTCATCCGCCTGCTCGTCATGCGGGAGCGGGCGCGCTCCGGGGTTGCCCTCGACCCGTTCTCACCGGCGTTGCGCGCCGACCCCTACCCCGTGCTCCGCGCGATCCGCGAGCAGGACCCGGTCCACTGGATGGAGACGGCGAGGGGCTGGCTGGTCACCCGCTACGACGATGTCAGCGGGCTGCTGCGCGACCCGCGGATCTCCGCCGACCGGACCCCGATGTCGGTGGACGCCAGCTGGCGGCGCGGCAGCGAGATCCAGCGCTGGCTCGAGAGCTCCCTGCTCGGCCTCGACCCGCCGGAGCACACGCGCCTGCGCAAGCTCGTGAATCGTGCGTTCACCCCCCGAGTGGTCGAGCCGATGCGCGACCGCATCGCCGAGATCACCGACGAGCTGCTCGACGCCCGCGCAGCCGACGGGCGGATGGACGTGATCGCGGACCTCGCCGAGCCGCTGCCGGTGCGGGTGATCGCCGACCTGCTCGGTGTGCCCCGTGAGGATCAGCCCCTGTTCGCCCGCTGGTCGTCAGCGCTCGGCGCGGCGTTCGACATCGCGTTCGAGAAGGCGACGATCGACGCCGCCGACCGCGCGGTGCGCGAGATGCGCGCCTACTTCCGCCCGCTGCTCGACGCCCGCCGTCGAGAGCCACGCGAGGACCTGCTCACCGCGCTCGTCCAGGCCGAGGAGGAGGGCGACACGCTGTCCGAGGACGAGCTCTACTCGTTCTGCATCATCCTGCTCGCCGCAGGCCACGAGACGACGATGAACTTCATCGGCAACGGCGTGCTCGCGCTGCTCGAGCACCGCGAGCAGCTGGACCGGCTCAGCGCCCGGCCCGAGCTGGTCGACGGCGCGGTCGAGGAGGTGCTTCGCTACGACGCGCCGCCGCAAGCCACGACGCGCCGGGCCGTCGAGGCCTTCGAGCTGGGCGGCAAACGCATCCGCGCGGGAGACCTGCTCGTGCTGAGCATCGCCGCCGCGAACCGCGACCCTGCGCGCTTCGACCACCCCGACGAGCTCGACATCACCCGAACCGACAACCGGCACCTGACCTTCGCGCTCGGACCGCACTTCTGCGTGGGCGCCCCACTGGCCCGGCTCGAGGGCAGCATCGTGTTCACGCGGCTGTTCCAGCGCTGGCCCGACATCCGCCTCGACCCCGACCGGCCACACGAACGACGCGCCACCGGCACGGTCCGGGGCTTGCGGTCGCTGCCGGTGCGCCTCACGTGAACAGCGCCCCCGGCTGCCCGACGCGTCGGGCACGCTCGCGGGCTACCGCCACAGGCTGCCCGTCCCGTCGCGGCGCCTCCTACGCTCGACGTCCGCCCGCACGTGGGAGCGACGAGCAGGAGGTTGATGGTGAGCGAGGTGGAGACCGTCGGTGACTGGCTGGCCCTGGTGCACGATCGCTACCCGCCGGCACACGCGGCCTCCTGGGACAACGTCGGGTTGCAGGTCGGTGATCCGGCCTGGCCGGTGGAGCGGGTGCTCGTCAGCCTCGACGTGACCAGCGAGGTGCTCCGTGAGGCCGCAGAGGTCGACGCGACGATGGTGCTCGCCCACCACCCGCTGCTGTTCCGCCCGCTCGCGCGCCTCACGCCGTCGACGGCGTCGGGACGGCTCGCCCTGGCCGCCGCCCAGCAGGGCACCGCGGTCGCGGCCGCGCACACCAACCTCGACGTCGCCCAGGACGGTGCCGGGACGTCGACCCCCGTGGCGCGCGTGCTCGACCTGGAGGACGTGCGGCCCCTCGACACCGGGCTCACCGACGGCGCCCGTTGCAAGCTGATCGTCTTCACCCCGCCCGAGGCGGTCGACGCCGTGATCGAGGGCGTGTCGGCCGCGGGCGCGGGACGGATCGGCGAGTACGACCGCTGCACCTTCCGGGTGCGCGGCACCGGCACCTTCCGTCCCCTCGAGGGCGCCGACCCCTACAGCGGCACGATCGGCGAGGACGCCGCGGAGGAGGAGGACCGACTGGAGGTCGAACTACCACAGCACCTCGCCGGCGAGGTGGTGCGTGCGCTCATCGACGCACACCCCTACGACGAGGTGGCCTACGACCTGGTGCCCCTGTACGACGGCGCTGAGGTCGGGCTCGGCCTGGTCGGCGAGCTCGCCACACCACGCACCCTGGCGGAGGTCGCGGCCACGATCCGTGAGCAGCTGCCGGCGCCGCACCTGCGCTTCGCCGGCGACCCCGACCGCGAGGTACGACGGGTCGCGGTGGTCGGCGGCGCGGGCGACAGCCACATCGGTGCGGCGATCGGCGCGGGCGCCGACGTCTACGTCACCGGCGACCTGCGCCACCACGTGACGCTGGATGCGCTCGAGCAGGGGCTCGCCCTGATCGACGCGGGGCACCACGCGACCGAGGCGGCAGCGATGCCCGCGTGGGTGGACCGCATCAGCCGGGGCGCGAGCGAGCGTGGCCTCCAGGCGCCGGTGGTAGCGTCAGCGACCCCGACCGTGCCCTGGAGGTGACCGTGGCGGAGCCCACCGCCGAGCAGCTCGAGCTGCTCCTCGCCCTGCAGGACACCCACAGCCGGATCCGCCGGCTGGAGCACCAGCGCGACGACCTGCCGGAGCAGCGCCAGCTGGACGAGGCGCAGACGCGTA
The DNA here is from genome assembly GCA_964451855.1 of uncultured Actinomycetota bacterium. GTDB lineage: Bacteria > Actinomycetota > Nitriliruptoria > Nitriliruptorales > Nitriliruptoraceae > CSSed11-175R1. The sequence goes on from CAYVJT010000059.1 coordinate 17,963, forward strand.
TCGCCGAGCTCCAGCGGGCCCACGACGACGTCCGGCTCGAGCTGGAGCAGGTGGGGTCACGGCAGCGGCAGCTCGAACGCGAGACCGAGGTGCTCGTCGAGCGTCGCGACGCCGAGCGGGCGCGCCTGTACGACGGCAGCGTCGCCAACGAGCGCCAGATGCGGTCGGTCGAGGCGGAGGTCGAGGCCACCCAGCGGCGCATCTCCGAGCACGAGGACGAACTGCTCGAGGTCCTCGAGCGGGTCGAGGAGCTGGAGTCGCGGCAGGCCGAGCTCGAGTCCGAACTGGCGCAGGGGCGCGAGCAGGTCGAGCAGCTGACCGCGGCCAGGGACGAGGCCGCAAAGGGCATCGTCGACGAGCTCGCGGAGGCCGAGGTGACGCGGGAGCGCCAGGCCGAGGAGCTCGGCTCCGAGCTGTTAGAGCGGTTCCAGGCGGCCGCGCAGCGTGCCGGTGGGGTCGGTGTCGGCAAGCTCGAGCAGGGGACCTGCTCGGCCTGCCGGATCGAGCTGTCACGTGCCGACATCGGCGAGCTGCTCGCGGGACCGCCGTTGACCACCTGTCCCGAGTGCCGTCGCCTGCTCGTCATCCCTGACTAGCGCCGATGTTCCACGGGTTGGTCGTACCGGGG
>CAYVJT010000060.1:0-18206 GCA_964451855.1 uncultured Actinomycetota bacterium
TGTGAAGGGAGCGGTGCGGTCGTGCACCTGAGGCTTCACACCGGCTATCGCGTCCGGCAGAACGCGGCGCGCTGGGTGCCGGGCGAGGCTCGCGGCTCAGCGCGGGTCGACGTTGCCGCCGGCGTGCGCGGCCGGGATGCGCCCGAGCCGGCCCGCCTGGAAGTCCTCGACCGCCTGCTTGACCTCGGCGCGGGTGTTCATCACGAACGGCCCGTACCACGCCACCGGCTCACGGATCGGTTGCCCGCCGAGCACCAGCACGTCCATCTTCGGTGCCCGCGACTCCTGGGACCCCGCGGCCGACAGGGTCAGCGTCTCCCCACGGCCGTACACCGCGAGCTGCCCCGTCTCGATCGGCCGCCGGTCGCCACCGACGGTGCCGCGGCCGGCGAGCACGTACGCCAGCGCGTTGAAGTCGCGCCGCCACGGCAGGCGCAGCTGCGCGCCAGGTTCCAACGTCGCGTGGAGCAGGGTGATCGGGGTCGAGGTCGAGCCGGGCCCTTGGAAGGCGGCACCATCGACGGACGCGTCATCGGCGGACGCGGCGCCGTCACCGAGGCCGCCGGCGATCAGGCGGATCAGCGCACCGCCGTCGGGCGAGGTCAGCAACGTGACGTCGTTGCCACGCAGGTCCTGGTAGCGCGGTGGTGACCACTTCTTCTCGGCCGGCAGGTTCACCCACAGCTGGAAGCCGTGGAAGAGCCCGCCCGTCATCACCAGGTGTTCCGGTGGTGTCTCGATGTGGAGCAGGCCGGAGCCGGCGGTCATCCACTGCGTGTCACCGTCGGTGATCGAGCCGCCCCCGCCCTCGGAGTCCTGGTGGTCCATGATGCCGTCGATCATGTAGGTCACGGTCTCGAAGCCGCGGTGGGGATGCCACGGTGTGCCCTTGGGCTCGCCGGGCGCGTACTCCACCTCGCCCATCTGGTCGAGGTGGATGAACGGATCGAGGTCCGCGAGGTCGACGCCCTGGAACGCGCGGCGCACGGGGAAGCCCTCGCCCTCGAAGCCGCGGGGCGCCGTGGTCACCGAACGCACCGGCCGGTCCTGGGCGACGGCCGCATCGGGCGCGGAGACACGGGGCAGGGTCAACAGGTCGTCGACGGTCACGGCGGGCATGGGGCACCTCTCCTGACGCACAGCGCGAGCGTACGCACACGTGGTTGCATATGCAACTTATTCGTCGGTGGAGGCGGCGAGGATGGTGTCGGTGTGGGCCGGCGCAGGCGGGCGCGTGCCGACCTGAACGTGGCTTCGGCCGCTCGCGCGGGCTCGGCTAGGCTGGCGCAGACGTCACGATCCCTCCGGAGGCCGCTGCTCATGCGTCGCACGTTCGGGTTCGCGCTCGTCGCGCTCCTCGTCCTCGCCCTGCTGGCCGGCCCCGCGGCGGCCGCCGACACCGAGGTGACCGCCGGCGCCGAGGTGACCGCGGGTGAGGTCGTGCTGGCGGTCGAGGACGCTCCGGGCCCCGAGCCGATGGATCGCCAGGATCCGGACAACCCGGCGCGTGAACTCGCGGGCTTCGACGACCCCGAGGTCCCCTTCACCTACTACGCGGCCTTCCTGTTGTCCTTCCTCGGACTGGTCGGTCTGGTCCTGCTCGTCGGGCTCTACTACCTGCTCGTCAAGCGTCCGTCGCGGGAGTCGTCCGGGTCATCGTGACACCGGCCTCCGGATCCGCCGCGTCCGATGCCTCGGGCGTGGACGCGGACGGTCCAGCCCCGTTGATCGACGAGACGGTGGCCCTGCGGACCGCCGCCCTCGTGGCCCCACGTCGTCGGACCAGCAGCGCCGAGGTGGCAGCGCTGCGCGCGGAGGTCGACCTCGATCTGCCGAGGATCGACGAGGCAGCACGCGCGTGGTCGCAGCTCGGCGCCGACCTCGCGCCGGTCTCAGCGAGCGTCGTCGGCCGCACGGGGTGGGTACGGGTCAACCTCGCCGCGATGCGGGGCACCTTCGAGCCGGTCCGGGAGCGGTTGGAGCGCCGGATCGGCGCCGCGAAGGTGCTCGGGGTGCAGGTGGGCGCGCTGTTCGGCCTGTTGTCCGCGAAGGTGCTCGGCCAGTACGTCCTCCCGCTCGGCGGGCCCGGCGGCGGGCAGTTGGTCATCGTCGGACCCAACGTGCTCGACCTCGCGGAGCGGCATGGTCCGCTCGCCACCGACATCCGCCGCGCGGTCGTGCTCCACGAGGTGATCCACCGGCTGCAGTTCGAGGCCAGCCCGTGGCTCGGCGACCACCTCCGCAGCCTCGTCGATCGCTACCTCACCAACACCCGTGAAGGTGGGCTCGCGATCGCGGAGGTCGCGCCGAAGCTGCCGGAGCTGATCGAGGAGGTGCGGCGGACCGGGACGATCCAACCGCTGCTCGGTGCCGTGCTGACCGACGAGCAGCTCGCGGTGGTGGCCGAGGCCCAGGGGATGATGAGCCTGCTGGAGGGGCACGGCAACGCCGCGATGTTCTCGGCCGCACCCCCCGACCTGATCACCGACCCGGACGGTGTCCGTCAGGCGCTGGCGAAGCGGCACGCGGACGTCACCTCGAAGGTCCTCAGCGCGGTGGCGGGCCTGGAGATGAAGCGCCGCCAGTACCGCGAGGGTGAGGACTTCGTCCGCGGGGTGATCGAGCTCGGTGGCGTCGACGGCCTCAACCGGGCCTTCGACGGTCCCGATCGGTTGCCCGTCGCCGACGAGGTGGCCGACCCCCAAGGCTGGCTCGCGCGCGTCCAGGCGGCGTGAGACCGTGGACGACGGCCTCGGCCCCCTGCCGGTCGGCCAGCCCCGTGCGGCGCTGGTCGCCGAGGTCATGCATGCGTTGCGCCACCTCGACGTCGGCGCGACCGCGATCCTGGCCTGCTCGGGCGGGCCCGACTCCACGGCCATGGCCCACCTCGTGGCCGAGGCGCGTCCCGACCTCGCGCTCCACCTCGCTCACGTGCGGCACGGCCTCCGGGACGACGACCACCGGGACGCCGAGGTGGTCCGCCTGCACGCGGCGTGGCTCGACCTGCCCATCCGCATCCTGGACGTCGAGGTGGTGGCGGGCGGCGAGGGCATGGAGGCCGCGGCTCGCGATGCGCGGTACGCGGCGCTGCGGGAGGTCGCCCGTGAGTACGACGCCCACACCATCATGGTCGGCCACACCGCCGAGGACCAGGCCGAGACGGTGCTGCTCCGTCTGGCACGGGGCACGGGGCTCGACGGGCTCGGCGGGATGGAGCGGGTCGGTGGCGACCTCGTCCGCCCGTTGCTCCGGCTCCGGCGCGGGGACGTGCACCGTTTCGTCGAGCTCGAGGGGTTGCCCCACGTCGAGGACCCCACCAACCGTGACCCGCAGGTGCGTCGCGCGATCGTCCGGCATCAGCTGCTCCCACTGCTGGAGGAGATCGCGCCGGACCCGGTGGCGGCGCTCGTCCGCATGGCGGCGCTCGCGAGGGACGACGTCGTCGCACTGGACGCGGCGGCCGCACAGCGGATCGGGGAGGTCCGTGCGGTCGGGCCCGTCCGCGCGGTGCCCGACCGTGTGGTCGCCGTCACGGAGGCCGATCGCGCGGGGCTCGCCCTCGCGCGGCGGGTCGTGCGGGAGATCCTGACCGGGTTCACGGGCCGGCCCCCGGACGCGGCGACGGTCGCGCGCGTGCTCGCCCTCGAGCCCGGGTCGGCGGCCTCGCTGCCCGGGCCGGTCGAGGTGACCGTCGCTGGCGGGTGGCGGGCCTTCGCCCCGCGCACGCTGCCAAGGAGCCCCGAACGGCGGGTGCTGGTCCCGGGTGTGACCTCGTGGCCAGCGGCCGACGCCGTCATCGTCGCGGTGACCCCCGAGACCGAGCCGCCTGACGCGGGGGCCGTGGAGAGCCAGCCCCGACGTGGCGCCGAGCCGGAGCACCTCACCCTGGATCTCCCGGGGATCTGGTCCCCTCCCGTACCTGACGCGGATCCCGCGCTCCTGCCGCCGGGGGCGGTCGCGGCACGGCTCGTCCTCGACCTGCCGGTCGACGTCGGCGAGCTCCGCGTCCGTCATCGTGAGCCGGGCGACGAGGTGGTGACCGCAGGTGGCACCCGCAGCCTCCAGGACGTGCTCGTCGATGCCGGTGTCCCCCGCGCCGTCCGGGAGCTGTGGCCCGTCCTCGTCGCCGGTGACGGCCGCGTGCTGTGGGTCCCGGGCTACGCCGCGGACGAGGCGGTGCTGCGCGCCGGGCGCGCTGCCCCCGCGGTGCAGCTCCGGGTGCGCGCCGACGATCGAGCCACCGAGGGCTGAGCCGACGCCGGGCCGGGAGGCGGGGTGGCGCGGCAGGTGGCGTTACGCTCACGACCTCGCCGCCCGTACCCCCGTCCGAGCCCTGCCCGAACCGCCGCCCGTGCCGCCGTCCGAGCCCTGTCCGTCCCGCCGACCGACCCTCGACCGAGGCAGCCATGTCCTTGGATCACATCCCCGCCACCTTCCGCGACGACGTCAAGGAGGTCCTGCTCCCGGCAGATCGGATCGCGGCCCGCCTCGACGAGCTCGCGGCGGAGATCGACCGCGACTACGAGGGCAAGGAGATCCTGCTCGTCGGCGTGCTCAAGGGCGCGATCTTCGTCATGGCCGACCTGGCCAGGCGGCTGACCGTGCCGGCAGCCATGGACTTCATGGCGTGCTCCTCCTACGGCTCGTCGACGACGTCCTCCGGGACGGTCCGGATCCTGAAGGACCTGGACGCTGACATCGATGACAAGCACGTGATCCTCGTCGAGGACATCGTCGACTCCGGGCTCACGTTGGACTACCTCTTCCGCAACCTGCGTTCGCGGCATCCCGCCAGCCTGGAGGTGGCTGCGCTGCTGACCAAGCCCAGCCGGCGCGAGGTGGACCTGCCGGTGCGCTACATCGGCTTCGAGGTGCCCGACGTGTTCGTCGTCGGCTACGGGCTGGACCTCGCCGAGCGCTACCGTGGGATCCAGGACATCGTCGTGCTCAAGCCCGAGGTCTACGCGGGCTAGGTACGCTGGGGGCACGGGTGGCAGCGACGTCGTTCCGGTCCCCCCGGGGCGACGGTCCCCGGTGCCTGCGTGCGCATCCGGCCGGCCGAGGTAGCGGCATCCGGTGGTAGCATCGAACCTTCAGCGGGCCCGGGTTCGAGGCCCTCTCGCCATCCCCGCCCGGCAGGTGAACCATCGTGAAGCCCGGCCAGAAGCCCAACAACAAGGGCTCGGGTCCAGACCCCGACGAGAAGCCGATGCAGCGGCTGCTCCGCGGCCCTCTGCCGTGGATCATCGCCCTCGCGGCGGCGCTGTGGCTCGGCGTGAGCTTCGTCCAGGCGGCGACGGCGCCGTCGGAGCTGACCTGGAACGAGTTCCAGGCCGCCGTCGAGAACGGGCAGCTCTCGGGGCAGGACCTCGACGTCACCACGATCGGCAACCGCTCCGACACGATCGAGGGCACCCGGCGGGTGGGCGGCTCGACCGTGCCGTTCACCACCACGTTCAACCCCGACATCAACGCCGAGCAGCTGCGCAACTGGATCGAGCAGGGCCAGATCGGTTCCGTCGAGTTCAACGCCGAGCAGACCGGCGCGATCACCTCGATCCTCGCGACCGTCCTGCCCTTCATGCTGATCCTGGTCGTGTTCTTCCTGCTGATGCAGAACATGCAGGGTGGCGGCGGACGGGTCATGCAGTTCGGCAAGTCCAAGGCCAAGAAGGTCTCCAAGGACGCGCCGAAGGTCACCTTCTCCGACGTCGCGGGGGCCGACTCCGCGATCGAGGAGCTGCGTGAGATCAAGGAGTTCCTCGAGAGCCCGCAACGGTTCCAGACGATGGGGGCCAAGATCCCCAAGGGCGTCCTGCTGTTCGGACCTCCAGGGACCGGCAAGACGCTGCTCGCCCGTGCGGTCGCGGGCGAGGCCGGCGTGCCCTTCTTCTCGATCTCGGGTTCGGACTTCGTGGAGATGTTCGTCGGTGTCGGCGCGAGCCGTGTCCGCGACCTGTTCGAACAGGCCAAGGCCAACGCGCCCGCCATCATCTTCGTCGACGAGATCGACGCGGTCGGCCGCCACCGCGGCGCGGGCATGGGTGGTGGCCACGACGAGCGTGAGCAGACCCTGAACCAGCTCCTCGTCGAGATGGACGGCTTCGACCCACGCACCACCGTGATCCTGATCGCTGCGACCAACCGCCCCGACATCCTCGACCCGGCGCTGCTGCGTCCGGGCCGCTTCGACCGGCAGATCGTGATCGACCGGCCGGACCTGGTCGGCCGGGAGCAGATCCTCGAGGTGCATGCCAAGGGCAAGCCGCTCGGCGACGACGTCGACCTCAACGTGCTCGCCCGACAGACCCCCGGTTTCACCGGCGCCGACCTGGCCAACCTCATCAACGAGGGCGCGCTGCTCGCGGCACGGTTCGGCAAGGAACAGATCAGTCAGTCCGAGCTCAACGAGGCGATCGATCGGGTGATCGCCGGCCCGGAGCGCAAGACCCGCCTGATGAGCGAACGGGAGCGCACGATCACCGCCTACCACGAGGCGGGCCACGCCGTGGTCGGGCACGCGATGCCGCACTCCGACCCGATCCACAAGATCACGATCATCCCGCGCGGCCGTGCCGGCGGGTACACCATGGCCCTGCCGACCGAGGACCGTGCCTACGCGACCCGGGCCGAGCTGATGGACAAGCTCGCCATGATGCTCGGTGGCCGCGTCGCCGAGTCGATCAAGATCGGCGACATCACCACCGGTGCGTCCAACGACATCGAGAAGGCCACCTCGCTGGCCCGTGAGATGATCACCGTCTACGGGATGAGCCCCCGCTTGGGACCGATCAAGCTCGGCCACAGCGAGTCCCAGCCCTTCCTCGGCCGTGACTTCGGTCACGAGCCCGACTACTCCGGCCAGGTCGCCTACCAGATCGACGAGGAGGTCCGCCTGCTCCTCGACGAGGCGCACGACGAGGCGCTCGAGGTGCTGGCCGAGAACGACGACGTGCTCGAGATGCTCGCCCAGCGGCTGTTGGAGGTCGAGACGGTCGAGGGCGACAACCTCGAGGAGATCCTCGGTCCGACCCGTGAGCGCCGCAGCCGCGCGCTCACGGCTCCGGCGGCCGACTCGCCCGCCGACGTGATCCGCAAGCTGCGTCGCCTGGCCGCCAGCGAGCCGGGCGGCAACGGCCAGGGCAACGGCGCGGGCAGCCACGACGGTGGCGCACACAGCGAAGGTTCCGAGTCGTCCAGCGGTGGTGCGGCGTCGAAGTAGTCCCGGACGGTGGCTACCGTCCCGGTACCTCACCGCACCGCTCGAGCGCCTCGGAGAACGAACGTGACCGTCCACCCACTGCCCGCTTCCTCCCCTGAGGACGACGAGGGACACCTCGAGGACGGGAGCCACCGCGCACAACGGTCCTCCGAGCAAGCGAGCGCACGCGTGCAACACGTCACCGGGGTCGAACCGCAGGACGTGTTCGACCATGCCAAGATCGAAGCCGCCGTCCGGATGCTGTTCGAGGCGATCGGGGAGGATCCCGACCGCCCCGGGATCGCCGACACCCCCGCACGCGTGGCCCGGGAGTACGACGAGATCTTCGCCGGGCTCCTCGTCGATCCCGTCGACGTCGTCTCGGTCACCTTCGAGGAGGCCTACGACGAGATCGTCATGATCCGCGACATCCCGTTCCACTCGATGTGCGAGCATCACCTGGTGCCGTTCACGGGGCACGCGCACGTCGCCTACCTGCCCAACGAGAACGGCCAGGTCACCGGGCTGTCGAAGCTCGCACGCGTGGTCGACGTCTGCGCGAAACGTCCCGGGCTGCAGGAGCGGATGACCACGATGATCGCTGACGCGCTCGAGAAGGCGCTCGCCCCCCGCGGGGTGATGGTCGTCGTCGAGGCGCGCCACCTGTGCATGGAGATGCGGGGGATCCGCAAGCCCGGCGCCGAGACGGTCACCTCCACGGTCCGTGGCATCTTCCGCGAGGACCCCGCGACGCGCAGTGAGGCGCTGACGCTGCTGCGGGGCCGATCCGGGTGAGCGCCGGGGCTCTCATCGCGCCCCCTCTGCGCAGACGTCTACGCTCGCGGTCTCCGGCACGACGAGGCAGCGTTGCACGGTGGTAGCGAGGAGCGCCCGGTGATCGCGATCCGGGTCGAGGACGCCGGGACGGTCCCCGACGGCGGGCCTGCCAGGGCCGTGCTCTCCGGCGACCTGCCGCACGAGGAGCTCGCCGACGCGGTCTCGGCGGCTGGTGGCCGGACCCAGGCGGTCGCGGGCAGGCTGCGCGTGACGGTCTCGCCGCCGAGGTTCGTCAGCGCGCTCGGGGAGCGGGTAGGGGACCGGCTCGCCCAGCGCGTCGGGGCGACCTTCTCCGGAGCGCTCGACGCGTGGCTCGATGGTGCCCCCGACGTGACGCTCGCCGACGGCCGCACCTTGCCGACGGGTTCGCGGACCCTCGTACAGGCCGTGCTCAACGTCACGCCCGACTCCTTCTCCGACGGTGGTGCGCACCTCGGACCCGACGGTGACGTCACGCCTGCGATCCAGGCGGGACGCGCCCTCGCCGCGGCCGGGGCCGACGTCGTCGACGTCGGCGGCGAGTCGACCCGTCCCGGCGCCGATGCGGTCTCCGTGCAGGACGAGCTCGCCCGGACCGTGCCGGTCGTGCGCGCCCTGGCCGCGGACGGGGTGGTCGTGAGCATCGACACGACCAAGGCCGCCGTCGCCCGCGCTGCGGTCGACGCGGGAGCCGCCATCGTCAACGACGTCTCCGCGGGTGCGTCGGATCCGGACCTGTACCCGACGGTCGCCGAGCTCGGCGTGCCCTACGTGCTCATGCACATGCAGGGGACGCCGCGCACGATGCAGCAGGACCCGACCTACCAGGACGTCGTCGCCGAGGTGTTCGACCACCTCGCCGTGCAGCTCGATCGCCTCCAGGCCGCCGGGGTCGCCCGCGAGCGGGTCGTGGTCGATCCCGGCATCGGGTTCGGCAAGACGGTGGAGCACAACCTCGCGCTCCTGCGCCACCTGCGTGAGCTGACCTCCCTGGGACGTCCCGTCCTGGTCGGGGCGTCCCGGAAGAGCTTCATCGGCAAGCTCACCGGCGTCGAGGATCCCTCCGACCGGCTCGAGGGCTCGCTGGCTGCGGCCGTGCTGGCTGTCGCCGGCGGTGCCAGGATCGTGCGTGTCCACGATGTGTGGGAGACGACACGTGCCGTCGCCGTCGCCACCGCGGTCGTGCAGGGTTGCGCGCAGCCGGTCGGCGGCGATCGCGCGGACCGCACCGCCGCGGGACGATGAGGAGGCACGGCATGGACCACATCCGGCTGTCGGGGCTCGAGGTCTTCGGGCACCACGGCGTGCTGCCCCACGAACGCGAGCTCGGGCAGCGGTTCGTCGTCGACGTGCGCATCGGCCTCGACCTCTCGGCGGCGGCCGCGTCCGACGACCTCGAGGACACCGTCGACTACGGGCAGCTGGCCGGCGACGTCGCAGCGATCATCGAGCGCGAGCCCGCCGACCTCATCGAGACCGTCGCCGGCCGTATCGCGGACCGCTGCCTCGGGGATGCCCGGGTCCAGGACGTCGAGGTGACGGTCCGCAAGCCTGCGGCGCCGTTGCCCGTGGTCGCCCGCGAGGTCGCGGTCACCCTGTGCCGGAGCCGGGCGTGAGCCGACCGGCCTACCTCGGGCTCGGCGCCAACGTCGGTGATGCGCTGGAGACCCTGCAGGCCGCCGTCGAGGTGCTCGACGGCATCGACGGGTTCGCGGTCGTCGACGTGTCCGGGGTCTACATCAGCTCGCCGTGGCCACCGGCCGACGACCCGCGCCACGTGCCGCAGGACGACTACCTCAACCTCGTCGTCCACGGGCGCACCACGCTCGCGCCGCACGAGCTGTTGCGCGAGACCCAGCTCGTGGAGGCGGCCTTCGGCCGGGACCGTTCCCAGGAACGGCGATGGGGGCCGCGTGTCCTGGACATCGATCTGCTGCTCGTCGGTGACGAGGTCCTCGACACCCCGGAGCTGACCCTGCCCCACCCGCGGATCGCGGAACGCTCCTTCGTGCTCGTGCCGTTGCTGGAGGTGATGCCGGGAGGGTCGCTGCCCGACGGGCGTCGCCTCACGCAGCTGGTCATGGAGCGCTCGCCGATCGACGATCTCGACCTGTTCGTCCGGCTCGAGGAGGTCCCCGGACCCCACATCTCCCGCCCCGAGGGGCCGGGCAGCCCGGCGCCGAGCCTCGAGCGGCCGGGCTTCGACGAGGTGGCCTCGCAGCACGGCGCACAGGGCGGCACCGAGGACGGCGAGGGGGACCCCGACGACCCCGACGACCCCGACGTGCGCGACGAGCCCGACGAGGCCGACGACCCGGACGGGTCCGGGGGTGCACGGTGAACGTCGCGATCATCGGGCCGGGCCGGGTCGGCACGCTGCTCGCCGCCGCCCTCTCCCGGGCGGGGCTGCGTGTCGTGGCCGTTGCCGGTGGGAGCAGCGCCGCCCGGGAGCGGATCTGCGCGGCGATCGCCGGTGCCCGTCCCTACGACGAGGTGGTGCCCGCGGCCCAGGCCGCCGAGCTGGTCGTGCTCTCCGTGCCAGACGGGGCGATCGAAGGCGTGGTCACGGAGCTGGCGCTCGCGGAGGCGGTCGGCGAGGGCGACAGGGTCGTCCACGTCGCCGGATCCCTCGGGCTCGCCCCGCTGCGCCGCGCCGCGCTGACCGGCGCGTCGGTGGCGGCGTGCCACCCCGCGATGACGGTGCCGTCGGGTGCGCGCGACCCGGAGGTGTTGGTCGGTGTCGCGTGGGCGGTCACGGCCAACCACGCCGACCAGGGCTGGGCCGAACAGCTGGTGACCGACCTCGGCGGTGATCCCTTCGTCGTGCCGGAGGACGCCCGTGCGCTGTACCACGCGGGCCTCGCCGTCGGATCGAACGCCGTGGGGGCAGCCGTCGCGACGGCACGGCGGCTGCTGCTCGCCGCACGCGTCGACCGGCCCGACGCGTTCCTCGCCCCGCTGATCGAGGCGAGCGTCACCAACGTGCTCGAACACGGCGCGCAGGCGTTGACGGGCCCGGTGGCACGTGGCGACGTCGGTACCGTCGCCACCCACCTGGCGGCGATCCGCCGCGACGTCCCGGAGCTGTCGGCCGCGTACCGTGCGCTCGCCGAGGCGACCCTCGCGCCGCTCCGCACGACGCTGGATCCGGAGGTCGTCGCGGAGCTCGACCGCCTGCTCACGGACACGGAGGGGTGACGATGCGTCGGGTGACCACCGTCGGCGCGGTACGCGCCGCCGTGGCCGAGCTGCGTGCCGACGGCGCGACCGTGGCGTTGGTCCCGACGATGGGTGCGCTCCACGAGGGGCACCTCGCGCTGGTGCGCCGTGCGGCCGCAGAGGCCGACGCGGTCGTCGTCAGCATCTTCATCAACCCCCGGCAGTTCGACCGTCCCGACGACCTCGAGGCCTACCCGCGCGACCTCGATGCGGACGAGGCCGAGCTCCAGGCCCTCGGGGACGCAGCGCCCGATGTGGTGTACGCCCCCGACGTCGGCGAGATGTACCCGGTCGACCCCGCGGTCACCGTCACCGTCGGCGGCGGCTTGACCGATCGCCTCTGCGGGGCGTCGCGTCCCGGCCACTTCGACGGTGTGGCCACCGTCGTGACCAAGCTGTTCAACCAGGTCCAGCCCGACATGGCGACGTTCGGTCGCAAGGACCGTCAGCAGCTGCAGGTCATCCGGCGGCTGGTCACCGACCTGGACCTGCCGGTGCGGATCGTGCCCGTGTCCACCGTCAGGGATCCGGACGGGGTCGCGATCTCCAGCCGCAACCGGCGCCTCGCCGACGACGAACGGGCCGACGCACGGGTCCTGTCCCGGGCGCTCGCCGACGCCGTCGAGCTCGCCCGCGCCGCTCGAGCGGATGGGCGTCCGCTCTCGGTCGCGGCGGTGCACGACACGCTGGCAGCCGCGCTGGCGAAGGCGCCGGCGGTGCGGCCCGACTACCTCGAGGTGGTGGATCCCGCGACGTTGGCGCCACCCCCCGCAGAGGTCCCTGCCGGGTCGAGGTTGCTCGCCGCCGTCGCCGCGCACGTCGGACCGGTCCGCCTGATCGACAACGTCGAGCTCGGCGACCTCGACGACGAGGACACGCTCCTCGCCGCCGTGCGATGACCGCCGCGAGCCCGAGGGAGGGCGGACCCGTGGACGAGGTGCGAGCCGCCGACAGCGAGGCGGTGGCGGCTGCCGGCCGCGACGCGGTGGCGCGCGCGTTGGCGGAGGATGTGTCTGAGGCCGGCGATGTCACCTCGGTGGCGACGATCCCCGTCGACGTCGTGGGCCGGGCCGACCTCGTCGCCCGGGCCGACGGGGTGCTCGCCGGACTCGACCTGATCGTCGAGGTCTACCGGCAGCTCGCGGCACGCCACGATGCCGAGGTGCCCGGTGACGGGCGTGCCGAGGTGCCGGGGGGACGCAGCGACGTTCCCGGTGACGTCGAGGTGACCCTCCTCGCCGCCGACGGTGACCGGGTGGTCGCCGGACAGACGGTCGCGCACGTGGTGGGGCCACTGCGCACGATCCTGACGGGGGAGCGCACGGCCCTCAACCTCGTCTGCCACCTCTCGGGCATCGCCACGGCGACCCGCGCCTTCGTCGACGCGGTGGTCGGCACCGGCTGCGTCGTGCGCGACACCCGCAAGACGGTGCCGGGGCTGCGGCTGCTCGCCAAGGCCGCCGTCCGAGCGGGCGGGGGGAGCAACCATCGCATCGGCCTGTCCGACGGCCTGCTCGTCAAGGACAACCACGTCGAGGTGGCGGGTTCGGTGGCCGCGGCGACCACCGCCGCCCTCGCCGCCGCGGGTGGGCTCGCCGTGCAGGTCGAGGTCGACACCCTCGACCAGCTCGAGGAGGCGCTCGCGGCCGGAGCGCGCGACGTGCTGTTGGACAACCTCGACGTGGACGCGACGCGGGCGGCCGTCCGGCGCGTCCGCGAGCTGGAGTCGCGGTACGGGCGCATCCTGATCGAGTCGTCCGGGTCGCTGGGGCTCGACGACGCCGCGGCCTACGCCCGGACGGGGGTCGACCGGATCGCGGTGGGCGCCATCACCCACTCCGCCCCGCAGCTCGACCTGGGGCTCGATGTGCGGCCGCTCCGAGGCGAGCCGCGACAGGAGGCGTGACCATGCTGCTCACCATCGACGTCGGGAACTCCACGACCGTGGTCGGCATCTTCGATGGCGAGGAGCTCACCCACCACTGGCGGATGTCCACGGTCGCTCGCCGGACACCCGACGAACTGGCGACGCTGCTGGCGGGGATGCTGCGACTGGACGGCCTGCGCTTCGGCCGCGCCGTGGAGGGGTTGGTGGTGGGGTCCGTCGTGCCCCAGGCGACCGAGACGCTGCGCGAGCTCGCCGCCCGCTACCTCGAGGTCGAGCCGGTCGTGGTCGAGCCCGGTGTCCGCACGGGGATCTCGGTGCGTCACGACAACCCCCGTGACCTGGGGGCCGACCGCATCGCCAACGCGGTCGCGGCGCAGGCGTTGTACGGAGGGCCCGCGATCGTCGTCGACTTCGGGACCGCGATCTCGTTCGACGTCGTCGACCGCGACGGCGGCTTCATCGGGGGTGCGATCGCGCCGGGGGTGTCGACCTCCACAGATGCCCTCGTCGAGCACGCTGCGCGGCTGCCGACGGTCGAGACGGTCGCGCCGCCATCGCCGATCGGGCGGTCGACGGTGACCGCCCTGCGGTCGGGGGTCGTGTTCGGCTTCGCCGGCCTGGTCGACGGCATCGTGACCCGGATCACCGAGGAGCTCGGTCCCGGGGTCACCGCGGTGGCCACCGGCGGGGTGGCATCATCGGTCCTGCAGGCGTGCCGGACCCTCGACCACCACGACCCGTGGCTGACACTCAAGGGGCTGCGGCTCGTCTGGGAGCGCAACCCCGGGTGAGGCCGCCGGTACGCCGTCGCGTGGACCGCGGGTGGACGGGGTCGCGACGCCAGCTACCCAGGATGCCCAGCCACGTGGCTCCGTCACGGCCGACGACGTCGGCTCGGCGGCCCGGAGCGCGGCCGCTACCGTGCGCGTGCGTCCTGCGGCGTCCCTCCGCCCACCTTCCTCCCGAACCCGAGGTCCTCGCGTGTCCGCAACCCCGCCCTCCGACGGAGCCCCGAGCGCGTCCGAGCCGACCGCGGCGGGGGTCGCCGAGGAGGATGCCTCGAAGCTGGCCGAGATCATCCAGACCCGACGCACGAAGGTCGAACAGCTGCGCGAGGCCGGCGTCGAGCCCTACCCGGTCCGCTTCCGCCCGACCCACACGGTCCCGGAGGTCCGGTCCAGGTACCCGGACCTGGAACCCGGCACGGAGACCGGCGACGAGGTCACCGTCGCGGGCCGCCTCGTCGGCAAGCGCGAGATGGGCAAGCTGCGGTTCCTCGTCCTCCTCGAGGACGGCCAGGAGCTCCAGCTGTTCTGCCCGCTCGCGGCGCTCGACGGGCCCTCGCGCGAGCTCATGGACCACCTCGACATCGGTGACTGGATCGGCGCCACCGGTGAGGTGATGACGAGCAAGAAGGGCGAGCTGTCGGTGAAGCCGGCGACGCTGACGTTGCTGGCCAAGGGCCTGCGCCCGCTCCCGAAGTGGCACGGGCTGTCCGACACGGAGGTGCGGTTCCGTCAGCGCGAGCTGGACCTCGTCGTCAACCCCGAGGCCCGCCGGGTCTTCGAGGTGCGCGCCAAGGTGCTCGCCTCGCTGCGCGCCGAGATGCAGGAACGCGGCTTCGTCGAGGTGGAGACGCCCATGCTCCACCCGATCCCCGGCGGGGCGGCCGCGAAACCCTTCGTGACCCACCACAACACCCTGGATGTCGACCTCTACCTGCGGATCGCGCCGGAGCTCTACCTCAAGCGTCTGATCGCCGGCGGGATGCGTCGCGTGTTCGAGATCAACCGCAACTTCCGCAACGAGGGGATGAGCACGCGACACAACCCCGAGTTCACCATGCTCGAGTCGTACTCGGCCTACGACGACTACCACGACATGATGGAGCTGACCGAGGCGCTCATCGAACGGGCCGCGCTCGACGCCGTCGGGACCACGGAGCTGACCTACCAGGGGCGTGCGTTGTCGCTGGCCGCTCCCTTCCGCCGCGCGACGATGCTGGAGCTGGCTGCCGCTGCCACCGGACGCGCCGACCTCGCCTACGACCTCGACCTCGACGAGCTGCGCGGGGTGTGCGACGACCACGACGTGCACTGGGAGGACGCCTGGGGGAGCGGCAAGCTGATCGTCGAGCTCTACGAGGCGCTGGTGGAGGGCGAGCTCTGGGAACCGACCTTCGTGATGGACCACCCGGTGGAGACCTCGCCGTTGGCCAGGCAGCACCGCAGCGACCCGTACGTGACCGAGCGGTTCGAACCCATCATCGCGGGGCGCGAGCTGGCCAACGCCTTCTCGGAGCTGGTCGATCCGGCGGTGCAACGCGAACGGTTCGAGGCACAGGCGAGGGCCAGGGCCGCAGGCGACGAGGAGGCGATGCTCGTCGACGAGGCGTACCTGCGGGCGATGGAGCTCGGCATGCCACCGACCGGCGGGTTGGGGGTCGGCGTCGACCGGCTGGTGATGCTCCTCGCGGACGTGAGCAACATCCGCGATGTGATCCTGTTCCCGACCTTGCGCCCCGAGCGCGTCTGACGGCCGTCGTATGGTGCCGCTCGACCGTCGGGGCACTGACGATGCCGGGCACGCCGCACGAGGATGTGCTCGGCTACGCGGTCGAGTCGAGTTGGAGGTTCTCCGGTGCCCGACATCCCCTGGACCTACGTGACCCGGCTGCTGTCGGCG
This sequence comes from uncultured Actinomycetota bacterium, assembly GCA_964451855.1. Lineage (GTDB taxonomy): Bacteria > Actinomycetota > Nitriliruptoria > Nitriliruptorales > Nitriliruptoraceae > CSSed11-175R1. The sequence continues at coordinate 15,810 of CAYVJT010000060.1, forward strand.
GCCGCCAACGCCGCAGAGGAGCGTGGGTTGGCCGTCTCGATCTCGGTCGCCGACCGCGACGGCGCCCAGGTCGGCGCCCTGCGGATGCCGGGGGCGGCGGCGCTGACCGCGCGGCTCGCTGCGGCCAAGGCGTACACCTCGGCCTCGTTCCGCAACGACTCGGATGCGCTCGTGTCGTTGGAGACGGACGCGCCGTCGCTGTTCGCTGCGGCCGACGACCTGGCGGACCAGCCGCTCATCACGACCAAGGGTGGGGTCGCGATCCGTGACCGGGACACGGTCGTGGGGGCGATCGGGGTCTCGGGTGGGACCGGCGATCAGGACGTCGAGATCGCCGCAGCCGCGATCGCGGCGCATCCCATCGGGGCGTGGATGGGCCGGGGATGAGGGTCACGGTCTACACCTCGTCCTCCGATGCGGTCGACGAGCACTACCGTGATGCCGCGCGTGCGCTGGGCCGCGCGCTCGCCGGCCGTGGCGACGAACTGGTCTACGGCGGCACCGCGATCGGGGTGATGGGTGTGCTCGCCGACACGGCGCGGGCCGCCGGGGGGCGGGTGACCGGGGTGCTCCCGCAGCTGATGGCCGACCGAGGGATCGCTGACGACGCCTGTGACGAGTTGATCGTCACCGCCGACATGGCGGGCCGGAAGCAGGAGATGATCACCCGGGCCGACGCCTTCGTCGCGCTGCCGGGGGGCTTCGGCACCCTCGAGGAGCTGTTCGAGGTGCTCACCCTCAAGCAGCTGGGCTACCACGCCAAGCCGATCGTGCTGCTCGACCTCCATGGCTTCTACCAGCCGCTGCTCGCGGTGTTCGAGGGGTTGTTCGAGAGCGGGTTCGCCAAGCGCGCCTACGAGCGGCTCTACCGGGTCGCCTCGGACGTCGACGAGGTCCTCGAGTCGATCGACCGCCCGGAGGAGGAGCGCCTCCCGACGAAGTGGTTCTGAGGCCGACGAGCGTGGTGGATGCGGGCTGCCGACCCGGTGGCGTCAGCGCTGTCGGAGCCACTCGGCCAGGTTGCGGGCGGTCGTCGCGGGATCGTCGTCGCGTGGCACGCTCGGCGCGCCGTCGTCGGTCGTCTCCGCCGGTGGCTGCTCGGCCGGCGCATCCGTGCCCCCCGCATCGCCGGCTGGCTCACCGCCGAAGGCAGCGACCGCGACCACCGCGGCGAGGGCGACGCCGAGCGCCACCGGCCGCCACCGGGACGGCGACCCTCCCGTCCGTGACGGGGAGGTCGCGGGCTCCTCGGCACCCGGGCTGGCGAGGGTCGTGGCGTCGTCCGAGGCCCACGATGGGTACGCGTCGTCGGCAGGCGCGACGTCAGCGGGCCCCGGCGTGGTCGCCAGGGGTCGTGTGGTAGCTGCCGACCCGGTCCCCGCCTCCAGCAGCGACCGGGCCGCCGCTGCCGACGTCGGACGGTGAGCGGGGTCACCCGCGAGCAGCTGCAGCAGCAGGGTCCGCAGTCCCGCCGGCAGCCAGCGCGCCTCCTCGACCCGCACGCGGGGGTCCTCGGAGGTCGCGCCGAACAGCAGCTCGACGAAGGTGACCCCGAGCGCGTACAGGTCGGTGCGCTCCGTGGCCGAGCCACCCGCCCTGCGCTCCGGGGCGAGGTAGCTGCGTGTCCCGACCACCAGGCCCGTGCGGGTGAGTCCGGGGGCGTCCGCGGCCTCCGCGACGCCCAGGTCGGTGAGCTTCACGCGACCTGAGGGGGACCGCAGCAGGTTGCTGGGCTTGATGTCGCGGTGGACGATCCCCGCCGCGTGGGTCGCGGCCAACCCGGAGAGGGCGTCCGCAGCGGCGTCGACGACCCTCGACACCGGGAGCGGGCCTTCGGTCCGCAGGACCTCGGACAGGCTCGGTCCGTCGACGAGCTCCATGACGAGGTAGGGGCGCCCGGCCTCGTCGCCGACGTCGTAGACGGCGACGACGCACGGGTCGGTGATCGCGGCGGCGGCCCGCGCCTCCCGCAGGAAACGCTCGCGGGCGACCGGATCGGCAGCGAGGTTGTCGGCCAGGAGCTTGATCGCGACCGCGCGGCCCAGCCGGTGGTCCCTGGCACGACGCACGATGCCCATGCCGCCGCTCCCGAGGGTGTCGCCGAGCTCGTAGCGGCCGTCCGCGAGGTGCTCGGTCGTCAGCGGCAACGGCTGGGTCGGCTCATCGTGGCGCGCCGACCCACCGGGGGTCGCGAGCGGCCGTGTCCGCTGATCGGTCGGTGCGGGGTGGTCGCGCTCGTGGTGCTCGGGAGGTCGGGCATCCCCGGACGAGGGTCGGCTACTCATCCGCTCCCTCCTTGCCGCGTCGTCCCGGCGGCCCTTCCTCGGACCTGCCCGGGGGGACGTGCTCCTCCTCGACCTCGCCAGGCTCCTCGTCCTCGTGATCGTCCTCGTGATC
>CAYVJT010000061.1:0-18094 GCA_964451855.1 uncultured Actinomycetota bacterium
CTAACGATCGATCGACCATCGAGTTCGGCGTCATCCACAGGGGGCGAGGTCGTCGGCCAACCGACCCTTGCGAGGGGCAGGATCGCGCCATGCGAACCTGGACCGAAGCCGAACGCGCGCTGCGCCGCGCTACCACCGAGATCCTGTCCGACACCACCGTCCGAACACCCCAGCTCGTGGTCTCGGCCGGGGACGAGCATCCCAGCGTGGTCATCGCATCGCATCACCTCTGCCCCGGACAGCCAGGTCGCGGCGTGGCTGAGCTCGCGGCACTCGCAGCCGCCTTCGCTCCGCGCCGGCTCCTGGTCGGCAGGGTCGACCCGAACAGCGGTCGTGGCTCGCGTGGTCTGTTGGTCATCCACGATCTCACCGCTGTCGCGGACGGCTGGGTCGAGGTGGCTCGGGGGTGGACGTGGCGGCACGTCCTTGGACGGATCAGGTGGCTCCCCGCCGAGGCCAGTGCCTGGCAGACGGTCGACCCGATCGCGGCGGACGTGGCTCGGACCATCGTGTCCGCTCGCGCGCCCCGGCCCGATCCCCGCACCCTCGGCCCACTCCTCGAACGCGTGGTCGAGGCGGGGCATCACGTGCACCTGGCTCCACGCACCTCCATGTCTTCGTGAAGGCAAGTGGTCGCGCCAGGAGGTGGGTCGATCAGGAGGCGAGGTCCAGGTGGATGCATCGCAAGGCGGAGCGAGGGAGGATGTTGGGAAGGCCTGTGACCGAGGCCCAACGCGGCGAAGCGCCGCCTGGACCACGCGAGCGCGGCCACGTACTGGCGCGACAGCTGCGCTACAAGGTGCTGCACACCCCGCCCGGATCATCCGCCGCGCCCACGTCCCTTGCCCGTGTGCTCGGTGACATCCTGTTGAGCGACATCCTGTTGAGCGCCTCGTTCAGTGACGCTGGGCGGGAGAGAAGTCGCATCGCGACCGGAACCCCGCCCATCACCAGCCACAACGGACATCGCTACGTCCACGGTCCCAGCCGTCGAGGATGGCGACGCCTCGTCGGACCGCTCCAGGCTCAGGTGCAGCAGCCACCTCCGCAGCACCCGCCGCCGGCGGGCTCTGCGCCACCGGACATCGGCAGCTCCGCGCCGCTCCCCCGGGCGATCAGCGACGGTAGCCGGGCCGAGTCCTCTGCCCCGCAGGTGCAGGTGACCGGCGCGTCGGCCTCGGTCGTCGGACGCAGCTCATCGAACGTGTCGCCACACGTCCGGCAGCGGTACTCGTAGATCGGCATGGCGCGCAGGATACCGGCCCGAGCTACCGGCCCGAGCTACCGGCCCGAGCTACCGGCCCGAGCTTCAGGTGCGGGCTCTTCGCCACTACCGTCACCCGGGAGCACCTCGACGACTGGCGTTCCCGTGCCACGTAAGCCGCACCGCTCCACCCGTGGACCTCGCAGCTTCCCTCCCCCGACGGACGACGCGCCCGGCGATCCGCTCGGCGTGCCCTCTCCGCAGGACGAGCCAGACCTGCTGAAGGACGTGCGGCGGACGTTGCGCGAGAAGCACCCGCTCGAGCTCCTCGCGTTCGCGAGCTCGCTGCTGGCCGTCACCGATCCCCGGGAGGCCGACCCCTTCGCCGAGGCCCGTGGCGAGACCCCCGAGGGGCCGGACCGCGAGGAGCTCATCGCCTCCTTCCTCGACGTCCGACGGCCGGAGACCTCCGCGCTGCTGACCGCGCTCGCCGAGCTGATCGACGACGAGCTCGCCACCCGCCGCATCACACGTGAGCTCGCTGACCGGCCCCACAAGCCGCCGAGGTGGCTGCGTCGGCTGACGCCGTTGCGGGTCGAACGCGCCGTCCAGATGTCGCACATCCTCGGCGACGGCGACAACATCATGCTCGACGTGGTCACGGGTACCGACCACCACCTCGCGGTCCTGGTCTACATCGACCACAACATGGGCACGCTGGTCAAGGATGCCTTCGTGGTCGCCGAGTCCCTCGCGACGCTGGAGGGGCAGTTCGTCGACATGACGACCGACGAACCCGACACCTCCTTCGACGAGCTCGACCTCGCCGATGCACGCGCCCGGATCACTGAGGCGATCGAGCTCGGCGCGATCACCCACCCGCCCTTCGAGACCGACACCTGGCCTGCCTGCCGACCACTGGTCGAGTGGGTCGTGCGCCACATGCCCGAAGGCGGCACCGGCTACGTCCGACCCGAGTGGACCGAGGAGGACCGGGAAGCGCTCGTCGACCGCTTCCTCGCCTCGGACTTCCTCACGGTCGACGACGTCGAGGCAGCGGAGGACCTCGCCCACGTGTTCGTGTGGTTCGCGTGCGACTACGGGCCGGGCGATCCGCTGCGCTGGAGCCAGGTCTCGGTCGAGATCCTGCTCACCGACTTCCTCGACCGCAAGGCGATCCTGCCGGACGAGACGATGCAGCTCGGCCCGGAGGTGCTCCGCGGGTTCGTGCGCTTCGCCCACGCCGAGCGTGGCATCCGGCGTGAGCTGACCGCGGAGACCCTCACATCGCTCGAACAGTACGCACCGGTCTACCTCGAGTTGATCGCCGACGACGACTCCGAGGCCCGCAGCCACAAGGCCTGGCTCCTCGAGGAGCTCATGACCCACGGGGTGCCCGAAGAGGGTCAGGGGTTCGCTCTCGACGAGGACGGCATCCCGCTGATCCTGCAGACGGGGATGCGCGAGATGCTGATCGACGACGTCGGTAGCGCCGAGGCGCTGGAGGAGCTGTCCACCGACCCACTGCCCGACGAACCACTGGACCTGTCGGGTCTGCCGGAGGACGTCCACGAGCGGGTGAGCGCCATCGCGGGACTGGTCGATGCCTGCTGCGACGAACTGTTCGACGTCGAGCACCGCACCGCGTGCCGCCGCTTCCTCACCGACGTCGCCGCCGGTGACCCTGCCATCTTCCGCCGCCGCAGCCGCAACGAGACGGCGGCCGCCGCCATCGCCTGGGCGGTCGCGAAGGCCAACGACTCGGTGGCGTCACCACACAGCGGGCTCACGTCCAAGTCACTGCTGGCGTGGTTCGGGATGACCGGCAGTGTCTCGCAGCGGGCCGAGCCGATGCTGCGCGCGATCGACGCTCCCCGAGGCTACGGGAGCGGGGTCCAGCTCGGGTCACCGAGGTACCTCGTCTCGGCCAAGCGTGAGCGCATCATCGAACTACGGGAGCGGTGGCGATGAGGCTGGTCGGCCTGCTGGCGGGGCTGTCGCGCCTGGCGGATCTGGGCTTCGGGATCCCGGCTGGCGAGGCGACACGATCCGCCGCCCTCGCGACCACGATCGGTCGATCGCTCGACCTGCCCGATGAGCAGGTCCGAGCGGCGCTGTACACGGCCCTGCTGCACCACGTCGGCTGCACCGGCTACGCGCACGAGGCCGGTCAACTCGTCGGTGACGAGCTGACCATGTACTCGACGACGGCGCAGACCAACCTGGCCGACCCCCGGGAGATGTTCACGACCTTCCTCCCGGGCCTGACACGTGGGCATCCGCTGCGGGAACGGATCCGGCTCACGCTCGTCACCGTCAGCCGTGGGCAGCGCATCGGGGTGGAGTCGACCACGGCGGCCTGCGAGGTCGGACGCGATGCCGCCCGACGACTCGGCCTGCCCGCGGAGGTGCAGCGCAGCATCTACCACTCCTACGAGTGGTGGAACGGCAAGGGCGTCCCGGATGGACTCGACGGCGATGACATCCCGCTCGGTGCCCGGCTGGCGTCGCTGAGCAGCACCGCCACCCTGCTGGACACCACCGCGGGCGTGGAGCGGGCGGTCGAGGTCGTCCGCGGCGGGAGTGGCCGCCTGTTCGACCCGGATCTCGCCCACCACTTCGTCGACCACGCGCAGACGCTGCTCGACGAGATCGACGCCACCGGGCCGCTCGAGCTGCTCTGGGAGGCCGAGCCTCGACCTGCGCTGTCCGTCCTGGACCCGCAGCTGCTCGACATCGCCACCGTCTTCGGCGACCTCGCGGACCTCAAGACCCCCTACACCCACGGCCACTCGCGTGGCGTCGCGGAACTGGCGCGGGCCGCCGGAGAGCGCCTCGCCCCCGCCGTCGGCGACCTCGACGACCTCCAGGTGGCGGCGTCGCTGCACGATGTCGGCCGCGTCGCGATCTCCTCGGCGGTGTGGGACAAGCCCGGCCCGCTGCGTGCCCACGAGTGGGAACAGGTGCGCCTGCACACCTACCACTCCGAACGCATCCTGGCGGCATCCGACCGCCTGGCACCGTTGGCACCCCTGGTCGGAGCGCACCACGAGCGATGCGACGGCAGCGGCTACCACCGCGGTTGCACACACGCCGAGCTCCCGCTCGCCGCGCGGGTGCTGGCGGCCGCGGATGTCTACCAGGCCATGACCCAACGTCGTCCGCACCGTCCAGCGCTCACCCCAGGAGAGGCGGAGGAGCAGCTGCTCGCCGAAGGGCGTGCCGGCTCCCTCGACGCTGAGGCGGTCGGCGCGGTGCTCGCTGCGGCAGGTCACGAGTCCCTGGTGACGCGCGAGCTGCCAGCGGGGTTGACCGCGCGCGAGGTCGAGGTGCTGTCGCTGGTCGCGGACGGCTGCAGCAACAAGCAGATCGGCGAACGACTGGTGATCTCCCGCCGGACCGCTGAGCACCACGTGCAGAGCATCTACGCGAAGATCGGAGCCTCCAGCCGCGCCGCGGCAGCGTTGTTCGCCATGGAGCACGATCTGCTGGCGACACGAGATGGGTAGACCTACCGATGCGCTCGCGACCGGCGTCGGTCGACACTGTCTCCACGACGTCACCGAACGGGAGGAGCCGGCATGACCACGGATGTAGATGGCAAGGTGTCGACGGCGGTGTCTCGGGACGGCACCGAGATCGGCTACTTCACCCACGGCGAGGGACCCCCGCTGGTGCTGGTGCACGGCGTGCTCGGCGACCACACACGCTGGGACGTGCTCCGACCACAGCTGGAGCCGCACGTCACGGTCCATGCGGTGGATCGTCGCGGGCGCGGCGCCAGCGGGGACGGCCCGAACTACGCCGTGGAGCGCGAGTTCGAGGACATCGCCGCCGTCGTCGACGAGGTGGCAGCGACCTCCGGCACGACCGTCGACGTGTACGGGCACTCGGGCGGCGCGAGCTTCGCGCTCGGTGCCGCGACGCTGACCTCCAACGTCGGACGGCTCGTGCTCTACGAACCCGCCCTCGAACCCAAGCGCCTGCTGTCGGACGGCCTCCTGGAACGTCTCGACGCCCTGCTGGCCGCTGACGATCCGGACGCGGTCGTCGAGACCTTCTGCCGCGAGGTCCTCCACATGGACGACGAGCAGATCGGCATCTACCGGGCACAGCCGTCGTGGTCAGCCCGTGTCGCCGCCGCGCACACGCTGCCCCGTGAGCTCCGGGTGCCCCCGGAGGAGCTGTTCGACCCGCGGCGGGCAGCGACCGTCACCGCCCCCACACTGCTGCTCGAGGGCAGCGAGACACCGGACGGGTTCAAGAGCTCCATGCGGACCATCGCGGACACGCTGGCCGACGGGCGCGTCGCCGTCCTCGACGGGCAGGCACACTCCGCCGACGTCCTCGCCCCCGACCTCGTCACCGAGAAGGTGCTCGGGTTCCTCCGCGAGCAGTCATAGGCGCCACCTCGAGGCATGCTCGGGCTCCGGAGAGCGTACGGCCAGACCGCTCGATCGTGTGGGGATCCGAGCTCCCCGCACGATGCTCGGTCGCACCGGCCGCGAGGTGCCTATCCTTGCCCCTGGCCCCGACCCCAAGGAGCGATGGTGTCGCAACAGGACTGCTTGTTCTGCCGGATCGTCTCGGGTGACGAACCCGCGGAGTACATCGTCGAACGCGACGACATCGTGGTGTTCAAGGACAAGTTCCCCCGGGCTCCGGTCCACTACCTCGTGGTCCCCACGACCCACCTCGACTCGGCCCACGACCTCGACACCGGACATCGCGACCTTCTGGCGGACTGCTTCGCCCTGGCGCGTCAGGTCGCCACCGATGCCGGCATCGCCGACGGCTACCGGGTCGTGACCAACGTTGGGAGGGGCGGCGGACAGGCCATCCCCCACCTGCACTTCCACGTGCTCGGCGGCAAGCAGCTCGGTCACGTCGACGGCGCCTGACGCCGCCATCACGCAACGCACCGCCTCCGGCGCCACGCCTCCCGGGCGACCGGTGGATGCTCTCGGTCGCGTCAGCCGTCCCCGCCGCTCGCCGCGACCGCGGCTCGGACCTGGTCGCTGGTGACCCGCACCACCTCGGCAGGACGGGCGCTGCTGAGCACGGTGAGCGCGGTCCGGAAGGCCTCGCGGGTGACGTCCTCGGGGATCGCCTCCAGCAGCACGACACCCCGGGGACGGGCTAGGCCACCGAGGGTGTCCTGGACGTGGCTGGTGAGCTCGCGGCTCACCTTCTCCGGCGAGTGGGCAGGGCCGTCGGGGCCCGCGGCGGCATCATCGAGGACGACGCAGGCGACCACCGCCTGTCCGGTCCGACGATCGGCGCGTGCCACGACCTCCGCGGCCACCACCAGCGGATGCTCCTCCAGGACGTCACGCACCTCGTTCGCGGAGACCAGCTGTCCCGACACGTTGATCATCGGGTCCATGCGCCGCAGGAACGTGATGCGCCCGTCGGGCTCCCGGACGGCGAGGTCGCCCGTGGCGTACCGGTCGGGCCAGCGCCAGTAGCGGCTCATCACCGCCGGGTCCTCGTGGCGGACGCCGAGCAGCATCCCGGGCCACGGGTGCTTGAGCACGAGCTCGCCCGGCTCGCCGTCGGCGGCGGGCTGACCGTCCTCGTCGAGCACCTCCAGCCCCGGGTCGGGGAGCGGGCGGTCGGGTGGCGGGTCGACGGTGACGATCGCCCCCAGCTCGGTCTGTCCCCAGCCGTCGCGGATCACGGCCCGGCCGCCGCCGACCTCCTCGAACAGCCATGCGCGCGTACCATCGTCGATCGGCTCGCCGAGGTGCACGATCGAGCGGATCGACTCCAGTCGTGCCTCCGACGGGGGGCTGTCGACCCACTGGCGCAGGTTGCGGGCGATCGAGGGGCTGGTCACCAGGGCGTTGACCCCGTAACGCTCGATCAGCTGCCAGGCCCGGGCGTGGGTCGGGGTCCCCAGCGTCCCCTCGAAGATCAGGCTCGTCGCCCCGGCAGCCAACGGGCCGTACACGCCGTGGGACTGCCCGGCGACCCAACCGATGTCCACCGCGCACCAGAACACGTCGTCGGGCTGGCTCGTGAGCGCGCGCCGGTGCAGCGTCGACGCGTACGCGAGGAAGCCACCGGCGCGGTGCACGATCCCGGTGGGGCGTCCGCGGCGGTACCCGAGGTGGGTGACCAGCAGCGGGTGGTCCGCCGGCACGGGGTCGAACTGCGCCGGCGCCGTGCGACCGTCCTTGACGATGTCGTCGTACCAGCGGTCGCCCTCGAACCAGGCGATGTCGATCCCGGTCCGGCGCACGACGATCGTGTGGTCGGCGCCGCTGGTCGCCGCCATGGCCTCGTCCACGCGCGACTTCAACGGCAGCACCACCCCGCGCCGCCAGCTGCCGTCCTGGGTGATCAGCACGCGCGGCTCGAGGTCCTCCAACCGGTCGGCCAGCGCGTCCGGCGGCAGCGCGCTGTACAGCACCGAGTGCACCGCACCCAGCCGCGCGCAGGCGAGCATGGCCACCACGGTCTCAGGCACCATGCCGAGGTAGATCGCGACCCGGTCACCCCGACCGACGCCGAGGTTGCGCAGGCCGCCCGCGAAGGCGGCGACCTCCTCGGTCAGCTCGCGGTAGCTCAGGGTGCGTCGATCACCCGGCTCACCCTCCCAGTACAGCGCGACCTGGTCGCCACGCGTGGGCAGGTGCCGTTCGAGGCAGTTCGCGGCGACGTCGAGCTCCGCCCCGACGAACCAGCGTGCGTCCGGACCGGGATGCTCGTCGCACAGCTGATCCCACGGACGGGCCCAATCGAGGGTGGCCGCCTCGGCGGCCCAACCGGCGAGCGTGGCCTGGAGGGGGTCAGCTGGCACGGCCGGTCATCCTCTCCACCAACGTCGCGGTCTGCTGCAGCTCTGGGAGCACCTCGGCGATCAGTTGCTCGCGCGTGAACGTCGGTGGCCCGCCGATCGCCGACAGGGCGAACGCGTCGGGTACGTCCGCGTAGCGCAGCGGCACCGCAACCTCGACGTAGCCGCGGGGGCCATCGAGATCGACCACGAGGTGGTCGGCATGCGACCACCGTTCGAGGTCCTCGAAGGTCAGTGCCTCGTCCAGGTCGACGAGCTCCTTCCACGCCTCTGGACCGGCGTACCCGGCGACCAGCCGTCCCGCCGCGCTCGTCCCCACCGGCATCGTACGACCGCTGCGCTGCAGCTGGACGCTGTCGGCGCCGTCGATGTGCTCGACGTACGCGACCCGTTCACGCATCCTGACCGCGACCTGCACGGTGACCCGGGTCCGGTTGCGCAGGTCGACCAGGTAGGGCCGCAGGCTCTGCAGCAGCGGGAGCCGGTCGAGGTAGCGCTCCGAGAGCCGGACCAGTTCGGGCCCGAGCCCGTACCGCGACGACGCGGGATCCTGCTGCACGAGCCCGGCAGCCACGAGGCTGCGCAACAGCCGGTGGACCGTCGGTAGCGACAACCCGGAGCGATCGGCCAGGTCGCTGAGCTGGTGGTAGGCAGGCCCGTCGCTGAGCAGGTCGAGCAGCACCGACGCGTTGCGGATCGTGCCGAGCGTCCCCCGCGGCGCCTCGTTGTCGCCCACCATCTGCCTCCACGCACGGTCGTCCGGTCCGCTCACCGCCGCGTCTCGACCCGAGCTACCTCGGCGCCCACCGGCTGCGCCGCATGCTAACCCTACCCCCACCATCAGGAAAGCGATTGCGACAGAAGGTATTGACTTCCGCATACCGGAATGCAAGGGTACGCATCGGAACGGGAGAGGGACGTCACCGTGCGCGGGCCATGACCGCGTACGCGACCAGGGAGTCACGCTGTCGTGTCACGCGCCTACCGACACAACCTCAACGGCAGTGACCTACCGCCGGGAAGCCAGCAGCTCGAGATCGACGACGTCGCGCTGCGTTTCGGCGGGGTCCGGGCACTCAAGGGCGTGAGCCTGGACGTGCGCCAGGGCGAGATCCACGCCATCATCGGTCCCAACGGGGCGGGCAAGACCAGCCTGCTCAACTGCATCAGCGGGGTCTACCGCCCGCAGGAGGGCGCGATCCGCCTGCACGGCGGCGACGGGCAGGTCAGGGAGCTGACCGGTGCCAAACCGCACCGCATCGCGCGGTGGGGCATCGCCCGCTCCTTCCAGAACATCGAGCTGTTCAAGCACATCAGCGTGCTGGACAACCTGATGCTGGGCCGCCACGTGCACATGCGCCACTCGGTGTTCAGGTCGGCGCTGTTCTTCGGCCCGGCCCGGGCCCAGGAGATCGCCCACCGGGAGCTGGTCGAGGAGGTCATCGACTTCCTCGAGATCCAGGCGGTGCGTCACGCCCACGTCGGTGCACTGCCCTACGGCGTACAGAAGCGGGTGGAGGTGGGGCGCGCGCTGTGTCTGCAGCCCGGCGTCCTGCTCCTCGACGAGCCGATGGCGGGCATGAACACCGAGGAGAAGGAGGACATGGCCCGCTTCGTCCTCGACGTCAACGACCTCGCCGGCGTGACGGTGGTGCTGATCGAGCACGACATGGAGGTCGTCATGGACATCTCGGACCGGGTCAGCGTCCTCGACTTCGGCAGCAAGATCACCACCGGGGTCCCCGACATCGTCCGGGCCGACGACCGGGTGATCGAGGCCTACCTCGGGGAGGAGGTGGCGTGAGCATCTCAAACCCCGCAGAGGGCTCGCCGGCGACGACAACCACCGACGTCGAGGAGATCGTGCGCCCGCGAGAAGCGGCGCCGGACCCGATCCCGGACGACATGACGTTCCCGCAGCTGCTGCGGGAACTGGCGCAACGCCACGGCGACACGCGCAACGCCCTCCAGGAGAAGCGCTACGGGATCTGGCAGCCGATCACGTGGGCCGGCTACCACCAGCGCGTCCGGGACTTCGCCCACGGGCTCGCCGACCTCGGGGTCGGCGCCGGCGACGTCGTCGCGGTCCTCGGCGACAACCGGCCCGAGTGGCTGATCAGCGAGCTGGCGGTCCAGTCGCTCGGCGCCGCCATCGTCGGCATCTACCCCACCTCCGTGGGCGAGGAGATCGTGCACATCCTCGACTACGCCCAGGTGCGCATCGTCGTCGCCGAGGACCAGGAGCAGGTCGACAAGCTCCTGCGCCTCTACGACCAGCTGGAGACGCTCGAGACGATCATCTTCTACGACCCGCGAGGCCTCGAGTCCTACGAGCGCGACCACCTGCTCGAGTTCACCGACATCGAGGCCAAGGGCAGGGAGTACGAGGCCGAGCACCCCGATCGGCTCGACGAGCAGGTCGCCGCAGGCCGCACGGACGACGTGGCCGTGATCTGCACGACGTCGGGCACCACGGCTCGGCCCAAGCTGGCGATGCTGTCCCACGCCAACCTGCTGTCGATGGGTCGCAGCCTCATGTCGATCGACCCCATCGACCACAGGAGCCGCTACGTCAGCTTCCTGCCCTTCGCCTGGATCGGCGAGCAGATGCTGACCGTGGCGTGCGGGTTGCAGGCGGGGTTCACGGTGTCCTTCCCGGAGGAGGCCAACACCGTGCGGGCCGACATGCGCGAGATCGGCCCGGACGTGATGTTCAGTCCACCGCGGATCTGGGAGGACATGGTCTCGTCCGTCCAGGTGCGCGTCGGCGAGGCCGGATGGCTCAAGCGCGCGGGCTTCGCGTGGGGCTTCCGGATCGGAGAACGGGTCGCCGACCGCCGCGTGCGTGGCGAGTCCCCCGGACCGCTCGGCCGGATCCCGGCGCTCATCGCCGAGCACGGCGCGATGCGGCCGGTCCGCGAACAGCTGGGCCTCACGCGGGTCACCCACTGCTACACCGGTGGGGCCCCGCTCGGCCCGGACGTCTTCCGCTTCTTCCACGCCATCGGGGTCAACCTGAAGCAGATCTACGGGCAGACCGAGATCTGCGGGATCGCGGTCGCCCACCGCGACGACGACGTCAAGTTCAACACCGTCGGCACGCCGATCCCCGCCACCGAGGCCACGATCGGCGAGAACGGCGAGATCCTGCTGCGCAGCCCGGCGGTGTTCCAGGGCTACTTCCGCAACGAGGAAGCGACCAGGGAGGCCGTGGACGACGACGGCTGGCTGCACACCGGCGACGCGGGCTACCTCGACGAGGACAAGCACCTCGTGATCATCGACCGGGCCAAGGACGTGCTGGAGGCCGTGGACGGCACCCGCTTCTCCCCCGCCTTCATCGAGAACAAGGTCAAGTTCAGCCCGTACGTCGAGGAGGCGGTGGTGTTCGGCGGCGAGGACCGCCCGTCGATCACCGCGATGGTCACGATCGACATGGCGACCGTCGGGGCCTGGGCCGAACGCGAGCACCTGTCGTACACGACCTACACCGACCTCGCACAGAAGCCGGCCGTCTACGAGCTGATCTCCGAGGAGGTCCACCGCGCGAACCAGGACCTGCCCGAGAGCATCCGGATCCGCCGGTTCCTGCTGCTGCACAAGCAGCTCGACCCCGACGACGAGGAGATCACCCGGACCCGCAAGGTGCGCCGCGGCGTGATCAACGAGCGCTACGGCGAGCTGATCGAGGCGCTGTACGGGGAGGCCGACACGGTGACCGTCACCAGCACCATCACCTACCAGGATGGTTCGACCGCTGAGCGTCAGATCGAGCTCGCGATCAGGTCGATGGAGGACTTCACGCCCGCGCCACAACGGCGGCGGTTCGCGTGGAGCGGGCGCTAGCGGAGGGGCAGCGGACATGGAGACCTTGATCCAGCTGACGATCACCGGGCTGGCCAACGGCGCGATCCTCGCGCTGGCGGCGCTCGGCTTCGTGATCGTGTTCAAGGCCACCGGGGTCATCAACTTCGCCCAGGGCTACTTCCTGCTCGTCGGTGCCTACCTGGTGTGGGCCGGGGTGGTGCAGTTCGGGATGCACTGGACGGTCGCGGTCGTGGTGGCCCTGATCGTGGCCGCACTGCTCGGGCTCACCACCGAACGGTTCATCCTGCGCCCCCTCGTCGGCGAGAACGTCATCTCGGTGATCATGGTCACGATCGGTCTGGCGTTCGTGCTCCAGGGCGCCGTGCAGTTCCTGTGGGGCACGGAGCCGCGCGCCATGCCGGCCTTCATCCCCCGTGGGACGATCGACCTGGTCGGCGTGCCCGTCTCGCTGAACCGCGTGATCGCCGTCGGCCTGGCAGGCGTCGCCTTCGCCGCCCTCACGCTGTTCTTCCAACGTTCCCGGCACGGCATCGCGATGCGGGCCGTCGCCGACGACCAGCAGGCCGCGATGACCGTCGGCATCAGCGTGCGTCGGGTCTTCGCCCTGGCGTGGGCGCTGGCGGCGATCAGCGCCGTGCTCGCCGGGGTCATCGTCGCGAACCTGTTCGGGGTGTCCGGCGAGGTCGCGGTGTTCGGACTCCTCGTGTTCCCGGTGGTGATCCTCGGCGGGCTCGACTCCGTCCCGGGGACGATCCTCGCCGGTCTGATCATCGGTCTGCTCATGAGCTTCACCGCCGGCTACATCGGCGGTGGCATGCAGCAGGTCATCCCGTTCGTGGTGCTCGTCCTGATCCTGCTGATCAAGCCCTACGGGCTGTTCGGTGAGGTCAGGATCGAGCGCGTCTAGGGAAGCGAGACGATGGCTACAGCGACCGGCATCTACCACACCACCTACCAAGCCGACCTCGCGCTGCGCAAGACCCGCGCCGAGTGGATCCGGCTCGCCCTGATCGTGGTGGTCGTGCTGGGGGCGCCCTTCGTGCTCAGCCCGTTCTGGCTCACGGTCGCCAACCAGATCGGCATCGCGATCATCGGGGCGATCGGCCTGAACATCCTCACCGGGCACACGGGGCTGATCAGCCTGGGACACGGCGCGTTCCTGGGCGTGGGCGCCTACACCTCCGCGATCCTGGTCTCGCGCTTCGACGTCCCGACGCTGGTGGCGATCGTCTGTGCCGTCGCGGTCACCGTCGTGGTCGGGACGTTCTTCGGGTTGCCGTCGCTGCGCCTCAAGGGGCTCTACCTCGCGATGGCCACGCTGGCCGCGCAGTTCATCCTGCTGTACGCCTTCCGCAACTGGGAGGTGGTCACCGGTGGCACCGACGCGGTGGTGGTGGCCCATCCGGAGATCTTCGGCTGGACCCTGTCCTCGGACTTCGCCTGGTACTGGGTGATCTTCGCCGTGGCGGCCCTGGTCGTGCTGGGCGCACGCAACCTGTTCCGCACCGGGCTCGGACGGGCCTTCCACGCGGTCCGGGACCAGGACATCGCCGCCGCGGTGATGGGCATCGACGTCGGGCGTTACAAGCTGCTGTCCTTCGCGATCTCCTCGGGGCTCGTCGGGCTGGCCGGGGCCATGACCGCGCACTACCGCACGATCGTGACCTGGGAACGCTTCACCCTCGACGTGTCGGTGCTCTACCTCGCGATGATCATCGTCGGGGGGCTCGGCAGCGTCGCCGGCTCGGTCTACGGGGCGACCTTCATGACGGTGCTCCCCGCGGCGATCCAGCAGTTCGCCCGCAACGTGCGCGAGACGATCCCGATGCTGGCTCGCGAGATACCGGCGATCCAGCTGATCGTGTTCGGCGGCGTGATCGTGGTGTTCCTGCTGTTCGAGCCGCGGGGCCTCGACCGAACGTGGCAACGGGTGAAGGACTACTTCCGATTGTGGCCGTTCAGATACTGACCGATGTTTCGACCGCACCACCCGGAGCTCGACATCCCACGCGGGCTGGCGGATCCGGACGACAACCTGGAGATCGAGAGCAGCCGTGGAGACACGGTGAAGGGAGAGAGGGACCGATGAAACGACTACTGGCCATCATGGCAACGCTGGCGCTGGTGCTCGTCGCCTGCGGCGCGGATGAGGAACCCGCACCCGCAGCGGAAGAGGACGCACCCGACGCAGCCCCGGAGGACGACGGCGAGGCTCCTGCCGAAGCGGACGGTGAACCGATCGTGCTCGGCAACATCGCCGACCTGTCCGGCCCGACCGGCGACGTCGGCACCCCGTACTCGGAGGGTGTCCGCGGTTACGTCGAGTGGCGCAACGAGCAGGGCGGCATCGAGGGCCGTCCCATCGAGCTGCTGTGGGAGGACTACCAGTACGACGTCGCGGTCGCCGAGCGGCTCTACACCGACTACGCCGCTCAGGGCGTGGTCGCGATCCAGGGCTGGGGCACCGCCGACACGGAGGCGCTGCGCACCCGCGTCAACGCCGACGAGATCCCGTTCATGTCGGCCTCGTACTCCGAGGCGCTGACCGACTACGAGGAATCGCCGTACAACTTCATCGTCGCGACGAGCTACTCGGACCAGCTGCGCATCGCGCTCAACCACATCGCGGAGAACGACCCGGGTGCCGAGGTGGCGGTCTTCCACCACGACAGCCCCTTCGGCACCTCCCCGGTCGATGACGGTGAGGCCTACATCGAGGACCAGGGCCTCGACCTCGGCTACCAGGTCCACGCGATGCCGGGTGGGGTCACCGACTTCATCGGCGAACTGCGGCGGGTGTCCGACGATGGGGTGGGCTACATCGTCGTCCAGAACGTCGAGAGCCCGGCCGCGCTGCTCGCCAGCGACATCGCCGACCAGGGGCTGGACATCCAGCTCTACCTGCTCAACTGGGCGGCGGGTGAGACCTTCATCGAACTCGCCGGCGATGCGGCAGAGGGGGCGATCGGGGTGCAGCCATGGGCGCCGGTCTCTGCCGGTGTTCCTGGCCAGGAGGATGCCCGTGCCTTCCTCGAGGACCAGGGCGAGGAGCTGCGCAACCTGCACTACACCCAGGGCTGGTGGAAGATGGCGTTGATGGCGGATGCCATCGAAGACATCATCCAGGCCGGTGACGAGGTGACCGGGCCGGCGATCGCCGACGCCCTGTCACAGATCGAGGGCTACGACACCCAGGGTGTCTCCTTGCCGATCACGCTGACCCCGCGTGATGACGGCCGCCGCACCGGGATGGTGTGCTCGCCCCTCTGGATCATCGAGGGTGGCGAGTGGACCGCGCTGTCCGATGAGCACTGCCCCTGATGGCGGGGCCGGGGGCCAGGCTGCCACGCAGCCGGCCCCCGGGGCCCCCGCCCACGACGAGCTGATCCTCGATCTCAACAACGTCGAGGTGATCTACGAGGAGGTCATCCTCGTCCTGCGGGGCCTGTCCATGCAGGTCCCGACGGGCAAGGTCGTGGCCCTCCTCGGCTCCAACGGTGCCGGCAAGTCCACGACGCTCAAGGCGATCTGTGGGCTGCTCAACAGCGAGCACGGCGAGGTCACCGACGGCGACATCACCTTCGACGGTGAGGACATCACCCGGACCGACGCGGCCGCGATCGTGCGCAAGGGCGTGTCGCTGGTCATGGAGGGACGCCGGGTCTTCGAACACCTCTCGGTGCACGAGAACCTGCTGGCGGGTGCACACACCCGTCACGACGAGGTCAGCGAGGATCTCGACCTCGTCTACGGCTACTTCCCGCAGCTGACCGCGCTGCGCGGTCGGACCGCCGGGTACCTCTCCGGCGGTGAGCAGCAGATGCTGGCGATCGGCCGTGCGCTGATGGCCCGACCCCGGCTGATCATGCTGGACGAGCCGTCCCTCGGCCTGGCGCCGATGCTGGTGTCGGAGATCTTCGGCATCGTGGAACGGTTCAACCGCGACCTCGGCACCACGGTGCTGCTGGTCGAGCAGAACGCGCAGCGGGCCCTGAGCATCGCCCACTACGGCTACATCATGGAGCAGGGGCGCATCGTGCTCGAAGGTGAAGCCAGGGACCTGGCCGAGAACCCGGACGTCAAGGAGTTCTACCTCGGCCTCGGCGAGGAGGGCCAACGGCGCAGCTACCGGGACATCAAGCACTACAGGCGACGGAAGCGGTGGCTGTGATGGCGACGATCTCCCCGGTTGAGTACGCCCGCTCCTTCGACCCGAAGGTGCGCGACGTCCTGCCCGAGGCCGCACGACGCTGCCCGGGGTTCGCGCGACGGCTCGAGGCGGCGGGGCTGACAGCCGACGACCTCGTCGACGTCGGGGTGCTCGACCGCCTGCCCGTCCTGACCAAGGACGAGCTGCTCGAACTGCAGCAGGACGACCCGCCCTTCGCGGGGATGGTCGCCGACGACGCCCGGATCCGCCGGGTCTTCCAGTCGCCGGGCCCGCTGTACGAGGCGGAGCTGGACGTCGACGACCCGTGGCGGTGGGCGCCGGCCCTGGAGGCGGCCGGCTTCGGCGCCGGCGACCTCGTGCTCAACGCGTTCGGCTACCACCTCTCCCCCGCCGGGGCGATGTTCGAGCAGGCCGCGCTGGCCATCGGCGCCCGGGTCGTCCCGGGCGGGGTCGGCAACCTCGACCTGCAGGTACAGGCCTGCCGTGACCTCGAGGTGACCGCCTACATCGGCCTGCCGAGCTACCTCAAGGCGCTCATGGAGAAGGCGGAGGAGGAGGGCGCGAGCCTGGCACTCGAGCGGGCGTTCGTGACCGCCGAGCCGTTGCCGCCGAGCCTGCGGTCCTGGCTGATGGAGCGGGTCCCGGTGGTGCGGCAGGGCTACGGCACCGCCGAGACGGGCAACCTCGGCTACGAGGGCGAGCGGATGGACGGCCTGTACGTCCCGGCCGACGCGCTGGTGCAGATCTGCGACCTGACCACGGGCGAAGCGGTCCACGATGACCGCGAGGGCCAGGTGGTGGTCACCGTGTTCGACGACGCCGCACCGGTGGTGCGGTTCGGCACCGGTGACCTGTCGGCCTGGGCGACAGACGAGGGCGACGGTCCGACACCGCGCATCCGAGGCTGGCTCGGGCGCGTCGGCGACGCCGTCAAGGTGCGCGGCATGTTCCTGCACCCACGGCAGGTCGCCGCCGCGATGGACCCGATCGAGGGGGTCCAGGCCTACCGGTTCGTGATCGACCGCGCCGAACACCGCGACGTGCTGCGCTGCGAGGTGGTGGCTGACGCGGGCGCCAACGGCGACGAGCTGTCCGCGGCGGCGCACGACCGCATCCAGAACAGCCTGCGGTTCAACGCCAAGGTCGAGCTGGTGGACTCGATCCCCGACGGCGATCCTGTGGTCGACATCCGGCGCTGGGACTGAGTGGCGCGCCCACCGATGCTCGGCACGGGGTCCGGTGACCTCGCCTCCAGGACCCCGGACGTCAGCGGCCGGTGACCGACGAGGCGAGCGCGACCAGGAACCGCGCCTCGATCTCGTGCCAGACGACCTGCCCGAGCATCGATGCCCCCGGATCGTCCTCGGAGGTCGGCACACGATCGACCTCACCGGAGCCCCTGATGGCAAGCTCGCGGCGCAGCCGCGCTTGCGTCGCATCGCTGGCCTTGAGCGCGGCCTCCTTGGCGACCCACAGCCGCAGCAGCTGCGTACGACGCCGCGCTGGCGGCAGGCCGGCGTGTTCCTCCTGCTCTTCCGGGGTCAGCCAGATCTCCGCGGGCGGTAGGTCGTCACGTCCCAGCGGTTCCACGTCGATGCCCACCGGCCCCACGGTCGAGACCGCCGCCGCGGCGAGCCCACGGGTGTGGCTCACCGCCAGGTACAGGCCGAGGTGGTCCTCGAGCTCCGGATCGAGGCTGGGTGCGAGGAACGGATCGAGCAGCGGGTCGACGTCCACGACGGTCGGCCGTCCGGACCGGGCGGTCCGGATGTCCAGCACCGTCCGCCCCAGGTCCGGGCGCGCCTCGGCGATCGTCCGGCGCAGCAGGGCACGGGCCACCAGGAAGCGGGTCCGCGCCTGCGGGTGGGAGATGCCCTCGCCCTTGAGGAGGTCGTGCCGCGTCAACCAGGAGCGCGCGCCCGCGCTCGGGGACGCACGGATCGGACACGTCCGCCAGACGATCCCGCTCAGGACGTCCACGGCCGTGGTCATGGGGTCGGCGCGGCCATGCGACCGGTGAGGTAGTCGACCGCTCCGTCCAGGGTCCGCATCAACGGGTAGTCCTTCTCCGGGATGTCGATGCCCAGGC
>CAYVJT010000062.1:0-5581 GCA_964451855.1 uncultured Actinomycetota bacterium
AGGGAGACCTGTCGTGGCTCGCGGAGCACCCCTGACCGAGACCTCGACGCGACAGGGTCGCTGTGGTTGGCTAGCCCGATGGACCAGCTAGCGATCGACCTCCTGCCGATGAGCCCTGACGATGCGGGCGAGCTGCTGACACTGCAACGCGCAGCGTTCGTGACCGAAGCTCAGGTCTACGGCGACCCGCACCTGCCGGCGCTGGTCCAGACCCTGACCGACCTCGAGCGCGAACTGGAGCGAGGTATCGGGCTCAAGGCCGTGTGGGGCCACCGGATGGTGGGCGCGATCCGGGGCAGGATCGAAGGCCACACCTGCCACGTGGGACGGCTCGCTGTGGCACCGGACGTCCAGGGCCGCGGCATCGGCACCCACCTGCTCGAGGGGTTCGAGGCGAAGCTCGACCTCGAGGTGGCACGCTTCGAGCTCTACGTCGGATCGCACAGCGTCTCCCACCTTCGGCTGTTCGAACGGTTCGGCTACCACGAGTTCCGACGCGAGCGCACCAGCTCGAACGTCGAACTGGTCTTCATGGAGAAGCCATCACCAGGCGCGGCGTCGGGGTTGTAGCTCGACGCTGCTCGGTCATCAGGAGCGACGCTCCGTCGAGGCTCCGCTCCAGCTCGTCGAGCACCGCCTGGACGTGCCGTTGCCGTGAGCTCATCAGCGACGGCGGTACCACCGATCACGGCCCGCCTGCTTCCCCGACGAGCGCCTCCCTCGCCGTTATCCACATCGTCGTCCACAGCCTGCAGCTCCCATCATCCTCTACTTCAGGTCGAGGCTCTGCTCCCTCAGTTTCGCGTCCGGGCGATCCCAGCGTCGTTCTGGAGCACACCACCGCGGATCGTGGAGGACGCCCGCTGTAGCCACACCTCAGGGACAGCTCGAGGCCAACGGGGCGATGCCGACGGCGGTCCCGACGACCCCGGCGTGCGCTCCGCGCCCACCCTCCGAGGACGAGCCGGACCTCGTCCGGCCGGACGCCGAGGTGCCCCGTAGCTCGGGACCTGTGGACAACTCCCGGCACCCCAGCGGGCCATGCCCGGCGACCAGCTGCGGGCTCGCTCGGTCACGCTCGCTGATGGCCACCAGCGCAGGGCTACGCTGCTTCGCACGGCGTGCCGAAGCACGACCTCGTGGGTGCCCCGGATGAGCGAGCACATCTTCCACCTCGTCCCCGCCGCCGAGTGGCGGCGCGGTCTCGATCCCTACGCCCCACCCACGCTCGATGACGAAGGGTTCGTGCACTGCTCCACCGTCGGCCAGGTCGCCAGGGTCGCCGACACGCTCTTCGCCGGCCGCCGGGACCTCATCCTCCTGGAGATCGATCCGACGAGGCTCTCCGCCGAGGTGGTCTGGGAGGATCTCTACGACCTGGGCGAGGACTTCCCTCACGTCTACGGGCCGATCGCACGGGGGGCGGTCGTCGCAGCGACGGCCTACCTCCCGCACGCCGACGGACGGTGCAGCACACCGGACCGCTGAACACCGGGGTGCGCACATCGAGCCGGATGGCCGTTCCCCCCCTCACCGCAGGGATCTCGCCACGCATGGTGACCTGCTCTACGAGCTCGGCATCTACGATCTGGGCCACCGCGCCCGCCACCGCGAGAGGAGCTGCCCGCATGTCGGACCGACGTGTCGTGGTGGTGGGGGCTGGACCGGCCGGCCTGGCGACGGCCGCGTGCCTGCGGCGACGCCGGCTCGGCGGCGTGATCCTCGAACGCAGCGACGGCGTCGGCGCGGCGTGGCGTGGGCGCTACGACCGACTCCACCTGCACACCCCGCGGATCCAGTCCCACCTTCCCGGCTACCCCATCCCCCGCAGCTTCGGGCGGTGGGTGTCCCGAGACGGGGTCGTGCGCTACCTGGAGGACTACGCCCGCCATCACCGTCTGGGGCCACGGTTCGGTGTCGAGGTGCAGCGGGTCGATCCGGTCGACGGCCGCTGGCGGGTCACGACCACCGACGGGACCTACCACGCCGACGCCGTCGTGCTGAGCACCGGCTACAACAACCTGCCCTTCGTCCCGGACTGGCCGGGGATCGACCGCTTCGGTGGTCACTGGATCCACGCCTCCGACTACCGCACCGGGCGGGTCTACACCGGCCAGGACGTGCTCGTGGTCGGGACCGGCAACACCGGCGCGGAGATCGCGGTCGACCTCGCCGAGCACGGCGCGTCGCGGGTTCGGATCGCGGTGCGGTCGACGCCGCACATCATCCCGAGGACCGTCGCTGGGGTACCGACGACCTTGCTCGGGATCCTCAACGAGTTCGTGCCGGCGGCCCTCGGCGATCCGGTGAACACCGCGCTCCAGCGGCTCACGATCGGTGACCTCTCCCCCTACGGCATCCCGCGGCCCGAGGACGGGCTGATCGAACGCTTCCGCTCCAGTGACGTCGTCCCCATCATCGACGTCGGCCTCGTCGAGGCGGTGCGCGCCGGCCGGGTCGAACCCGTCGCAGCCGTGTCGAGCTTCGACCACGAGGCCGTGCACCTCGTGGACGGTGAACGGGTCGAGGTGGACGCGGTGATCGTTGCGACGGGCTACCACACCGGGCTCGAGCGGATCGTCGGCCACCTCGGTGTCCTGGACGAACACGGACGTCCGACGGTCCCGGCGGGACGCTCCCACCCCCGAGCGCCGAGGTTGCACTTCGTCGGTCTGCGCAACCCGCTGATCGGGCTGCTCAACGCGATCCGGCGCGACGCCAAGCGGACCGCTCGAGCGATCGATCGCGAGCTGGGCGCAGCTGCGGTGACCGTGACCCCGGAGGGAGGATGACGACGCCCGTGCCCCGAGCACACCGCGATGGCCGCGCGTCCCCCGACGCCGGCACGCTCCTCGATGGGGTGATCTGCGACCTCGGTGGTGTCGTCATCGCCATCGACCCCGACCGCATCTGCGATCACTGGGCGGCACGCAGCTCCCTGCCCAGGGCCGAGGTCCACGCCCGGTTCCCCGACGAGCACTACCTCGCCTTCGAACGCGACGCGCTCACCGAGCGGGAGTACCTGGCCCACGTCCGCCGACGACTCGAGCTCGAGGGCACCGACGACGAGCTCGCCGACGACCTCTGCCGGATCTTCCTCGGCACCGACCAGGGGACGCTACGGGTCCTGCGGGACCTGCGGGACCGCTGCACCGTGGTGGCGCTGACCAACACCAACCGCATCCACGAACGGGTGTGGTCGCGCCGCTACGAGACCGAGCTCGAGGTGTTCGAGCGCATCCACTGCTCCCACGACCTGCGGGCCCGCAAGCCCGAACCGGCCGCGTTCACGGCGGTGCTCGACCACCACGGCCTGCAGGCGAGCCGGACCCTGTTCATCGACGACCTCGCCACCAACGTCGAGGCAGCACGCGAGCTCGGGATGCACGGCATCGTGTTCCGCGACGCGGAGCAGCTCGCACGGGAGGTCCGGACACTGGAGGGCCGGGACAGCTCCGCTCAGCCGTGACCCGTCCCCTCACCCGGGACCATGTCCCTCGCAGCGAGCCTTCGTCACACCCTTCGGCACGCCGACGACCCACCCCTCGCCCGCTGGCTCCCGAGGTCGTCCACGGTCTCGGGCACGCAGGAGGTGACCGTGCTGCGCGGGTACGGTCCGGCCGGAGGGTCCACGCAGATGTCCAGCAGCCCGTTCGTACGTGATGTGCCGGTGGCCGAGGCGCGCACCGCGTGGCGCGACGCGTGCGACGAGGCCGGCTGCCCGGCACGGCTTCCGACCGAGACGGTGCCCCTCGAGGACGCGGTCGGGCGGGTCACGGCCGCGCCGATCTGGGCCCACCGCTCGTCGCCATCCTTCGACTCCGCTGCGATGGACGGCATCGCCGTGGAGTCCGGGCGAACGATCGGTGCCGGCCCCACCTCGCCGCTGCTGCTGGCCCCCGACGGGTTCGATGTGGTCGACACCGGCGACCCGCTGCCCGCGGACCGCGACGCGGTCATCATGCGCGAGCATGTCCACCACCTCGACACCCCTGAGGGGCCCCGTGCGGAGATCCGTGCCGCCGTCCCGCCCTACCAGCACGTCCGCTCGATCGGCGAGGACGTCGCCACCGCCGAGCTGTTGCTGCCCGAAGGCCACCGCCTGCGACCCGTCGACATCGCGGCCGCCGCCGCGGCGGGCAACCTCGACGTCGAGGTACGACGACCGCCGGTCGTGACCGTCATCCCGACGGGCGACGAGATCCGACCCCTCGGCACCGACCCGCAGCCGGGCGAGATCGTCGACACGAACTCGTTGATGCTCGTCGCGCAGGCCCGCGAGGTCGGCTGCGACGCGTACGCGACCCCGATCCAGCCGGACGACCCGACGACGATCGCCGCGGCCGTGCGTGCCGCAGCGACGAGCTCCGACGTGGTGATCGTCGTCGCGGGCTCGAGCGCCGGACGCGGCGACCACACCGCGCAGGTCGTCGCCGAGGCCGGCACCCTCTGCGTGCACGGGGTCGCGGTCCGCCCGGGTCACCCGGTCGTGCTCGGCGTCGTCGACGCGACCCCGGTGGTGGGCGCGCCCGGCTACCCGGTCTCGGCAGCGCTGACCTTCGACATCTTCGTCGCCCCGCTGCTCGCCGAGCTCGAGGGCACCACACCGGCGGCGCGCCCACGCATCCGTGCACGGCTCGCCCGCAAGCTCGCGTCGGTCGTCGGGATGGACGACTGGGTCCGGGTCAGGCTCGGAGAGGTCGGTGGACGGATCGTCGCCACCCCGCTGCCTCGTGGCGCCGGCGTGCTGACCTCGCTGGTCCGGGCCGACGGCCTGCTCGTCGTCCCCGCCGCTGTCGAGGGACACCAGGCCGGCGACGACGTCGATGTCTCACTGCTCCGCGACCTCGCCGACATCGAACGCACGATCGTCACGATCGGCTCTCACGACCTCGTCCTCGACCTCGCGGCATCGCTGCTGCGTGCCCGCGACCCCCGGGTCACCCTGACGTCATCGAACGTCGGGTCGCTCGGCGGGCTCGTCGCGCTGCGCGACGGACTGTGCCACCTCGCCGGCTCGCACCTGCTCGATCCGGACACCGGGGTCTACACCCTGCCCTACCTCGAACGGCTCCTGCCGGAGCACGAGCTGGTCGTCGTGCGCCTGGTCCACCGGCAGCAGTGCCTGATGGTGGCTCGAGGCAACCCGCTCGGCATCACGGGTATCGACGATCTCGCCCGCGAGGAGGTCCGGTACGTCAACCGCCAGCGCGGTGCCGGCACCCGCGTCCTGCTCGACCACGAGCTGCAACGTCGAGGCATCCCGCCCGACGCCGTCGACGGCTACGCCCGCGAGGAGCACACCCATCTCGGCGTGGCAGCAGCCATCGCCGCCGGTCGCGCCGACACCGGGCTCGGCATCGTCGCGGCGGCCCGTGCGTTCCACCTCGACGTCGTCGAGGTGGCCAGGGAACCCTACGACCTGGTGATGACCGCGCAGGCCTGGCACGACGACCCGAGGCTGGCACCCCTGCGCGCGCTGTTGGAGGACGACGCCTTCCGCGACGCCGTCGCCGACCTCGGCGGCTACGACGTCGCCGAGATGGGGCGGATCGTCCACCCGTGAGGAGCCCGCGAACCG
>CAYVJT010000062.1:5681-17967 GCA_964451855.1 uncultured Actinomycetota bacterium
CTACGACGTCGCCGAGATGGGGCGGATCGTCCACCCGTGAGGAGCCCGCGAACCGTGAGGAGCCCGCGAACCGCGAGGGGTCGTGAGGAGCCCGTGACCGGCAGCGCGACGCCGCCGGCAGCGGGTCAGAAGCGGCCGGGGAAGAAGATGTCGAGCTCGCGCTTCGCGCTCTCCGGGGAGTCGGAGCCGTGCACGAGGTTCTCCCCGATGACGGTGGCGTAGTCACCGCGGATCGACCCTGGGGTGGCGTCGATCGGGTTGGTCGCACCCATGATGGTGCGCATCCCGACGATCGCGTCCGGGCCGGAGACGCACATGGCGACCAGCGGACCCGAGGTGATGAACTCGACCAGTTCGCCGAAGAAGGGCTTGTCGACGTGCTCGCCGTAGTGCTCCTCGGCCGAGTCCCGCTCGAGGACGCGCAGCTCCATCGCCTCGATCCGGTAGCCCTTGCGCTCGATGCGCGAGATGACCTCGCCGATGAGGCCACGCGCGACACCGTCGGGTTTCACGAGGATCAGGGTCTTCTCGTCCGCCATGGGTCCATGCTCCGGTGTGGTTGGGAAGGTCGGCGCGCATACTCCCAGCCGGCGCGCACCCCGGCAAACCCGCTCGGAGCCGTCAGCTACCGTCGCGCACCCCATCTCGGACCCGGCTGTGCACGTTGGAGGTCGAGGCATGCTCCCCCGCCCCGCCTGCCACCCCTGCCTCCTCGTCTCGGCGCTCACCGCGACGCTGCTGCTGGTCGCCTGCGGGGACGCCGCTCCGGAGGCCGATGCGGAACCGGGACAGCGGGAGGCCACGACCGAGGAGCGCATGGACCTCGAGGAGCTCCTCGAACGCGAGGGAACTGCGGAGGACGACGGCCCCGAAGAGGAGGCTGGCGCGGAGGACGATGAGCTCCTGATCGAGCCGGGGACGATCCTCGGGCCGGGCGAGATCATCACCCGCGTCGGCGACGTCGAGGTGATCTTCGAGCTCCCCGAGGAGGTCGAGGGCGGCAGCGTCGCCCCGAGCGACCTGCCGGTGTCGCTCGAGCTGCTGGCCGACGGTGGCGCCATCGTGGTGTTCGAGGCCGTCGGCCACACCCGCGACGACGGTGACGGCCACCTCACGCCGACGGCCGGCCTCCCCGACGACCTCGAGGTCTGGCTGACCACGGACCTGCCTGTCGCGGTCGAGGTGGCCGACGGGCCGACGGCGCTCGACGACGGCATCGCCGTCAGCCTCCACAACACCGATGACGAGCAGAGCCTGCCCATCGTGCTGTGGCGTGCCGAAGGCGATCCGATCGACACGTTCGAGGGGCACGGTCCGCCGCCCGCGCAGACGCAGCAGCTGTGGCTCCGCGGGCTCGACGGGCGGTGGGTCGGGGTCGCCACCTACGGCCCGGACGTGGACCGCGACCTCGCCGACGCGATCGCCACGAGCCTCCGCGTGCGCTGAGCCACTCCGCACGCTCGGGTGGTCCTGGCCGCACGTCGGCTGAGCGGGCCACACGTCGGCCGATCGAACCTCACGTCAGCGATGGGCTACCGGATCCGGTGATCGCCCACCCGGCCTCAGCGGTCGTCGTCGGATCCCTCATCGAGCAGGCGTTCCAGCGCCTCGTCGAACGCGGCCCCGTCCTCCTCCTGCGCGGCGAGCTCGAGGGCCACCGCGACGTCGACGTCGTCGGGGTCGATCGCGTCGTCGTCCTCGTCCTCCGGCGCCCACACCACCTCGTCATCGGAGCCGAGCTCGTCGAGGTCGTCGAGGGGGAGGTAGCGATCGCGGGCGGCACCGACGGTGAGCAGCGACCCGGCGACCAGCACACCGTCGCCCTCCCTCGCCATCGACTCGGCGATCTCCAACGCCTGGGTGAGATCCTCCACCGCCTCGACCGCGATGCCGGTCCCCTCCCAGGTCGCGACGGCTGCGTCGTGCATGCGCTGGAGCGACGCCGCGCGCGGCGAGTCGCCCTGGGTCGCGATCACGTGCGACGCGCTGCCGCGGAACTCGGCGAGGATGCCGGGGATGTCCTTGTCGTCCAGGCAGGCGACCACGAGGATCAGCTCGTTGAACCCGAACGAGTCGGCGAGGGCCAGCGCGGCAGCCGCCGCACCGTGCGGGTTGTGGGCACCGTCGAGCAGGACCGTGGGGTCGCGACGCACCACCTCGAGGCGACCGGGGACGGCCACCGCACCGAGGCCGTGGCGGACGACGTCGTCGTCCATCTGCTCGAACGAGGCCCCCGTGAGCGCGGCGAAGGCGCCGAGCGCGAGCGCGGCGTTGCGCGCCTGGTGCTCGCCGTAGAGCGGGAGCAGGATCTCGTCGATCACCCGGTCATCGACGCGCAGTGCCAACAGCTGTCCCCCGACCGCGAGCCGTCGATCGACCACCTCGATGTCGTCGCCGAGCCGTCGGATCGTCGCCCCGGCAGCCTCGACGGCGGCGTCGACGACCCGTTCGACCTCGGGTGTCTGCTCCGCGGTGATGACCTCCGCGCCCGACTTGATGATGCCGACCTTCTCGTGCGCGACCTCCTCCGCGGTGCCCCCGAGCTCGCTGTGGTCGACATCGATCTCGTTGAGCACCGCGACCTCACCTCGGATCACGTTGGTGGCATCCCATCGACCCCCCATACCGACCTCGAAGATGCCGACGTCGACCGGGGCGTCGGCGAACCACGCGAAGGCCATCGCGGTGAGCATCTCGAAGTAGGTGACGTGGTCGGCCTCGTCACCCTGCTCGGACCGGAGCCGCTCGTCGAGCAGGTCGGCGAGCGCCGCCACCTCGTCGTGGACCTCGGCGAACCGCGTGGGTGAGATGTGGCGGCCGGCGAGGGTCAACCGCTCCCGGACGGTCTGCAGGTGCGGCGAGGTGTAGGTGCCCGCGGACAGTCCGGCGGCGGAACACAGCGCACCGACCATGCGCACGACCGAGCCCTTGCCGTTGGTGCCGGTGACGTGCACGCTCGGGTAGGCGAGCTGCGGGTCGCCGAGCAGCTCGGTCAGGGCGGTGATCCGCGACAGGTCGGGGACCATCCGCCCTGGACCGCGGGCGAGGAGCGCAGCGAAGGCGCGCTCGACGTCGTCGGGCACGGGGACCTCGAGGTGGTGGGCAGGCGGGACGAACGGCAGGGAGCCTGGCCGACGGAGGCTACCTCGGCGGAGCGCGTGGGTTCTGGGTGCGTTTCCGACGGCTGGCCGTCGCAAACGTACCCACGACCCCGCACGGCCCGCCGTCCGCTCACGCGCTCACGCGTCAACCGCCGTCGCGGGCCGCCCGACGCGCCTGGCGTGCGGCGCGCTTCTCCTCGAAGCGGGTGGCCTTGGCGTCGAGCTCCTTGAGGAACCGGGCGAGCTCGTCACGTCGTGCCTCGGCGTGCGCGTCGAGGCCCTCCAGTTCGAAGACCTTCCAGTGGCGCAGCAGCGGCCACAGGATGTCGTCGTGGTGGATACGCAGGTCGTAGATCCCGGCGTCGGCGATCTGCGCGGACTTGGTGAGGAACTGGCGCATGCCGGCACCCGGCATCTCGAAACCGATCACCTCGTCGACGATCGCCTCGACCGCCGCGGACGGGTCCACGTGCATCGCCGCCTGCAGCATGTCGCGGTAGAAGCGCATGTGCAGGTTCTCGTCCTTGGCGATGCGCGCCATGATGCGATCCGCCACCGGGTCCTGCGAGTACCTGCCGGTGTTGCGGTGGCTGATCCGCGTCGCCAGCTCCTGGAAGGCCACGTAGGCCATGCCGTGCAACGTGCCCCTGCTGTCGTGGTCGTAGCCCTGCATGACCTGGGCCATCCGCGCCCGCTCCAGCTCGTAGGGATCGAGCGCGCGGGTGACGACGAGGTAGTCGCGCAGGACGATCGAGTGACGCCCCTCCTCCGCGGTCCAGCGATGCACCCAGTTGATCCACGCGCCGTCGCCATGCCCGAACATCGTGTGGATCTCACGGTGGTACGACGGCAGGTTGTCCTCGGTCATCAGGTTGACCTCGAAGGCCGTCTGCGCCACCCCGCTCAGCCGCGACTGGTCCGGGGTCCACGGATCCTTGTCGAAGTCGCGCCCCATCGAGTAGGGGATGTAGTCGTGGGGGAACCACTCCTCGGCGATCCGCTCGTGGGCGCGGAGCTGTTCCTCGGCGACGGGCTCGAGCTCGGCGAGCAGGTCGCGGTCGGACAGGTGCTGGGTGCTGGTCATGGGTTGCCGTTGGTCGCGGGACGGACGGACCGAGAACCTACGCTAACGTAACTTCCGATCGAGGGGGAACACCCCTGCCCGCTGGCCGCTACGCTGGGTGGCGGCACGCCGCGCAGGAGCCCGAGGATGCCTCCCACCACGTGATACCCGACGCCGTTCGCGGCGTCCCCCGCCCACGTCGGTCCATCATCCTCCCGAGGCAGATCCCGTGTCCCCCTCCCCCGCTGTCCTGTTGCGCGATGTGGTGAAGCGCTTCGGCGCCATCGCCGCCGTCGACCACCTCGACCTCGAGGTGTCCCGTGGGGCCTGCTTCGGCCTGCTCGGACCGAACGGCGCCGGCAAGTCCACCACGATGCGGCTGCTCACCGGCCAGGCGGTCGCCGACGCCGGCACCGTCGAGGTGCTGGGCTACGGGCTTCCCCACGGGTCCCGCCAGGCCCGGGCCGTCTCCGGCGTCGTCCCCCAGATCGACAACCTCGACGACGAGCTCACGGTCGTGGAGAACCTCGACGTCTACGCCCGGCTCCAACGGGTGCCGCGAGCGGAGCGTGACACCGCCGTGCGCCGTGGCCTGGAGACCGCGCTGCTCGTCGACCGCGCCCACACGCCGACCTCCGAGCTGTCGGGAGGCATGCGACGGCGGCTGCTGATCGCCCGGGGGCTGGTCCACGGGCCGGAGCTGGTGCTCCTCGACGAGCCCACGGTCGGGCTGGATCCGCAGATCCGCCAGCAGCTGTGGGCGACGATCGCCGACATCCGCGCCAGCGGCGTCACCGTGCTGATGTCGACCCACTACATCGAGGAGGCGGAGCGCCTGTGTGACCAGGTCGCGATCATGCACGCTGGCCGCGTGGTCGCCAGCGGGCCCCCCAAGGAGCTGATCGCCGAGCTGGTGGGTCGCGAGGTCCTCGAGGTCGCGGGTACGCCGTCGGTGCTGGCCGAGGTCGAGGTCGAGGCCCGTGCGGGTGGGCTGCGCACGCGACGCTCGGGCACGACGGTCGCCGTCTTGGACGCCGAACGGCTCGATGGACAGGCCTGGGCACAGGGCGAGCGCCGGGCCCCCACGCTCGAGGACGTCTTCGTGGTCCTGACCGGGGAGGAGTTGGCGTGAGCACGGCATCGCCGCCCATCGCGCAGCGGCGCTTCGAGCCCGCGGTCGTCGGCGCGATCGTCTACCGGGAGTGGCGGGTCTTCCGTCGCGTGTGGTTCAGCACGGCGTTCGGCTCCATCGTCGAGCCGATCGTGTTCTTCATCGGCTTCGGGTTCGGGTTCGGCGCGCTCATCAGCGAGGTCGCCGGGCTCTCCTACTTCGAGTTCATGGCCACGGGCACGATCGCCATCGGGATCATGTTCTCCGCGCTGTTCCCGGGGCTGATCAACGGCTACGCACGACGCAAGGAGAAGCACCTCTACGACGGGCAGCTGGCCGCCCCGGTGTCGGTGGCCGAGCTGGTCGCCGGTGAGTCGCTGTGGAACGGCCTTCGCGTGTCCGTCGTGGCCGTCGTCACCCTGGGCGTGGCCTTCGCCTTCGGCGTGCAGATGGGGCCAGGCGTCGTGCTGGTGCCGGTGATCGCGGTGATCTCGGGCTTCGGTCTGTCCGCGACGGGCGCGGCGTTCGCCGCGAAGCTGCGCTCCTGGCACGGCATCGACATCGTCATCGGTGGCATCATCGCGCCGATGTTCGTGGTCGCAGGCACGTTCTTCCCCCTCGACGGACTCCCGTGGTGGGCTGAGATGGTCGGACGCATCAACCCGCTCCATCACTGTGTGGAGCTGCTACGGGGCGCGGCCTTCGGGTTCCCCGGGCTCGGGCAGACCATGCTGCACGTCGGCGCCCTGCTCGTGTTCAACCTCGTGGCGTGGTTCGCGGCCGTCCGGCTCGTGCGACGGGCCCTGATCGACTGACCGCGCGGCCCTGTCCACCTCGCCTCGGTCCCAGCACGGTCCGATCGAGCGATCCGGTGGGAGGCCGGGTCCGCCTGACGGGTTCAGCCCTCGCGGACGGCAGCGATGCGTTGGACGCGGGCGGGCCGGTCGCTGGTGAGGTCCTCGTAGGCCACGACCCGCAGCTCGCCACGGACGGCCTCCAGCAGCTCACCGGGACGCAGCAGCCAGTCCGGGTTCGTCGGGCGCCCGTACCGCTCGTGACCACGTGCGTAGGTCTCGTAGAGCAGGGCTCCACCTGAGGTGACGGACGCCACCAGCGTCGGCAGGAGCGGTCGGTGCAGGTAGTTGGCGACCACCACCGCATCGAACCGGCGCCCGGCGAAGGGCCACGACCCACCCTCCAGGTCGGCCTCGACCACCTCGACGTCGGTGCCCCCGTGCGCATCGGCGGAAGCGGGAAGGTCCAGCAGCGCCGAGGTGTCCCGATCGACCGCCACGACGGGATGCCCAGCCGCGACGAACCACCGGGTGTGGCGCCCGCCACCGGCCGCGACGTCCAGCACGGTGCCGCCGGCAGGGACGAGCGACGCGAACCTCACCACCCATGGCGATGCGTCCTCCGGCGAGGTCGGCCGCCCTCCGGACCTGGTCGCCTCCTCGGCCACCTCGGCCTCGTCGCTGCCGGTCATCCCTCCTCGAGGGCCGCCAGCGCCCGGATCCGCTCCTCGAGCTGGACGATCGTCTCGCCGAGCTCGGCCTGTCGGTCACGTTCGCGCTGCACCACGTCGGCCGGGGCTCGCTCGACGAAGGAGGCGTTGGCGAGCTTGCCCTCGACCTTGGCGAGGTCCTCCTGGGCCTTGGTGAGCTCCTTGCGCAGGCGCGCCAGCTCGGCCTCGACGTCGATCAGCCCGGCGAGCTCCACCTGCGCCTGCCCGGTACTGAGCTGGATCGTCGACGTGCCCTCGCGCTCCTCGATCACGTCGACGCACCGCACGTCGGACAGTCCGGCGAGCGAGGACACCAGCTCGCGCTGGGACTCGATCAGCTCCCGCTCACCCGACGCCACGGCCAGCTCGAACCGGGTGGACGGGGCGATGCCGTTCTGTGAGCGGAACCGGTGGGTCTGGGTCACGAGGTCCTGCAGCACCGCGAAGGTGCGCTCCACCTCGACGTCGCGGTCGTCCGGGCGACCGGTGGGCCACGAGGTGACCATCAGCGAGTCCTCGCCGCCGGCCGCACCGGTCAGGCTGCGCCACAGCGCCTCGGTGACGAAAGGCATCAGCGGGTGCAGCAGGCGCAGCACGTCGTCCAGCACGACCGCCAGGACCCGCCGAGCGACCCGCGCGGCGTCGGGGTCGTCACCGTAGACGCGCACCTTGACGGCCTCGAGGTACCAGTCGGCGAGCTCGTCCCACACGAAGTGGTAGAGCCCACGGCACACCACCGGCCAGTCGAAGCCCTCGTAGCCCGCCTCGACCTCGGCGCGGACCGCCTCCAGCCGCGACAGGATCCACCGGTCCTCGAGCGCGAGCGCGGCGACGTCGGGCAGGTCGCCCGGCCGGACGTCGTCGAGGTTGCTCAGCGCGAACCGGCCGGCGTTCCAGAGCTTGTTGGCGAAGCGCTTGGTGCCCTCGACCCACTCCTCGGCCAGTGGGGCGTCGGTCCCGGGCGCGGCGGACCGCAGCAGCGCGAACCGGGTGGCGTCCGCGCCGTAGCGCTCGATCAGCAGGAGCGGATCGATCACGTTGCCGAAGGACTTGCCCATCTTCTTGCCGTACTCGTCGCGCACCAGGCCGTGGTTGTGCACGACGTGGAACGGCACGACATCGTTGAACCACAGGCTGATCATCAGCATCCGCGACACCCAGAAGGTGTTGATGTCGTAGCCGGTGACCAGCACCGACGTCGGGTACCAGGTCTCGAGCTCCGGGGTCCGCTCCGGCCAGCCGAAGACGCTGAAAGGCCACAGCTGGCTGGAGAACCAGGTGTCGAGGACGTCCTCGTCCTGCTCCCAGCCGGGCTCGTCGATCGGTTCACGCGACACCCGGATCTCGCCGTCGGGCCCGTACCAGGCGGGGATGCGGTGCCCCCACCAGATCTGGCGCGAGATGCACCAGTCGTGGAGGTTGTCGAGCCAGTCGAGGAACGGCTTGGTCTGGTTCTCGGGCACGAACACGGTGCGCTGGTCGCGGACCGCCCGCGCCGCCTTGTCCGCGAGCTGGCGCATCGACACGAACCACTGGTCGGACAGCCGCGGCTCCACCGGGGTGCTGCAGCGCTCGCAGTGCCCGACGCTGTGCACGTGCTCCTCGACGCCGAGCAGCAGGCCGAGCTCGTCGAGCGCCTCCTTGACCCGCTGCCGCGCCTCGAACCGGTCGAGCCCGGCGAAGCGCTCCCCGACCACGTCGGTCGTGACCGCGTGATCGTCGAAGATGTCGATGATCTCAAGGTCGTGCCGCAGCGCGATGGCGTGATCGTTGGGGTCGTGTGCCGGGGTGATCTTGACGGCACCCGAGCCGAACCCCGGATCGACGTAGTCGTCGGCGACGATGCGGAACGTCCGGTCCTGGAAGGGGTGGCGCACCTCGCGGCCGAGCAGGTCGGTGTAGCGCTCGTCGTCGGGATACACGGCGATCGCCGAGTCACCGAGCATCGTCTCCGCACGGGTCGTTGCCACCTCGACCCCGGCAGGCCGCTCGCCTGCGGCGGAGTCCTCGTCCGCGAACGGGTACACGAAGCGGGCCAGCTCCCCCGGCACCTCCTCGTGGACCACCTCGATGTCGGACAGGGCGGTGTTGCACCGGGGGCACCAGTTGATCAGGCGGTTGCCCCGGTAGATCAGTCCCTGCTCGTAGAGCTGGACGAAGACCTCCAGCACCGCCTTCGACCGCTGTTCGTCGAAGGTGAAGACCTCGCGTTCCCAGTCGGCGGAGGCCCCGAGTTTGCGTAGCTGCGAGAGGATCACCCCGCCGGACTCCTCGCGCCACTGCCACGTACGTTCGACGAAGGCCTCACGGCCGAGAGCGTGGCGATCGGTGCCCTCGGCGGCGAGCTGCTTCTCCACGACGTTCTGCGTGGCGATACCGGCGTGATCGGTGCCGGGGATCCACACGGCGTTCT
This sequence comes from uncultured Actinomycetota bacterium, assembly GCA_964451855.1. GTDB lineage: Bacteria > Actinomycetota > Nitriliruptoria > Nitriliruptorales > Nitriliruptoraceae > CSSed11-175R1. The sequence continues at coordinate 14,874 of CAYVJT010000062.1, forward strand.
TCCCGCGCATCCGCTCACGGCGGATGATCACGTCCTGGATCGTGTTGTCCAGGGCGTGACCGACGTGGAGCGAGCCCGTGACGTTCGGCGGCGGGATGACGATCGAGAAGGGCTCGCCATCGTCGTCGGGCTCGGCGTGGAACAGCCCGGCGGCGTCCCAGTCCTCGTAGAGGTCGGGTTCGACCGCCGCGGGGTCGTAGGCCTTCGGCAGCTCGGTCATCGTCAGCGATCCGTCGTCGCGGTTCTCACGGGTCGCCCGAGCGTAGCCACCTGGGCCCGTGCACCTCACACGGCGCGCACGAGCCGGCGTCAGCGCGGCCCCGTCACGGCGCCGAGCGCTCGAGCTCCGTGCCCTCCCAGATCGGCAGCTCCCAGTGGGCGGCGTCCTCCGCCCAGACCCGGGGTGGCCGCGCTCCGTCGGCAGGGACGACGAGCAGCCGGGACGCGGAATCGAACATCGCCACCCACTGCCCGTCGGGTGACACCGCACCCTGGTTCACGCGGTAGCCCTCGACGGCCTCCACGGCCCACAGCACCTCGCCGCTCTCGGCGACGGTCACGGTGAGGACACCGTCGCGCACGCGTGTAGAGATCTCGGATCGGTGGCGCCGGGAGATCTCCTCCGGCTCGTCGAGCACCACCGCGTCGACCTCCTCGCCCGTGGACGGGTCGAACCATCGCAGTTCGTCGCGCGGCCACCAGGTCCGGACCACGACGCCGTCGTCGTCCCAGGCCACGACCTCGCCGAGCTCGTCCTCGTCGCACGTGAGCTGCTCGTGGTGGCCATCGGGTGTCGCCAGGTACACGCAGCTGCGCTCCTGCTCGCCGGAGATCCAGGCGACCGACGCCGAGGGGGCGGGGTCGGGCTCCTCGGCCAGCGACACGAGCTCCGGCGGGTGCGCGATGCCGAAGATCAGGACGAGGGTCACGGTGACGACCACGAGCGCCGCGGCGGCGATCAGGGCGACCAGGCTGCGCGCGGACGGGGCCCCGATCCCGCGACGTTGCGGCTCGGTCCCGGCGGTGGGTGTCTCGGAGGTGTTCATGGCCCGTCCTTCACGCTCAGCGCGTCCTCGCGCACCACCTCGCGGCGGGCCCGGCCGAGCCCCACCGCCAACAGCACCAGCAACAGACCGACCAGGAGCAGCGTCGCCGGCGCACCGATGGCGTCCCCGAACAGCTCGAAGACCAGCTGCGGGCTGAACACGAACAACGCCAGGGCACCGATGACGAGGTGGTGCAGCTCGTCGCTCCTGACGGCGAGGGCGACGAGCCCGGCAGCCAGCACCAGGCCGATCACCAGGGCGGTCAGGCGCGCCGTGTCGAAGGATGCCACCTGCACCCCGAGGAAGGCGACCAGCGCGCCGGCCACCTCGGCCACCAAGCGCGGCGCCAGCCACCGTCCGATGCCGAGGAGGAACCAGACACCACCGACGGTGCCGATGACCAGGCCGAACCACTCGGGTCCCGGGGTGAGCTCGATGAGGCGGAGGGATGACACCGCGGTGAGCAGCACCGAGCCGAGCACCACCAGTTGGAGCAGCAGACGGCGTTTCCATGCGTACAGCGGCACCCCCGCGACGAGCATGGCCACCCCGACCGTGACCCCGACCGACGGATCACCGAGATCCACCAGGTCGCTCGCGACGACCAGAGCGAACCAGCCGACCCCGAGGACGCTCGCTGCGAGCAGCACGCTGGTGAGGCGCTGCATCGCCGGTGAGGAGGCGTCGCGCAGCGCCAGGCCACCACCGAGCAACGCGAGGGTCAGCACCCCGACCAGCGCCAGACGGCCAGCGACCAGCAGCTCGAGCCACAGGTCGCTGAGGATCAGGGCGATCGCGCCCAGCGCCAGCGCGGCACCGACGTAGCCGATCGCCTCGGCCGGGCTGGTCACGGACCGGCCGCGTCCACGGCGCCTGCCTGCGGCTCGCTCTGGCGGCCCTGTGGTGTTCACCGTGTGCGCCCGCTCGTGCTCCGCGATGCGGTCGGCCTGGTCCGCGGAGATCAGGTCGGCCGCCACCCAGGCCGCGAGCCGGTCGTGGAGCCCAGCCGACGGTTGCCCGACGTCGGACGGGGCGTCGCTGCGCGGGGCGTCGCTGCGGGAGTCCATGGAAGTCCTCCTCGATCGACCTCCATCGTCGCACCCCACTGCCGCGGCTGACACCCGTGTTCGCCCCTACGCGGGCGTAGGGGCGCCGTCCCCCACCGAGCCGGGCGACGACCGGGCCAAGGGCGCGACGCCGGTCACCCCGACGTGCATCTGCACGTGGTCGCGAACCCAGGTGCGGTCAGGCAGAGCGCTCCTGCGGCGGATCGACCTCGTGGAGCCCACTGTGGGGTACCAGCGTCGGGTTGGTCCGCTCCCGCACGGTGTCCGCGCTGATCACGCACCGGCCGACGTCCTCGCGTGAGGGCAGCTCGTACATCGTGTTGAGCAGCACCTCCTCGAGGATGGCGCGGAGACCACGCGCACCGGTCTGACGCAGGATCGCCAGGTCCGCGATCGCCTCGAGCGACGACTCCTCGAACTCGAGCTCGACGCCGTCGAACTCGAAGAAGCGGCGGTACTGCTTGGTCAGCGCGTTGCGTGGGCTGGTGAGGATGTCGATCAGCGCCTCACGGTCCAACGGCTCGACCGACGACACGATCGGCAGGCGGCCGATGAACTCCGGGATCAGCCCGTACCGGACCAGGTCCTCGGGCAGGACGTCCTCCAGCAGGGCCGCGAGGTCCTCGTCCTTGGCCTTGGCCACCTCGGCACCGAACCCGACACCGTGGCGGCCCTGCCGCTGCTCGACGACCTTCTCCAGCCCCGAGAACGCCCCGCCGCAGATGAACAGGATGTTCTCCGTGTCGATCTGGATGAACTCCTGGTGGGGGTGCTTGCGTCCGCCCTGCGGGGGGACCGACGCGGTGGTGCCCTCCAGGATCTTCAACAGCGCCTGCTGGACCCCCTCGCCGGACACGTCCCGGGTGATCGACGGGTTGTCGGCCTTGCGGGCGATCTTGTCGACCTCGTCGATGTAGATGATCCCGGTCTCGGCCTTCTTGACGTCGAAGTCCGCCGCCTGGATCAGCTTGAGCAGGATGT
>CAYVJT010000063.1:0-12578 GCA_964451855.1 uncultured Actinomycetota bacterium
CCGGGCGTCAGGGGCGCAGCATCGCCGGGTGCAGTTGGGTCGCGGTGCCACGGCGGTAGCGCTTGGCCGGCCGGCCACCGGCGGGCCCGGGGCTCGCGAGGCCCTCCGCCTCCACGACGAAGTCCCGGGTGGTGACCACCTTGCGTCGGAAGTTCGCCGGGTCGAGCCGCACCCCCCACACCGCCTCGTAGACCCGTCGCAGCTCGCCCAGGGTGAAGGGCTCCTCGACGAAGGCCGTGGCCAGGGCGGTGTACTCGAGCTTGGAGCGTGCCCGTTCGACCGCGTCGGCGATGATCCGGTCGTGGTCGTAGGCGAGGGTGGGACCGTGCTCGGTCCCGACGACGTCGATGTCCCAGAACCGGGCGCGCTGGGCGTCGACCGGATCGTCGCTGGTCGGGGTCAGTGCGAGGTAGGCCACGGCGACGACGCGTCCACCTGGATCGCGGGACGGATCGCCGTAGGTGCGCAGCTGTTCGAGGTGCGCCTCGGGTGCCTGGATCGACGCCAGCTCGTTCAGCGAGCGGTGGGCGGTGTCGTTGAGGCTCTCGTCGTCGCGGACCCGCCGACCCGGGAGCGCCCAACAGCCAGCCAACGCCGGCGCGTCGGGCTCGACCAGCAGCAGCTGCAGGCGACCTTCGCGGATCGTCAGCAGCGCGACATCGACGGCGACCCCGCAGGTCGAGACGGCGGCCGCGTTCACGACAGGACCGTCACCCCGGCATCGCGCATCTCCTGCAGCGCCCGCTCACCGTCCCCGGCTTCGAGCTCGACGAACCTCGTCGTCGCAACCGGCAGGATCGCCTCGTAGCCGAGCCTGCGGGCGTCCAGCGCCGTCTCCTTGACGCAGACGTCGCCCGCCAGTCCGGTGACGACGACGCGCCGCACGCCGGCCTCCTCGAGCAGCGAGCCGAGCTCGGTGGCGTCCTCCTCGCCGCTGACCGGGTCGCGGACGGAGAAGCCGGAGTAGCCGTCGCCGCCGTCGACGCCCTTCTTGACCACGGGGCCGTCGACCTCCAGGTCGGGGTGGAGCTCGGCACCCCACGTGTCCCGGACGCAGTGGACCGGCCAGGTGCCGCCGTCCTTCTCGAAGTGCGGCGTCTCCGGCGGATGCCAGTCCTGGGTGTAGACGACCTTGGCGCCGGCTTCACGCGCGGCGTCGATGTGCTCGTTGATCAGCGGCACGACCTTCTCGCCGTCGCTGACGTAGAGCCCACCTTCGGGGTCGGCGAAGTCGTTCTGGACGTCGACCACGAGCAGCGCCGTGGTGTCGTCGTAGGTGATCGTGTCGGTCGTCGTCATGTCGCGACCTCCTCCGTTGGCAGGGCGACGTGACGGCCGTCGCCGTCGCCGCCGGGTTGCACGATGGTCGGGATGGCCGGATCGCCGGTGGAAGCGCCGCGGAGGTCCGCGGGCAGCTCGGCGATCGCGGCCTGGTGGTGGTCTCGGGCCTCACGCCACGTGTGGTCGACGACGGGTTCCCCCTCGCGGACCAGCGGGATCTGCAGGGCACGACCGTCGGTGACGTGGTCGGTACCCCACGGGTGGAGCACCTCCGCCGTCGCGAAGCCGTCGGCCAGCTGTCGATGCGCCGCCTTGCGACCCCCGAGCGTCGCCTTGTCCCCACCTGCCTTGGCCACGGGCTCCAGCTCTCCGTTGGGAGCGGTGGCCCGTGCGACCAGCTTGTAGACGAACCCGGCGGCGGGGGCTCCGGACCCGGTGACGACCGAGGTGCCGACGCCGTAGCCGTCGATCGGAGCGTCCGCGAGGTCGGCGATGCTCTGCTCGTCGAGGTCGCTCGACACGACGATCTTGGTGTCGGTGAGCCCGGCCGCGTCCAGCGTCTGGCGGGCCTGACGCGCCTCCGCGCACAGGTCGCCCGAGTCGATGCGGATCCCACCCAGCTCGTGGCCGGCGGCGTCGATCGCCCGCTGGACGCCCTCGGCGATGTCGAAGGTGTCCACGAGCAGCGTCGTGCTCCGCCCGAGCGAGGCCACCTGCGCGTCGAAGGCGGCGGCCTCGTCGTCGTGGACCAGGGTGAACGCATGTGCAGAGGTTCCCAGGGTCGGCACGTCGAAGCGACGGCCTGCCTCGAGGTTGCTGGTGCCGGAGAACCCGACCAGGACCGCGGCGCGTGCGGCGGCGACCGCGGCCTGCTCGTGGGTGCGGCGGCTGCCGAACTCCAGCAGCCCGCGGCCATCGGCGGCTTGGACCATCCGTGCCGCTGCGGAGGCGATCGCGCTGTCGTGGTTGAAGACCGACAGCGTCAGCGACTCCAGCAGGACGGCCTCGGCGAAGGTGCCGCGCACGGTGAGCACCGGGGAGTTGGCGAAGTACAGCTCGCCCTCGCGGTAGCCGTCGACGTCGCCGGTGAACCGGTAGTCGGCCAGCCAGTGGAGCGTGTCCGGCGAGACGACGTCGTGGTCGTCCAGGAGGTCGAGCTCCGGTTGCCCGAACCGGAAGTTGGCGAGGGCGTCCAGCCACCGCTCCGTGCCGGCGACCACGCCGTAGCGGCGCCCGTCGGGCAGGCTGCGCGCGAACATCTCGAAGGCGCAGGGACGCTGCCCGGTGCCGTCCCGCAGGGCCGCGTCGAGCATCGTCAGCTCGTAGTGGTCGGTGAGCAGCGCCGTGGAGGACACGGTCCCTCCCGTCGTCGTGGGGGGTCGGTGGCGAGCGGGCCCGGTGGGCAGGAGCGGCGTCCGTCGGCCCGCTCGCACGGCCGTCGGTGCGGCCGCCTGTTCTAGTCACTCTGACCGAAACTGTGAGGACCGTACCGCGCCTCCAGCGGGGATGCGAGCCCCCAGCTGCGCCGATCGGCCCGGTCCGAAGGGGCCCGCCCCGGCCGTTAGGCTGCGACCGGACGTCATGGAGGAGTCACCCGCATGTCCCTGTCACCCGATGAGGTGCGCCACGTCGCCCGCCTCGCGCGGCTCGCCTTGAGCGACGACGAGGTCGCGGAGCTGTCCCCGCAGCTGTCCGAGATCCTCGGGTACGCCGAGCAGGTCGGCGAGGTGGCCGCCGAGGACGTCCCGCCGACGGTGCACCCGTTCGCGCTGAAGGACGTCACCCGTCCGGACGAACCACGTCCGTCGCTGCCGCGTGAGGACATCCTCGCCGGGGCCCCCGAGGTGGAAGGGCACCGGTTCGCCGTACCCCGCATCGTCGCGGAGGAGGGCTGATGTCGACCGGTCCCGACCTGATCGGCTCGTCCGCCAGCGAGCTCGCGAGCAAGCTCGCGGACCGCGAGGTCTCCGCCCGTGAGGTCGCCGACGCCCACCTCGACCGCATCGCCGCCACCGACGGCGTGGTCGCCGAGGGTGACGTGTGGGCGTCGAAGCCCGCAGACGAGCTCGAGGCGCACCACGTCCACGCCTTCCTCCAGGTGACGGCTGCCGCCGCCCGCGCGCACGCCGACGACATCGACGCCCGACGTGCTGCGGGTGAGGAGCTCGGCCCCCTCGCGGGCGTGCCACTCGGGCTCAAGGACCTCCTGACGATGCGGGGCGTGCCGACGACCTGCGGCTCGCGCATGCTCGAGGGGTGGGTGCCGCCCTACGACGCGACGGTCACCGAGCTGCTGCGCGACGCCGATGTCGTGGTGCTCGGCAAGACCAACATGGACGAGTTCGCCATGGGCTCGTCGACCGAGAACTCGGCCTTCGGCAACACGCGGAACCCGTGGGACCTGGACCGTGTCCCGGGTGGCTCGTCCGGGGGCTCGGCCGCCGCCGTCGCCGTGATGCAGGCGCCGCTGTCGATCGGGACCGACACCGGCGGGTCGATCCGTCAGCCGGCCGCGTTGACCGGACTGGTCGGCGCCAAGCCCACCTACGGCACGGTGTCGCGACGCGGGCTGGTGGCCTTCGCCTCCTCGCTCGACCAGGCCGGCCCCTTCGCCCGCAGCGTCGAGGACGCCGCGCGGCTGCAGGCGGTGATCCAGCACCACGATCCGCGGGACTCCACCTCGGTGTCCGAGAGCCCGCCGGACCTGCTCGAACACCTGCGCGATGGCGTCGAGGGCCTCCGCATCGGGGTCGTGACCGAGCTGCAGGGCGAGGGCTACGAACCGGGTGTCGCGGAGACCTTCCAGGCGGCGTTGTCGCGCTTCGAGGCCCTGGGCGCGGAGATCGTCGAGGTGTCCCTGCCCCACGCCCCCTACGGACTGCCGGCCTACTACCTGATCGCTCCGTCGGAGTGCTCCTCGAACCTCGCCCGGTTCGACGGGGTGCGCTACGGCCAGCGCGTCGACGCACCCACCGCCGAGGAGATGAACGCGGCGACCCGTTCGGCCGGGTTCGGCCCCGAGGTCAAGCGGCGCATCATGATCGGCACGCACGCGCTGTCGTCGGGTTACTACGACGCCTACTACCTGCAGGCGAGCAAGGTGCGCACCCTGATCGCGCGGGACTTCGAGGCCGCGTTCGGGTCCGCCGACGTGCTCGTCAGTCCCACCTCGCCGTCGGTGGCCTTCGGGCTCGGCACCAAGACGGCGGACCCGATCGCGATGTACCTCAACGACGTGGCGACCGTGCCGGCGTCGCTGGCGGGCAACCCGGCGCTGTCGCTTCCGGCGGGGCTCGCCGCGGCACCGGAGGCTGCGGACACCGCGCTACCCGTCGGGCTGCAGATCATGGCGCCCCTGCTGCGTGACGACCTGATGTACCGCGCGGCGTGGGCCTTCGAGCAGGACCTCGGTTTCACGCCGGTACCGGAAGGGCGGCGAGCCGTGGAGGTGGCGCGATGAGCGCGATCCGGGACGGTTGGGAGCTGGTGGTCGGGCTCGAGGTCCACGTCGAGCTCGCGACCCGGACCAAGATGTGGTGCGGCTGTGCGACCACCTTCGGCGACGAGCCCAACACCAACGTCTGCGAGGTGTGCACGGGCCAGCCCGGCGCGCTGCCCGTGGCCAACGCACGTGCGATCCACGACGCGACGCTGCTCGGTCTGGCGTTGAACGGCAGCGTGGCCGAAGCCTGCTGGTTCCACCGCAAGAACTACTTCTACCCCGACCTCGCCAAGAACTACCAGATCAGCCAGTACGACGTGCCGCTGATCTCGGACGGCTACCTCGACGTCGAGGTAGCCGCCGGGTCGGACGGGGGAAGCGACCAGGGCGGCGACAGCGAGGTGGAGGTGCGCCGGGTCCGCATCGAGCGCCTGCACATGGAGGAGGACACCGGCAAGTCGCTGCACGTTGGCGACACCGGGCGGCTGCACGGCGCCGATCGTTCGCTGATCGACTACAACCGGTGCGGGATCCCGCTGCTGGAGATCGTGTCCCGTCCCGACATCCACGATCCGGAGACCGCCCAGGCCTACCTGCGTGAGCTGCAGGCGATCGTTCGCGCCGTCGGCGTCTCCGACGCGCGGATGGAGGAGGGCTCGATCCGCTGCGACGCGAACGTGTCGGTGCGGCGGCCCGGCGAGGAGCTCGGCACCCGGACGGAGATCAAGAACCTCAACTCCGTCCGGTCGCTCGGGCGCGCCATCGCGTACGAGGCCGAGCGCCAGGTCTCGGTGCTCGAGGACGGTGGCGAGATCGTCATGCAGACCCGCCACTGGGACGAGTCCAGAGGCGTGACCGAGACCCTGCGGGTCAAGGAGAGCGTCACCGACTACCGCTACTTCCCGGACCCCGACCTCGTCGAGGTGGTCTCGCCGCCGGACCGGGTCGAGGCGATCCGGGCCGAGCTGCCCGAGCTGCCGGCGGCGACCCGCGCGCGGCTGGTTGCGGCCGGCGTGCCGGCGGCGCAGGCCGCGACGGTCGTCGGTTCCGAGCTCGTGCCCTGGTACGACGAGGCCGTCGCTGCTGGCGCAGATCCGGCTGCCGCCGCGAACTGGTTGACCGGGGACGTGGCCGGCCAGCTGTCGGCCGCCGGGGTGACCATGCAGGACGGTGGGCTGACCGGCACGCACGTCGCCGAGCTGATCGGGCTGATCGACGACGGCACCCTGTCGACCAAGCTGGCCAAGCAGGTCCTCGAAGGGGTGATCGAGGAGCGGGGCGCCAAGGGTCCCGCGGACGTGGCCGCCGACCGGGGGCTCCAGCAGGTCTCCGACGAGGGTGAGCTGCGCGCGATCGTCGAGCAGGTCGTCGCCGACAACGCCGGCACCGTCGAGGACATCCGGGGCGGCAACGACAAGGCGATCGGTGCACTGGTCGGCCAGGTGATGAAGGCCACCAGAGGTCAGGCCGATCCCCGCAAGACCAACGAGCTCCTCCGCGAGGCGATCGACGCCTGAGCTCGTGCACCCGTCGTGCACCCGTTAGGTTGAGGTGCGGGAGGAAGGGTCGCCGGATGGCACACGACTACATCGTGGTCGGGGCAGGCTCGGCCGGATGCGCGGCCGCCGCGGGGCTCGTCCGCGAACACGATGCCTCGGTGCTGCTGCTCGAAGCCGGGCCGTGGGGACGTGATCCACGGTTGAGGATCCCCGCGGCCGCGTCCGACCTGTGGTTCGGCCGGTACGACTGGGCCTACGAGACCGAACCACAGTCCGGGTTGGGTGGGCGCCGGGACACCTGGCCACGTGGTCGCATCGTCGGCGGCTCGTCCGTGATCAACGCGATGATGTACGTGCGCGGCATGGACGTGGACTTCGACGGGTGGGAGCAGGGAGGTGCGGCCGGCTGGGGCGCCGCCGAGATGACCGCCGCCTTCCGCCGCATCGAGGACGACGTGCGAGGCCCCGCCGCCCACCGCGGCGCCGGGGGGCCGGTCCGGGTCGAGCATCAGCGCGATCCGTCCCCACTGTCGGAAGCGTTCCTCGACGCGTGCGAGGAGCTCGGCGTGCCGCGTGCCGACGACTACCACACGCAGCCCGACAGCTGCGGCCTGACCATGGTGACCCAGCGCGGCGGCCGCCGGTGCACGGCGGCCGACGCGTTCCTCGAGCCCCTGCTCCGCGCGAGGGATCCACGCCTGCGGGTCCGCACGGACGTCGAGGTGGTCCGGGTGGTCGTCGAGGATGGTCGAGCGATCGGTGTCGAGGCGCTGGTCGACGGCAGGTTGCGCTTCGCACGTGCCGATCGGGAGGTGGTCGTCGCCGCAGGTGCGGTCGCGAGCCCGCAGCTGCTGCTGCGCTCCGGAATCGGCCCGGCGGACCACCTGCGTGACGTCGGCGTCGAGGTGGTCGTCGACCTGCCGGGTGTCGGCGAGAACCTCCAGGACCACGTCCTGTCCGGTGTGGTCGCCCGCGCCGATGCCGGCAGCCTGTACGGCGCCGATCGCGACCCGCGCGCCATCGCGCGCTACCTGCGTCACAAGCGCGGGCCGCTCACCTCCAACCTCGCCGAGGCCATCGCGTTCATCCGAACGAGCGCTGACGAGCCGGCGCCCGACGTCGAGCTGATCGCGATCGCCTCGCCCATGCTCGATCACGGGCGCCTGCGCTACCCGGAGCATGGACTCTCCCTCGGCGCGATCCTCCTGCGGCCGGAGTCACGTGGACGCATCCGCCTGGCAAGCGCCGACGCCGGTGTCCCGCCGCGCGTCGAGCCACGGTCCCTCGAGGATCCGGACGGACACGACCTGCGACGTCTGCTGGAGGGGGTTCGGTGGTGCCAACGCCTGGTCATGGAGTCGTCGGCGCTCGGCCGGGAGGTCACCGGGTTGATCGAGCCGCCCCTGCCGTTGGACACCGACGCCGACCTCGTCGCCCACGTCCGCCGGACCGCGCAGACCCTCTACCACCCGGTCGGGACCTGCCGTATCGGCGACGACGAGCTCGCGGTCGTCGACCCGCGGCTGCGGGTCCGTGGCGTCCAGGGCCTGCGGGTCGCCGACGCGTCGGTCCTGCCGACCCTGCTGCGCGGCCACACCAACGCGGCCTCCATGGTCGTCGGGGAGCGGCTCGCCAGCGAGTTCGTCGCATGAACCGTGGCCGTCTCCGGCCACTCGTCCGTGGCGTGGCGACACATCGCCCGTCGCGTGACCTACGCTGCGGGGGGCCGATCGGGAGCGGGCCGGGGCCGACCTCCGCACCCGCCCCCGCCGCTCGCCCCGTCCACGCCGGTGGTTCGTCACCGGCGCAGACCGACTGACACCGCCCCGCACGAGGAGCTGCCGTGGTCCTGGAGAGGATCGGGTCACCTGCTGACCTCAAGGCGTTGCCGACCGATGAGCTCGAGCCACTGGCCGAGGAGCTCCGCGACGCGATCATCGCTGCGGTGTCGCGGACCGGCGGACACCTCGGCTCGAACCTCGGCGCCGTCGAGCTGACGATCGCCCTGCACCGGGTGTTCGACTCGCCCAGCGACCGGTTCGTCTGGGACACCGGCCACCAGGCTTACACCCACAAGATGCTGACGGGTCGGCAGGACTTCAGCGGTCTGCGGCAGGCCGGCGGGCTGTCGGGCTACCCCGACCGGGCGGAGTCCGAGCACGATCTGGTCGAGAACAGCCACGCGTCCACTGCGCTGTCCTGGGCGAGCGGGTTGGCGCGCGGGCAGCTCGCGGTCGACGATGACGAGCGCCGACGTGTCGTCGCGATCGTCGGGGACGGGGCGCTCACCGGCGGCATGGCCTACGAGGCTCTCAACAACATCGGCCACCATCAGCTGCCCGCCATCATCGTGCTGAACGACAACGGTCGCTCCTACGCGGAGACGGTCGGCCGCCTGTCGGCTCGGGTCGACAGCCTGCGCACCGATCCGCGCTACCGGGGGCTGCGGGAGCGCCTCGACCACGCCGTCGCCCGGGTGCCGCAGCTGGAGCGGCTGACGGATGCGGGCTTCGAGGCCCTCAAGTCGGTCATCTCCGAGGCCCCGGCCCTGCAGTCCTTCGTCGAGGCGCTGGGGATCCGCTACCTCGGTCCCTACGACGGCCACGACATCGCCAAGCTCGAGCAGGCCTTGACCCGGGCATCGCGTCTCGAGACGCCGGTGCTCGTCCACGTCCTGACCCAGAAGGGCAAGGGCTACGAGCCCGCCGAGACCGACCGGGTCATGAAGCTGCACGACACCTCGGCGTTCGACCTGACGACGGGACGCAAGCCGGCGAGCGGGCGCCGGTGGACCGCGGCGTTCACCGACCACCTGCTCCGGCTCGCCGACCGCTACCCGGAGCTGATCGCGGTCACCGCGGCGATGCCCGGTTCGACCGGCGTGCTGCCGCTGGCCGAACAGGATCCCGAGCGCGTCCTCGACGTCGGCATCGCCGAGCAGCACGCCGTGACCTGCGCCGCAGGCCTGGCCAACGCGGGCCGCCTCCCGATCGTGACGGTGTACTCGACCTTCTTCTCGCGCGCCTTCGATCAGGCCAACCTCGATGTCGGCCTGCACGACGAACACGTGGTGTTCGTCCTCGACCGTGCCGGGATCACCGGCGACGACGGTCCGAGCCACCACGGCATCCTGGACATGGCGCTCGGCCTGCGGATCGCCTCGATGTCGGTGCTCACCCCGTCGCACGAGGAGGACCTCGGCGCGCTGCTCGGCCAGGCCGTCGAACGATCCGGCCCGGTCATGGTGCGCTTCCCGAAGGGCAGCGTGACCACGGCTGCCGACCTCGACCTCGAGGGGGAGCCTGCGCCCGAGGGGCTGTCCGCCCGCAAGCTGCGCGACGGTGACGACGCCTGCGTGCTCGCGGTGGGCGACCGGGTCCGTGCAGCGCTCGCGTCGGCGGAGATCCTGGCTGACGCCGGCTTCGAGGTCGCGGTGTGGGACGTCCGCAGCGTGCGGCCTGCCGACCCGCTCATGCTCGACGCCGCGGCCTCGGCGCCGCTGGTCGTCACCGTCGAGAACGGTGTCGTCGGTGGGGGTGCTGGCTCGGAGCTCGCCGATCGGATGGTGGAGCGGGCCGGGCTCCTGCAGTCGCCTCCGGTGCTGCGGCTGGGGGTGCCGGCCGCGTACCTGCCCCACGGCAAGCCCGACGTGATCCTGGCGGAACTCGGATTGGACGCACCCGGTATCGCCGCGGCCACCCGCAAGGCGCTCAGCGAGGAGCGTTGACGCAGCCTCCGTGTCGTCGCAACTTGACCCGGCGCCGCGGAGCGGTCACTATCACCTCGGCTGACCATCCTCAGGAGCACACGTGCTAGGCGACACGAACGGCACCGACGGGCGTCTCGGCGTCCTCGCTGTCCTCATCGTGGTTACCTAGCGCGTGCTCGGCTCCGAGCACGCGCGAACCTCCCGGACCCGGGAGGTTCTTCTCGTAGGAGGGGCCGCTGACCAGGAGAGCGAGATGCAGATCACGGGCGCAGAAGCGGTGATGCGGACCCTGGAGGCGTTGGGCGTCGACACGGTCTTCGGGTACCCGGGAGGCGCGATCCTGCCCGCGTACGACCCCCTGATCGATGCGGAGTTCACCCACGTACTCGTCCGGCACGAGCAGGGTGCGGTCCACATGGCGGAGGGCTACGCGCACGCCACCGGCAAGGTCGGCGTCTGCATCGTCACCTCCGGTCCGGCGGCGACCAACCTCGTCACGGGCCTCGCCGACGCCAACATGGACTCGATCCCCGTGCTGGCCATCACGGGTCAGGTCGCGACCACCGCCATCGGGTCGGACGCGTTCCAGGAGGCCGACGTGACCGGCATCACGATGCCGATCACCAAGCACAACGAGCTGGTCCACAGCCCGGAACGCATCGCCGGCGCCATCAAGGAGGCCTTCCACGTCGCGCGGACCGGCCGCCCGGGACCGGTCCTCGTCGACCTCCCGAAGGACGTGCTCAACGCCACCTTCGAGTGGGAGTGGGACGACGAGGTGGACCTGCCGGGCTACCGCCCCACGGTCCGCGGCCACGGCAAGATGATCCGCGAGGCGCTCGACCTGATCGCCAGCGCCGAGCGGCCGGTGATCTACGCAGGCGGTGGGCTGGTACGTGCCGGCGCGGCCGAGGAGCTGTACCGCTTCGCGACGCGGCTTGAGCTGCCGGTCGTGACCACGCTGATGGCCCGCGGCATCTTCCCCGACAGCCACGAGCTGGCCGTGGGGATGCCGGGGATGCACGGTCACTACGCCGCCGTGCGGGCCCTGCAGGAGTCCGACCTGCTGGTCACCCTCGGTGCGCGTTTCGATGACCGGGTGACCGGCAAGCTCGCTGACTTCGCGCCCCACGCCAAGGTGCTGCAGGTCGATGTGGACCCGGCCGAGATCGGCAAGAACCGTGACGTCGACATCCCGGTCGTCGGTGACCTCAAGGTCGTGCTGGGGCAGATCAACAGCGTGCTGGACGACCGGGCCGACGACCACGACCGGTTCGTCCCGGACACGGCAGCGTGGCGCGCCCACCTCGCCGAGATGAAGCGCGACCATCCGCTGCGCTGCGACCAGCCCGACACGGGGGTCATCAAGCCGCAGACCGCGATCCGAGCGATCCACGAGACCTGGGGTGACGACGCCGTCTACGTGGCCGGCGTCGGCCAGCACCAGATGTGGGCGGCGCAGATCATCCCCTACAGCCGGGGCCGCCAGTGGATCAACTCCGGTGGGCTCGGGACGATGGGCTTCGCGGTCCCTGCCGCGATCGGCGCCAAGGTCGGTGTCGGTCCGGATGTCCCGGTCGTCGCGATCGACGGCGACGGGTGCTTCCAGATGACCTTCCAGGAGCTCGCCTCAGCGGTGCAGCACGAGATCCCGGTGGTCTTCTGCGTGATCAACAACGGCTTCCTCGGCATGGTGCGCCAGTGGCAGCACCTGTTCTACGAGGACCGGCTCTCGCAGGTGGCCCTGCCACAGGACCTGCCCGACCTGCTCAAGCTCGCCGAGGCCTACGGCATCCCCGGTTTCCGGGCAACGACCGTCGACGAGCTCGACGCGGTGCTGTCCAAGGCCGCGGCGATCACCGACCAGCCCGTGCTGATCGACCTGCGGGTCGACCCTGAGGAGATGGTCTTCCCGATGGTGCCCTCGGGGGCGAGCAACGACGAGCTGCTCGAGTCCGCCGAGGAGTGGCACGCTCGCGTCGCGGCCCAGCCGGACTGACGGCGGTCCACCGCCCCATCCCACCTCACCCTGTTCACCGTCCCGCCCCACCTCGCCCCGAAGGGGGTCAGAAGATGCACCACGGTCGCCACACGCTGTCGGTCCTCGTGGAGAACAAGCCGGGGGTCCTCGCCCGCATCGCCGGCATGTTCGCCCGGCGCGGCTACAACATCGAGTCCCTGGCCGTCGGCCCCACCGACGACGTACGCATCTCACGGCTGACGATCGTCGTCGGGGCGGAGGCCGTGCAGCTCGAGCAGATCATCAAACAGCTCAACAAGCTGGTGCACGTGCTCAAGATCCTCGAGCTGGACGTGGACGCGTCGGTCGATCGCGAGCTGCAGCTGGTGAAGGTCACCGCCGACGCGCAGACCCGCAGCCAGGTCATGGAGATCGCCCAGGTCTTCCGTGCCAAGATCGTCGACGTCGATCACGATGCGCTGACGATCGAGGCGTCCGGCGACCCGGACAAGCTCGCGGCGTTCCTGGAGCTGCTCGAGCCCTTCGGCATCCGCGAGATGGTCCGCAGCGGCACGATCGCCCTGTCGCGTGGGACGCGGTCGATCACCGACGGGTCCAAGCTGCGGATGCAACGGGTGGTGTGACCTGACCGGAGGCCGGCATGTCGGGGGAGCGCGAGCGGGAGCG
>CAYVJT010000063.1:12678-14923 GCA_964451855.1 uncultured Actinomycetota bacterium
CCTACCACGCGGGACTGCTGCGCCAGCACCTGGCCGGGCGGCGGATCGTGGCCGCGATGGACGTGCTCATCGGGAGCGCACGCCTCGCCGAGGGGCTCTCGGAGCTCGGGGTCGAGGACGTCCTGCTCGTCGGGGGCAGCCGCGGCACGGGTGAGCTGCCTGAGGAGGTCGAGCAGGAGGCGGTGCTGCTCGGCGTCTCGGGGGAGAACCTGATGGCGGGGATCCGCGCCTTCGAGACGGCGTTGGACGACCCACCGCGGGAGCTCCGCGATGCGGTCGAGGCCTTCGACCCGGACGGTGACGCGCTGGTCATCACGACGCTCTTCAGCGCCCGGCGCGAGCTGTGCGGTCGTCGCGTCTTCGGGGCCCGGGACCCGAGGTGGGTGCGGCTCGAGGACAAGACGACCGTCGATGCCCTGTGGGACGCGGTCGGCGTGCGACGCGCTCCCTCCAGGGTCGTGCCCGCGCACCGCGATGCGCTGCTGGCCGCTGCGGCCGAGCTCGACGCCGGGGTGGGGACCGCCTGGGTCGCCGACAACCGTGACGGCTGGCACGGCGGAGGTGCGGGGTTGCGGTGGGTCCGTGACGAGGCCGACGTCGACGCGGCGGTGGACGACCTGACAGCGATCGCCGATCAGGTGCGGGTGATGCCGTTCCTCGACGGGCGGCCGTGCTCGATCCACGGATGGGTGTTGGGTGACGACGTGATCGCATCCCGCCCGTGCGAGACCGTCATGTGGCGGCAGGCGGGTTCAGCGCGGCTGGTGTACGGCGGTGCCGCGGCGACGACCTGGCGCCCCGCCGATGCCGACACCCGGGAGATGCGGGAGATGACGCGCCGGGTCGGTCGCCACCTACGCGACACCGTGGACTACCGCGGTGTGTTCACCGTCGACGGCGTGCTCACGGTCGATGGCTTCCGTCCGACCGAACTCAACCCGCGGTTCGGCGCGGCCATCGCCACCCTCGGCCGTGGCTCGGGCCTGCCGCTGTACCTCCTGCACTGCCTGAGCATCGATGCGCCGCAGCTCGAGTGGCAGCCGGCCGACCTCGAGCAGGCGATCGTCGAGGGCGACGGCTGGGCGGGCGCGAACGTGATGCTCGACGGCTGCGAGGTCGCACCCCGTACGGCTCGTGTGCTGCGCGACGGACAGGGTTTGCGGGTCGTCGATGTCGACCGCGACGGCGGCGAAGGTGACGACGCGGAGGCCACCGACCCCGGCGACGTCTCCGCCGACGCCCCTGGGGCGGGCCCGGGTGAGGATGGTCCGGTGGCCGAGGTCGAGCTCGGGCCCGGCACCACCGGCGGCTTCCTCCGCATCACCCTCCCGCAGCACCCCGACGGGGCGGCCGTCGCGCCCGCGGTCGCCGACCTGCTCCCCGCGGTGACCGCCCACCTCGGCGTGGAGGTCCCCGCGCTGGAGGCTGCCCCCGACCGTCGTCCGGCCTGAGCGACCGGGGGAACGCGGCGATCCGTTGGCGCCGCAGCGGTCCGTGGGACGTCGTCGGCCGGTGGCACGGACGATCCGGAAGGACGCTCGAAACAGTCATTGCGAAAGGGTCCTTTCATCACTATGCTGTCGGTCATGAGCGACCGTGACGACCGCCTCACCGACCCAGCACCCGACCACCTCGATGGCTCGGCCGAGCCGACGCCCCGGCGGGAGCTGCGCGATCCCCGGGAGCTCCGCGCCCTGGCACATCCCCTCCGGCTGAGCCTGATCGAGGAGCTCGCGACCGTCGGCATCGCCACCGCGACCGAGCTCGCGGAACGGCTCGGGGAGTCGCCGGCCAACTGCTCGTGGCACCTGCGACAGCTGGCCCGCTACGGCTACATCGAGGAGGCCGGGGGCGGGTCGGGGCGCGCGCGTCCGTGGCGGTGGGTGCCAGAGGTGCAGCAGATCTCGGATCCGGACGACGCGTCGCCCGAGGTCCGGCACGCGCGGGACGCGGTCGTCGACGTCATGTTCGCCCGGGACGTGGAGGCCTGGCGCACGTGGGACGTGGGCCGGGACGCCGCTCCCGAACCGTGGCGACAGGCCAGCTTCAGCAGCCGGGGGATGAACTGGCTCACCGCGGAGGAGCTCGCGGCCCTGAAGGCTGACCTCGAGGCTGTGATGGAGCGACACCTCATGGCTCGCCTCGACCGGGTCGATCCGGCGCGGCGGCCTCCGGGCGCACGCCTCGTCCGGCTCCTGGCGGGCGGGTTCCCGACCGGGCGACCGGGCGACCTCCCGGACGGCGA
>CAYVJT010000063.1:15023-17801 GCA_964451855.1 uncultured Actinomycetota bacterium
GCCGAGGACCTCGAAGCGGAGGACGACGGATGACCACGCACCCGCCCGTGCTCGACGTCGACGAGGTGGTCAAGGACTACCCCCGCGGCGTGCGGGCCAACGACGGCATCTCGCTCCAGGTCTCGGAGGGCGAGGTGTTCGGGATGCTCGGCCACAACGGGGCCGGCAAGACGACCTTGCTCAACCAGGTGGTGGGGATCGCCAAGCCGACGCGTGGACGGATCCACGTCGACGGCTTCGACGCCGTTGCCGACCCGGCGCGGGCACGACACGCCTGTTCGATGCAGCCCCAGGCGCAGGCGCCGCTGTCCGGGGTCACGCCGCGGGAATCGATCGAGCTGATGGCGCGGATCCGCGGTGCCGACCGGCGTCGCGCTCGGGCACGCACCGACCAACTGATCGAGGCGCTGGACATCGGGCCCTGGGCGTCGACCAAGGGTGAGCGACTGTCCGGCGGCGTGCAGCGCCTCACCGCTTTCGCGATGGCGGTGGCCGAACCCGGGCGCCTGGTCATGCTCGACGAACCGACCAACGACGTCGACCCGGTGCGCCGGCGGCTGCTGTGGGCCCGGATCCGCGACCTCGCGGCGACGGGCTGTGCCGTGGTGCTCGTGACGCACAACGTGCTGGAGGCCGAACGTGCCGTCGACCGGCTGGTGATCCTCGACGAGGGCCGCGTCGTGGCCCACGGCACCCCGGCCCAGCTGCGGGACGACCAGGGGGGACGGCTCCGTCTGGAGCTCATCGCGGTCCGATCCGACGACGCGCGGTCGCTGGCGTCGCGCTTCGACGGTGCCGACCCGCCGGTGGTCGATGGTCGCCGGGTCATGGTCCCGATCGCCATCGAGGACATGACGGACGTCCTGCGGTGGGCCGAAGGCGCACGACGCGACGGCACGATCGACGAGTTCTCGCTCAACCCGGTCAGCCTCGAGGACATCTACGTCAGACTCGTCGGCCGTGTGTCCGAAGGAGAGGGGGACGACGATGCGTCGCTGGTCGCGTAGCTTCGCGTTGCTGCTGAAGTGGAACCTCCTGCGGTTGCGCACCGAGCTCCCGGCGTTCGCCGCCGTCCAGACGCTCATCTCCGCCGGCATCGTGATCGGGTTCTCCTTCATCATCCCCGACATCGACCCCGAGTCGGCGCTGTACCTCTCGACGGGGGCGATGACGATCTCCCTGATCACCGTCGGCATGGTGGTCGCACCCCAGGTCGTGGCGCACCGCAAGGAGCAGGGCCTGCTGGACTACCAACGCTCGATGCCCGTCCCGCGCCTCGCGATGCTCGCCGCGGACGCCGTGGTGTGGATCGCCGTCGCCCTCCCGGGACTGGCGGTCGTGCTCGGGGTGGCGTCACTTCGGTTCGACCTCGACGTGGCGCTGAGCCCGATGGTCGTCCCGGCGGTCGTGCTCGTCAGCGCGGCGTCCGCGGCCATCGGGTACGGCATCGCCTACGCCGTCAAGCCGGTGCTCGTCGGGGTGGTGACCAACCTCGTCATCATCACCGCGCTGATGTTCGCTCCGGTGAACTACCCAGCCGACCGCTTACCCGACTGGGCGGCCGCGGTCCACGCGTGGCTGCCCTTCCAGTACATGGCGCAGGCCATCCGTGAGACGGTCGACGTGCCGCTCGGCGGGGTCCCGCTCCTGCCCTTCCTGGTGCTCGCCGTCTGGAGCGTCATCGGGCTCACCATCAGCTCGCGGGTGATGACCCGCCGGGTGTGAGCGATGCGGGTGCGCCGCCCAGCGCGGACGTGACCGTGGCGACCAGCCGGTCAGGGTGGGCGCGGACCTCGGAGGCGCTGAAGCGCAGCACGGTCCACCCCACCAGGACCAGGCGGTTCTGGCGTTCCTCGTCGGCGCGCTTGCGTGCCGGTGAGCTGTGCCAGCGGTAGCCGTCGATCTCGATCGCGAGGTGCCGGTCGGGGTAGGCGAGATCCACCTCGGCGATGCATCGGCCGTGGGCGTCGAACACGCGGAAGGCCACCACGGGCCGTGGCAGCCCGGCCGCGACGAGGTGGTGCAGGGCCGCCACCTCGACGTCTGCGCGTGCCCCGCCACCATCCTCCCCGAGGAGGCGTAGAACGTCGCTGAGGCGTCCGCGGCCACGAGCGTTGCCGCGTCGGTCCATCACCTCGCGCAGGTCGCTGGCGTCACAGGCCTCGACGCGCAACGCCGCGGCGACGTGCTCGCCGAGCCGGGCCGTGGAGGTCGTCGCCGCCAGGTCGAGCAGGGTGCGGGCCGGTGCGGTCACCGGCAGGCCGAGCCGTTGGTCGCGATCCGCCTCCGGCAGGCTCCGTGTCCGCTGGACGCGGAGGAGACGATCCTCCCCGCCGGTGTAGCTGCGCGGGTGAGGCAGCAGCACGTCGACCGGACCGTTGCGTGGTTCGACGAAGTCGTGGAGGGCGGCGGCGGACCACCGTGCGAGGTGGGCCTCCTCGCCGGCGGCGAGCAGCGCCGCGTGGTGCGCGGCGCTGCGGCTCCACCGCGCTCCGGCGACGCGGTAGACGCCGTGGCAGACCCGGATCAGGGCTCCGGTCCGGGCGGCTCGGGCGATCTGGCCCTCGGACCACCCGGCGACGAGGAGCTCGGCGCGGCTGACGACCCCGGCGTGGGGCGCGGCGAGGCGATCGAGGGTACGCAGGTCCATCGCACCAGCCTGCCTCGTGCCAGGCCACGCCAGACCCCGACCTCGTCACCTGTGGACGACCCCGCTCTCGCCACCTGGAGGTGACCCCGACCTCGCCACCTGCCGGCTGGCCGTCACCCGGTGCTGGG
>CAYVJT010000064.1:0-11675 GCA_964451855.1 uncultured Actinomycetota bacterium
GCCGACCTCGTCCTGCTCAACACCTGTGCCGTGCGTGAGAACGCCGACAACCGCCTCTACGGCACCCTCGGACACCTCAAGAGCGTCAAGGACCGACGCCAGGCCGATGGCGAGGATCTCACGATCGTCGTGGGCGGCTGTCTCGCCCAGAAGGACGGCGGCACCGTCGCCGACCGTGCCCCCTGGGTGGACGTGGTCTACGGCACGCACAACCTGCCCAACCTGCCTGCGCTGCTGACCGAGGCGGACTCCGCCGAGGTGCCCGTCGTCGAGCTGATCGAACAGCTCGAGACCTTCCCTTCGGCGCTCCCCGCCAAGCGCACCGTCCGTCACCACGCCTGGGTGTCGATCTCGGTCGGCTGCAACAACACCTGCACCTTCTGCATCGTGCCCTCGCTGCGTGGCCGCGAGCGGTCCCGGCGTATCGGTGAGATCCTCGAGGAGGTGGAGTCCCTGGTCGCCGACGACGTCGTCGAGGTGACCCTGCTCGGCCAGAACGTCAACTCCTACGGTCGCGACCTCGCCGGTGCCAGCCAGTTCGCCGACCTGTTGCGCGAGCTCGGCGACGTCGACGGGCTCGAACGGGTCCGTTTCACCTCGCCGCATCCCCGCGACTTCACCGAGGACGTGCTGCAGGCGATGGCCGAGACGCCCAACGTGTGCCCGCACCTGCACCTGCCGCTGCAGTCGGGGTCCGATCGCATCCTGCGGCACATGCGGCGCTCCTACCGGCAGCGCCGCTTCCTCTCCCTCGTGGACCGCACCCGCGAGCTGCTCCAGGATCCGTCGCTGACCACCGACATCATCGTCGGCTTCCCGGGTGAGACCGAGGAGGACTTCCAGGCGACCCTCGACGTCGTCGAAGAGGTCAGGTTCGACCAGGCGTTCACCTTCCAGTACTCGCCGCGACCCGGGACCCCGGCAGCCGAGATGGTCGACGATCTCCTCCCGAGCGAGATCATGGCCGACCGCTACCAGCGGCTCGAAGCGCTGGTCCGTCGGCACTCCCACGAGGCACACCAGCGGCTCGTCGGCACCGTCCAGGAACTGCTGATCGAGTCCCCGTCCAAGAGCGACCCGTCGCGCTGGTCCGGGCGGACCCGGGGCAACCACCTCGTGCACCTGCCCGCTCCGGCCGTCGGTCACGGTGAGCCACCGCGCTTCGCGCCCGGCGACCTCGTCGAGGCCACGGTGATCGACGCCGCGGCCAACTACGCGATCGCCGACGACGCCGCCTCCGTGCGGCGCACGCGGGCGGGACGTGCTGCTGCCGCTGCGATCGCTCGTGGCGACGGCTGGAGCCTGCCGGACACCGCGCCCGTCAGCCCTGGCGCCCGCTCGCTCCCGGTGTTGTCCGGCTGACATCAGCGCGGTCGGAAGGACCGGAACGTGCCCATCGCCCGCGTCGCGATCGTCCCGTCGGCGCCGCTGCTGCTGCCCGCGGCCTCGCCCGGTCAGCCGGACGGGGTAGCCGCTGGGGTCGCCGAGCTTCGCCGCGACGTCGGTGACGCCGTGGGTTCGCTGCCGGAGGAGGGGACGGCCCTGCTGCTCGACTCCGGCGCCGAGGCGCTGGTCCACCACGCCGAGTTCGCCTCCCTGACCGGCTACGGGATGCCGCACGTGCAGGCGAAGGTGACGATCGACGCCGAGCTGTTGACGGCCGTCTCGGCTCGCGGCCAGGCCCCACGATCGCGCAGCGACCGCCTCGACGGGGATACGTCCGTGCTGGCGCTGCTCCTCGCCGGAGCACGACCCGGCCTGGCGATCGCCCCGGTCACGATCCCCGCTGGCGCCAGTGCCGTGGGGCTCGGCGACATCGCCGTCGGGCTGGAGGCGGCGATCGCCACGGTCGATCATCCCGTCTCCGTCGTCGCGGCCGGTGATCTCGCCGCGACCCTCAGCACCAGCAGCCCCGGTTACCTCGTCGATGGCGCCACAGGCTGGGACGCCGAGGTGGTGGCGGCCGTGCGTGCGCAGGATGCCGCTGCGGTGGGCGCGCTCGGACCCGCTGCGGCGGCCCGCGTCGTCGCGCGTGGCTGGGCCCCCGTGACCGTCGCGCTCCTGCTCGCCGCCGCGGCCGGGAT
Source organism: uncultured Actinomycetota bacterium (assembly GCA_964451855.1). Taxonomy (GTDB): domain Bacteria; phylum Actinomycetota; class Nitriliruptoria; order Nitriliruptorales; family Nitriliruptoraceae; genus CSSed11-175R1. The sequence continues at coordinate 2,085 of CAYVJT010000064.1, forward strand.
CGCGCTCGAGCGGGTCACGTACGCCGCGCCGTGCGGTGTCGGCCAGCTCACCGCGCACTGAGCGACATGGTCACCCTGGCGATCGTGGGCCCGACCGCGTCAGGCAAATCCGCCGTCGCCCTCGAACTCGCCCGCCGACTGACCAGCGCCGGTCGCTCGGTCGAGATCGTCGCCGTCGATGCCTTCACCGTCTACCGGGGCATGGACATCGGGACGGCGAAGCCCACGTCGACCGACCGGAGGGAGGTCACCCACCACCTCGTCGACATCCTGGAGCCCACCGAGGAACTGACGGTCGCCGGGTTCCAGACGCGCGCACGAGCTGTCATCGACGAGGTCCGGGCGCGGGGGGTGACGCCGCTGCTCGTCGGCGGCTCAGGTCTGTACTGGCGTGCGGTGGTGGACGACCTGCGGTTCCCGCCGACGGATCCAGCAACCCGACACGGCATCGAGGCACGCTGGAGCGACGACCCCCGCGCGGCGCACGCCCACCTGGCCGAGGTGGACCCCGCCGCTGCGCAACGCATCGATCCCGCGAACCTGCGACGGACCGTGCGTGCCCTGGAGGTGATCGAGCTCACCGGCGAACGGTTCTCCGCCTTCGGCGATGCCTGGGACCGCTACGACAGCCGCTACCGCGACCTCGAGGTGGCCTACCTCGAACCGGACGCCGAGACACTGCGAGGGCGGATCCACCGACGGGCGCGACGGATGGTCGAGGCTGGGCTCGTCGACGAAGCCGCAGCACTGCGGGCGCGACACCGGGGGTTGTCCCGCACCGCGGTCCAGGCGATCGGCTACGCCGAGGCCTTCGCCGTGCTGGACGGCCAGATGCCCTCCGCGCACCTGGCCGAGGCGATCGCGTCGCGCACGTGGCGGTACGCGAAGCGGCAGCGCGGCTGGTTCCGCGCGGATCCCCGCTGTGTGCCGAGTGGACCCGACACCGCCATACGCAGCCTCCTCGCCGCAGGGGAGGACGACACCCCGTGACCGAGCAGGCCCCGGCTGCTGCCCTCGAGGTGGCGACGCACCACGCGGCCCGACCGACGACGCGACCGTCGACCGGCCGTACGGCCGCAGGGTCCCACGGAGGTCAGGGGACGAGGGTGAGCTCGTCGACGGCGACGGCCTCCGATGCCCGCAGGGAGAAGGTGATCGGGATCGTGTGACCGTCACGCCACAGCTCAGCCTGATCGGCGTAGTGACGGTGGAACGGTCGGCCGGACTGGCCGGTGAGGTGGATCCATCGGCCGGCATCGAGATCGCCCATGTCCACGACCATCCGCATCGACGGGACCCAGACGACCTCGTAGCCCCGGGAGGCGAGCCACCCCGTGGCGTTGAGGATGTCCGAACCGCCAGAGGTCTCCAGCGGCCCACGGTTGAACAGCCGCTCGATGGGGCCGATCCCCGAGGCGCCGAAGGTGCCGTGGGTCAGGGTGAGGGTGTGGAGCTCACCCCACCGCCAGTCGTCGGGGTCCTCGGAGAAGGTCTCGACCAGCTCGTCGTGGGCGGCGGCCATCGCGGCGTGCAGCACGTCGTCGCGGGACCGGGTTCCCGCTGCCTCGACGTCGTCCCACCAGGCTGACCCGGGTGCGTCGAGCAGCCCGCGGACCACCTCCCACCAGCGCCCGCTGCCGTCGGGCCAGGCCCACTCGGGGAGCACGTCGTGGAACGTCAGGGCGAGCAGGTGGCGCCACGTGACGTTGAAGGCGGCGGCTCCTGCCGCGTCCGCATCGTCCTGCAGGTCCCATCCAGCCAGCACCGACTGGACCGTGGCGACACGCTCGTCCCCGCGGTCGTCCAGGTCGGTCAACACCGGCGCGAGCGTCGCAGCGTTGGCGTTGTGCGTGTCCATCTGCATCGCCAGCATCTCGTCGGGGGAGTGCTGGCTCTGTGCCTCCAGCAGCTCGACGATGCGCGCACCCCGATGCCCGCGGTTGACGTCGACGGCGAGGAACGGCCCCTGACCCGGGGGCAGGATCGCCTGGTTCGCGGTCGCGAGGTAGCCGGCGTCGGGGTTGACGGTCCAGGGCAGCTCCTCGAAGTCGAGGAAGCGTTCCCAGCCGGCCTCGCCGGTCCACCCGGGCAGCGGCATGGTGCCGTCGCCGGTCCGGCGCACGGGGATCCGTCCAGGCGCCTGGTAGCCGATGTTGCCGTCCACGTCGGCGTAGACGAGGTTCTGCGATGGGACCTCGAAGAGGCGGGCGGCCTCGCGGAAGCTGGCCCAGTCCTCGGCGCGCATGAGCGCGGGGACGGCGTCCATCGTGGTGGTCGGGTCGAGCGCGACCCACCGCAGGGCGACCGCGTACTCGTCGCCGGTGTCGTCGGCGTCCTCGTCGGCGCCCCCTGCCCCGAGCGAGCTCTCCGCGACCTCGGTCCCCGCGTCTGAGACGTCGGAGAACAGGGGGCCGTTACGGGTCTCGCGGATCGTGATCGTGACGTCCTCATCCCCGGCGACGCGGATCGTCTCCTCGCGCACCTCCAGTGGCTCCCACCCGTCCTCGGTGAGGTAGTGGTCCTCGTCGATGCGCTCGACCACGAGGTCGGTGACGTCCGCGCCGAGGTTGGTGAAACCCCACGCCACCCGCGCGTTGTGGCCGATCACGATGCCGGGCACGCCCGAGAAGGAGAACCCGGCCACCTGGTAGGGACAGTCGGGACCGACGGGCTCGCAGCGCAGGCCGACCTGGTACCACAGGGACGGCTGTGACGGCCCGAGGTGCGGGTCGTTGGCGAGCACCGCGCTGCCGGTGGTGGAGCGCTCGGGAGCGACGACCCACGAGTTGGAACCGATCCCGTCGCTGCCGCCGTCCCCGAGCAGCTGCGGCGCAGCCTGGAGCGCGTCGCTGGCGTCGGCCAGTGACGAGGACACCCCCGGCTCGGTCAGGTCGACGGACGCCGCTCGCAGGTCCGCAGCTTCGGGATCGGCTGCGCCGGTGCCGGGCACGAACCTGCCGTCCTCGACCGCGCCGCCCTCGGGGAGGATGACCGGGTGACGGTCCTCCGGGAAGGGGGGATACAGGTCCTGCAGCTCGCGGTCGTCGCCGAGGTCGACGTCGAGCAGCCGGGCCCGGGTGAGCTCGTCCTCGAGGTTGGCGCGGAGGTCCCACGCCATGGCCTTCAACCACGCGACGGAGTCCGTCGGGGTCCAGGGCTCGGGTTCGTAGCTCCCGGCCCCGGTGACCCGCAGCAGGGCGTGCTCCAGCGAGAGCTGCGAGCCCGTGCGCCCCTCCATCCAGACGTTCACGCCGTCCGCGTACGCCTCCAGGATCTCCATGGTGTGCTCGTCGAGCAGCTCCACCTCGGCCTCGGCGGTGCGCCGCCAGCCGAGCGTGCGCACGAACCGGTCGGTGTCGACCTGGTCGGATCCGAACAGCTCCGCCACCCGCCCCGCCGTGACGTGGCGGCGCATGTCCATCTCCCAGAAGCGGTCCTGGGCGTGGACGAACCCTTGCGCGCGGAACAGGTCCTCGGTCGAGGAAGCGACGATCGTCGGGACGCCGAAGCGGTCGCGCAGGACCTGCACCTGGGAGGACAGCCCCGGCAGCTCCCGCTCACCCGAGGTGGTCGGGAAGGACCGGCGGGTCGTCCACGTGCCCCCGATCGCGGTCACCACGAGCGCGACGACCAGGACCGCAGCCAGCCCGATCAGACCTCGCTTCACCCATCGCACCAGGACCTCCCTGCACCGTGCCGTGGACGCGATGGCGGACGCTACTCCATCGCGCTGGCGGGTCCACCGTCCCGGACGACGTGGCACCGTCCGGCACGTACCCTGGCCGGGATGGACTACACCCTCGCGCACGGCACCGCGAACGACTTCGTGGTGCTCGCCGACCTCGACGACCGGCAGCCGCTGTCGGCCGAGCTCGCGCGTGCGCTCTGCGATCGTCGGCGTGGCCTGGGTGCGGACGGCGTCCTGCGGCTCGGGCCCGGCGACGGCGGGTCCCCGGTGTTCATGGACCACCGCAACGCCGACGGGTCGACCGCGGAGATGTGCGGCAACGGGGTCCGCGTCGTGGCCAAGTACCTCGTCGATCGCGACCTCGCACCGCTCGATGAGCGTGGCGTCCTGCTGATCGGGACGCGCGGTGGCATCAAGCCCGTCACCGTCCACCGTGGGCCCGACGGGCTGGTGCAGGAGGTGGCGGTCGACATGGGGCCACCGGTCCTCGCCCCGGCCGAGGTGCCCTTCGAGGCGGACGATCCCGATGCCCTCCTGCACGAGGTCGAGCTCGACGGGACCACGGTCACGCTGTCGGTCGTGTCGATGGGCAACCCCCATGGGGTGCTGACCGTCGACGACGTCGCCACCGCCTCCGTCGAGGACCTCGGCCCGCGCCTCGAGACCCACCGCCGGTTCCCCGCGAAGGCCAACATCGGGTTCGCCGAGCTGGTCGATCACAGCAGGATCCGGCTTCGCGTGTGGGAGCGTGGGGTCGGCGAGACCGCGGCCTGCGGCACCGGCGCATGTGCCGCCGTGGTCGCGCTCCAGCGTCGGGGACTGCTCGACGACGAGGTGGTCGTCGACCTGCCCGGCGGCACGCTGCGGATCGCTCACGTCACCGGCGGGACGGTGATGATGAGCGGGCCCGCGGTCGAGATCGCGTCCGGCCGGCTCGACCCCCACTGGCTGGCCGCCATCACCGGCACGCCGACCCCTTCCGCGACGAGGTGATCCCCTGGACCGCTCACGCTCCACCAGCACCGACCTGACCGCCGGCCTGACCGACGAGCAGCTGAGCCGTGCCGCACAGCGCCGACGCGAGCGCGAGATCATCGAGGAGGGTGCCCCCCGCGAGGGTGTCGACATCATCCGCCGCGTCGAGGCAGCGGTGATCGTCGGGGTGCAGCTGCCTGGGCGCAGCACCGCGGAGGTCGAAGCCTCCCTGGACGAGCTCACCAGCCTGCTGGAGACCGCTGGCGGCGAGGTCGTCGATCGGGTGATCCAGCGGCGTGACGCCCCGGATGCGGCGACCTACCTGGGACGCGGCAAGGTCGAGGAGCTGCGTGAGCTCACCGCCGCCCACGGCGCCGACGCCGTCGTCTTCGACGACGAGCTCGCCCCGGCACAGCAGCGCACGCTGGAGGAGATCGTCCGGCAGAAGGTGCTCGACCGCACGATCGTCATCCTGGACATCTTCGCGCAGCACGCCACCTCCCGGGAAGGCAAGGCCCAGGTGGAGCTCGCGCAGCTGACCTACCTGCTGCCGCGCCTCCGGGGCTGGGGTGAGGCCCTGTCCCGGCAGGCCGGTGGCCGCGCCGCCGGCGGGGTGGGGATCGGCGGTCGTGGGCCGGGGGAGACCCAGCTGGAGGTGGATCGACGCCGCATCATGCGTCGGGTCCAGAAGCTCAAGCGTGACCTGGCCGAGTTCCGGCGCATCCGTGTCACCAAATCCGCTGAGCGCGAACGTCACCGCGCACAGACGGTCGCGCTGGTCGGCTACACCAACGCGGGCAAGTCCTCGGTACTCAACCGGCTCACCGGCGCCGACGTGCTCGTCGAGGACAAGCTGTTCGCCACGTTGGATGCCACGGTCCGTCGCCTCCCGCTCGAGGATGGCCGCAACGTGGTGCTGACCGACACGGTCGGGTTCGTGCGCAAGCTGCCGCACGGGCTGGTGGAGGCGTTCACCTCGACGCTCGAGCAGTCGGCCGAAGCCGAGCTCCTGCTGCACATCGTCGATGCCTCCCACGAGGAGGCCGAGGCGCAGATCCTGGCCGTGCAGGAGGTCCTCGAGGAGATCGGTGCCGACCAGGTCCCTCAGCAGCTGGTCTTCAACAAGATCGATCAGGCCGACCCCGACCTGCTCGACGGGCTGGTACGCCAGGTCAAGCGGGACCATCACGACGATCCGGTGCTGATCTCCGCGCGGACGGGTGAGGGCCTCGATGCCCTGGTGGAACGGATCGGCAACCGGCTCCCCGCGGAACGGTTCCGGGTGACCGCGCAGGTGCCCTACGAGCGCCAGGACCTCGTCGCGCTCGCGCATCGGCGGGGCCAGGTCCTGGACGAGGAGCACGGTGCGACCGGGACCCGGCTCGTCGCCGAACTCGACCAGGATGTCGTGCTCGCCCTGCGCGAGTACCTCGACGACGACCCGCTCGAGCCCGAACCCGAGGACTGGGAGACCCCCGACGACTGAAGCGGTGGCCGCTGTGTGCCGATGATGGGGTACGGGGGCAGGTTGATGGGGTGCGGGGGCAGGTTCGGGCATCGGACGATGTCGCCGAGGGCAGGGGCCGAGGATCGCCGAGGTGACGGAGCAGGGCAGCTATCGACGGCTCGCCGCGTTGGCGCACGCCGGGCACCAGCTCGCTGCCGTCGGCTCCCTCGATGAGGCGGTCGACGTCGTCGCGCGTTGCAGCCTGGAGCTGCTCCGAGGCGACAGCGCGTCGGTCGGGCGCATCGATGCCGCGCGGGGACTGATCAGGGTCCTGCGCAACCGGGGCGACCTCGCCGACTGGGAGGAGGAGCAGCCCGACGACGAGGTCTACCCGCTGGGTGACTTCCCGTGGCTGGACCTGCCACCGGAGCGTGCGACGGCCTGGTACGGCTCGGTCGACGATGCGCACCTGCGTGACCCGGAACGCGAGCTGCTCGAAGCGATGGGTAAGCGGTCGATGCTGACCGTGCCACTGGTCGTCGACAGGACGGTCTGGGGGATGATCGCCGTCGTCCGAGGCGCCGACCGGCCGCGGTTCGACGCCGAGGACCTCGCCGCTGGGGAAGCCCTGGGAGGCATGGTCGGTGCGGCGCTGGCACGCATGGAGGAGCGCAGCGAGCTGCGGGCTCTCGCCTTCCGGGACCCGCTCACCGGGCTCGCCAACCGGCGCGCCGTCGACGACCGGCTCGATCAGCTGTTCGCGTCCGACCCACCGGCCGCTCCGGTGGGCGTCGTACTGTGCGACGTCAACGGCCTGAAGGTGGTCAACGACGTCCATGGCCACCACGCGGGGGACGCCCTCCTCCGTGAGGTCGCACGGGTGCTCTCGGCCGAGGCGGGACGGCATCCGGGAGCCGTCGCCGCACGCCTCGGCGGTGACGAGTTCTGCCTCGTCGTCGAGGATGGCTCCGAGGAGCAGCTGGAGGCGATCGCCGGGCGCCTGACCGAGCGAGCGGACACGCTCGAACTCGGCAGGGGCCTGTCCTGTGGCGTCGCGGTCGCGGATCGCCGTCCGGGGGACGCTCGCACCTCGACGGCGGCGGCCAAGGCGCTCCTCCGCCTGGCGGATGCCGCGCAGTACCGGGTGAAGCGCAGGGGTGGCGAGGTCCGGTCCCGGTCGTCGGCGTGGGCCGACGACGAGGCGTCGGTCCGCCCCATCACGGCGGAGGCGGTGCAACGTGCGCTCGCCGGGCTCGCTGAGGCCGGTGGCGACCTGGTGGAGCGGCTGGTGGCGGTCGCCGTGGGCATCGCCGAGGCGACCAACGCCGGCGCCTGGGCGCTCTTGCACAGCCACGACGGTGGGCCGGTGGTCATCGTGCGTAACGTCGACCGCGTCCGCACCGATGATCCGGATGCCCGCGACGACCCGCTTGGCTACGAGCCCAGTGTCGCCTTCGACATCGATGCGTACCCCGCGACCCGGACGGCGCTCGCAGGCGGTGAGCTCCACGCGACGCTGACCTCAGGCGATAGCGCCGAGCGGGCCCTTCTGGCCGCCAGCGGCTGCACCGAACTGGCCGGGGCCGGCCGGCCGGTGGGCTCGGACGCCTGGCTCGTCGCGGTCTGCGGCGATGCGCTGAGCGTGTCGATGCGGGGCCTCGCGTCCGTGCTGCGCGTGCTGATCGAGCTCGCGGTCACCGGTGCCGATCCCGATGGGGGGCCCGACGGCGACGAGGATCGAGCGGCCCGGTCATCGACACCTCACCGAGCGTCGAGCGCTAGTCCGACCGCGAACGTCGGAAGTTCTGGGTGATCCACACGTTGCCGTCGGCGTCGACGTGGATACCGATCCCCACCTGATCCACCGACGCGTCGAGCAGGTTCGCGCGGTGGCCGGGGGACTGCAACAGCGCCTCGTGCAGCTCGTCGGTGATCAGCCGCACCGGATCACCGGGACGCCAGATCCGGTGCGGCTCGCTCCACGCCACGTTCTCGGTGGTGAGCTGCCAGCAGCAGATCTCGTCGGCGAAGCTGGGGTTGTGCCGCATCCGTTGGTCGGCGGCCATCTCCGCGGACCATCGCTCGGCGACCTCGGCGATGTCCTCGGCCGGTTCCAGGGGCTGGAGCCCCTCGGTGACGCGCACGTCGTTGACCAGGTCGAGCATGTAGGCGGCGGCCGCCCGGTCCACGCCGACCTCCTTCGGCGCCGCCTGGGTCATCAGCAACGCGACGACGAGGACGGCGCTCAACGCACCGACCGCGTACGCCAGGATCCGATCGAAGGACACACCCAACCTCACAGCCGACGTTCCGGTCTATCGACCGGGTCGCGGGCGGACTTCAGCGGCAGGATACGCAGCGGCCCGTCTGTGGCGCTCACCGCCCACGGTCGCCGGAGCGGCCGCTCAGCGCACCGAGCGGAGCACCGTGACGACCTTGCCCATGATCGTGGCGTCCTGATCGGAAGCGACCGGGATCGGCTCGAAACGCTCGTTGGCCGGGTCGAGGAACACCTCGCCGGCCTTGGTGCGCCGGAAGAACTTCACGGTGGCCTCACCGTCGATCAGCGCGGCACACATCTCGCCCTGCTCGACGCTCGGCTGCTCGCGCACGACGACGAGGTCGCCCGCCATCACGCCCGCCTCGATCATCGATTCGCCGCGGACCTTGAGCATGAACAGCGCTCCCTCGCCCACCAGCTCCTTGGGCAGGGCGTACACCGACTCGACGCGCTCCTCGGCCAGGATCGGGCCACCCGCGGCGATCTCACCGACGAGCGGGACGTTGCGTGAACTGCCCGGGCGCATCTGCAGAGAGGTCTCCGGGTCGCGTCCCATCTCCAGGGCCCGGGGCTTGGTGGGGTCACGACGCAGGTAGCCCTTGGCCTCCAGGCTCTCGAGCTGGGCGTGCACCGAGGACGGCGAACGCAGGCCGACGGCGTCGCCGATCTCACGCACCGACGGCGGGTAGCCGTGTTCGTCCACGTGGCCGTGGATCACCTCGAGGATCGCCCGTTGGCGTGGGGTCAGGTCGGCGGCGCTGGCCGCGGGGTCCTCGCCCGCTGCGGCCTGCGCACCTGCGGGGGTCGGCTCGATCGGGGTCACGGTGACTACCTCCGCGGCTCGTTGCCAGGACAGCGACGCGGCCGGGTGCGTCGCCTCGTCGGCGCCACGGTCTCCGAACCCGCGTTCGAGCCGACGGTAGCACGGACCCGCCGTCGATGCGAACATCCGTTCGTGGGAACATCCGTTCGTTCCAGCCCTTGACGTCCGAACGCGCGTTCGCTTCACTGGGGAACGGATGTTCGATACGTGAGCGTTCGATCTGAGGAGGATGCGTGAGGATGCGATGTCACACCCTCGTCGTAGCGTCGACCCCGATGTAGCGCACGACCGGCCGCCGTCAGTCAGCGCCCTGAAGCGGCGCCGGGAGCAACCCCGGAGCACCGCCCCGGAGTACCGCCCCGGAACACCGCCCCGGA
>CAYVJT010000064.1:11775-17725 GCA_964451855.1 uncultured Actinomycetota bacterium
ACCGCCCCGGAACACCGCCCCGGAACACCGCCCGATCCCATGCCCGACCCCGAGCAGGAGCCCCGCCCGTGAGCACCGCCGCCCTGCAGGCTTCCCCGGCCGCCCGTCCCGCGCCGCCGACACGGCTGGCGCCGGGGTCGGGCGGCGACGACCACGGCGGTCCACGGCGCCACCTGCGCCTGGTGACACCGCCGCCCACCCGCGCTTCGACCTGGCGGCGGCGCGCGGTGGCGGTGGTCCTCGTGTTGACGCTGTTGCTGCTCCTCGCTGCCGCGGTCGGCCAGGTCGGCGCCTCCGCTGACCTCGAGGACCGGGTCTCGGGACACGTCGTGATCGAGCCCGGCGAGACCCTCTGGGACGTCGCGGTCGCGACCGCGCCGGACGGTGTCGATCCCCGTGCGCAGCTGGCCTCGATCCGGGAGCTCAACGGGTTCGGGGGTGCCGACGTCGACGCGTGGACGGTGGTGCTGCTCCCGGCCCGTTGACCGACCACGTCCGCCGTACCGGCTCAGCGGCCCTTCGGAGGTGCTTCCTTGCGTAGGCTGGAGAGCTCCTTCTCGAAGTCCTCCGGCCCCTGGAAGTCCTTGTAGACCGAGGCGAACCGGACGTAGGCGACGGGATCGAGCTCGCGCAGCTGGCTGAGCACCTGCAGCCCGACCTGTTCCGAGGTGACCTCCTCCTGCCCCGTGTCGCGCAGGGCGGCTTCGACCTCGCTGGCCGCACGTTCCAGCGCGTCGCTCGGGATGCGGCCCTTGGCGGAGCGGGACATGCCGTCCAGGACCTTCGCTCGAGAGAACGGCAGCACGTCGCCCGAACGCTTGCGGACCCGCAGCTCGGGCAGCTCGATGCGCTCGAAGGTGGTGAAGCGGGCCCCGCAGCGCCGACACTCCCGGCGTCGACGGATCGTCGCGCCGTCCTGGCTGGGCCGTGAGTCGACCACCCGGTCGTCATCCGCCCCGCACGTGGGACACCGCACGTCGGACGCTCCTTGGCGTGGGGAGCTCGCAACGCTAGGGGTCGCGAGCACGCCTGACGAGCACCAGCGTCCGAGGATGCCACGTCGAGGTAGGCGCCCACCTACCAGCGATCCGCCAGACGTCTGCGAGCCGTCCCCAACCGTCTCCAACCGCCCCCCCGAGGGAGACGACCAGGCGGGCAGCCTTGGGGCAGCTCGGCGTCGGCTGGCGGCTACGGTGCGGGCATGACCTCACCGATCCTCTACGCCGGACCGGAAGCGCTGGGCTTCGAACTCAGCGCCGATGCGAGCGTCACGGACGGCTGGCTGGAGCGCGAGTTCGTCGCACCACCAGGGCTCGACGGCCCGCCCGACGTCCTCCAGGGTGGGTTCTCGGCGGCGGTCACGATGGCTGCGGCACGACTCGCGGATCGGTTCGACGCGCCGGTCACCTCGCTGGAGGCACGTCTGCACGCGCCGACGCCGCTCGGCCGCACCCTGCAGGTACGGGTCCGCCCGACCGAGCAGGCCGCCCGCTACGAGGTCGAGTCCCGTGACGCCGGTCGCCTGCTCGTCAGCGCCGAGGTGGAGCTCGCCGGCCACGAGCCCGCCGCGCGCGCCTTCGACCTGCTCGAGCTGGCCACCGTCCCGCTGCCCGAAGCTCAGCCGCAGTACATCTTCCCGACGTGCTGGGTCTGCGGACCGGAGCCCTCCCACCCCCACGGGCAGCGGATCCATCCCCGCCTGCACCGCGAGGGCGAGGTGTCCCAGCCGTGGGTGGCCGACGACGAGCTGGGCACCGATCGTGGGGTCGTCGATCCGGTCATCGTCGCGGCGGTCCTCGACTGTCCGACCACCTGGGCCTGCATGCATCAGGTCGAGGCCCTGGAGATGGCCGGTCCGCTGCTCGCCGGCTTCCACCTGCGCTTCTACCGGGACGCGCCGGTGATGGAGCCGTTGCGGACGGTGGCGCGCTTCGACGACGCCGATGGCCGCAAGCTCCGTGCCCGCTCGGCGCTGGTCGACGAGGACGGGGTGACCTTCGCCGTCGCCGCGGCCCTGCAGGTCGCCGTCCCGCGCGAGGCGTAGGGGCAGCGCCGCGGTCGGGTCAGCTGTCGCGGCGCTCCACGAGCAGACGACGGCCGTGGGCGCCGGAGTCGGCCGACCACGTGTCGATCAGCTCCAGCCGGCCGTCCTCACGACGCTGCACCTGCGCGCGGCCCCGTCCGGTGCGTTGTGCGGCGCCGTCACGTCGTTCCTCGAGGTGCACGAAGCGGTACTCGAACAGGTCGTCGACGAGGACGCCGGCGAGCTCACCGTCGACGAGGTTCGGCGCGTCGTACCTGGCGAGCGCGCGACGACCCTCCTGGAGGAACCGGAAGGTCAGGCCCTCCGGGGTGTCCTCGTGCGCTTCGTTGTCGAGCTCGAACACCAGCCCGTGCAGGTCGTAGCCGGAGGCACCCGACCGGTGGCGTCCCGCTTCCCAGTCGCCGCGGGTGAGGGCGTAGCCCCACTCGGCCGCGTAGCGGCCGTCGGCCTGCTGGAACGAGTCACGGTAGCGCGCTTCCATGCGGAAGCCAGCGGCGTTGAAGGCACGCTGCATCGGGATGTTGTGCTCGTGGGCTCGTCCGGTCAGCCGGTTGAGGTGGGGCGTTTCGGAGAAGTGGTGGTCGGCGAGCTCACGCAGGACCTCGCGCCCGGCACCACGGCCACGGACCGCGGAGCTGAGCCTGATCGACAGGCGTGCGTCGCCGGTGGCGAGCCCGTCGACCAGCACGAAGCCCGCCGGCTCGCCGTCGACGATCACCGCCCAGCCCCACCGGTACTCGGAGGCCCAGATGCCCTCGTCGAGCTCTGCCGCGAGCTTGCCCACCTCCCATCCGTGGGTGCGGGCCAGGGGCGTCGCGGTCTCCTCGTCGACGGCGACGACCCACTCGGCGTCATCGGGGACGAGCACACGAAGGTGGACCTCGGGGCGGTTCTCGGGCACACGCACAGGGGCCTCGATCAGGGTGGTGGAGGACGCGCGGACGCGATCCGGACGAGCTGAGGTTGACGGGGCTGGGCGGAGTGCCCGTGCCACGTCATGCCGGATGCCAGGGTACGCCACCGTTGGGGACGGCCGGACGGCGAGACGTGGCGGTAGCGGCGCGGCGCTGTGGGCTCCTAGGGTGCCATCTCCGGGGTCGAACCGCCTGGCGAGATGGAGAAGGCCGGATGCAGCTTGTTGGGCAGTCAGCGACGACGCTGGCCCGAGCGGTGAGGGACGGTGAGGTGACCGCGGTGGAGGTCGTCCGCGCGCACCTCGACCACCTCGCCGCGGTGGAACATCGGCTCGGCGCCTTCGTGTCGGTACGGCGACGCGCGGCCCTCGAGGATGCTGAGACGGTCGACGCCCGCGAGGACCGTGCCGGCCTGCCCCTGGCGGGTGTCCCCATCGCGATCAAGGACGATGTCGACGTCGCCGGCGAACCCACCCGTCACGGGTCGCTGGCCACCTCCGACGAGCCCGCCCGGCAGGACGACGAGGTGGTGGTTCGCCTGCGTGCGGCGGGTGCGATCGTGATCGGCAAGACGCGTTGCCCGGAGCTGAACCTGTGGGGGGCCACCGATGAGCCGCAAGGCATGACGGTCAGCCCCTGGGATCCGACCCGCTCGGCCGGCGGTTCGTCGGGTGGTTCCGGCGCCGCCGTCGGTGCCGGGGTCGTGCCGCTCGCGCTCGGTACCGACGGGCTCGGGTCCTTGCGGGTCCCGGCGGCGGCCAACGGGGTGGTCGGGATCCGTCCCGGTGCAGGGCTCGCCCCGGTCACGATCAAGGGCGAACCGCGCTGGTACGGGATGACGCGCTTCGGTCCGATCGCGACCACCATCGAGGACACCGCCCTCGCGCTGGACATCATCGCGGGGACCGATCACCTGCGTGAGCTGGCGCCGATCCCGGGGATGCTGCGGGTTGCGGTCTCGTTCAGGCCGCCGACGCCGGGGGTGGTCGTCAACTCCGCCTGGCGAGAGGCCGCGCTGGAGGCGGGGCGTCTGCTCAACCACGCCGGGCACGACGTGCATCGCGAGGATCCCCCCTACGACCCGTCGAGCGTCCAGGCCATCATCTCGCGCTGGACGCAGGGGGCGGCCCGCGACGTTGAACTGCTCGACCTCGATCGCGACGAACTTCAGCCGCGGACCCGCTCGCACCTCGCGCGAGGTGAGCAGTTCGCCCGCGTCCGCCCCGTCGACGAGGAGGATGCGATCAACTGGCGCACCCGGATCGCGCCCTTCCTCGCCGAGCACGACGTGCTCATCACCCCGACGTTCGCGCGGACCCAGCTCGCCGCTTCGGAGTGGCACACCAAGACCTGGGTGGCCAACGTCGCGGCCAACCTGTCGGCCTACCCCTTCGTCTCTGCGTGGAACCTCGCGGATCTGCCTGCTGCGGTGGTGCCCCTGTGGCAGGACGGAGGACGTCCGTTGTCCGTCCAGATCGTGGCGGCGCAGGGACGCGAGGACCTCGTCCTGGCCGTGGCGGCACTGCTCGGGTCGATGGTGCCCTGGGATCGGCACGCGCCTGGGTGGGAGGTTCCTGGGACGGCCTCGACGCTGGCCGCGGAGGTCGACGGCCAGCCTGAGGAGGGAGACTGATCCGGCTCATGGGACCATCGAGGTCAGCGTCAGACCAGTTCGGCAGCGGGTGGTGATGAGATAGGCCCGAAGCGGGCGGGCAGCAACGGGCGTTGCGCATCGGTTCGATGCGCTCCATGGGATGCCCCGATCTCCCGGTCATGCAGTGCTCGCGACGACCGCGCGAAGGCACGGTGATGATCGGTGTCAAGCATGGCGCGGCGGGGTCTCGGAGGATCGGTGCACGCGATCGGTGCGACCATGTGTCATCGTTGCTGGCATGACCGCACACGACGTAGGGCAGGGCCATGCGCAACCAACACACCCACTTCGTGGCCTGCGCCGACGGTGCCACCGTCGGCGGAACGGTGCATGGTCAAGGACCGCCGCTGGTGTTCTTGCAGGGGATCATGGGTGACGGCGACCTCGACTGGCGAGCGCTGCTGCCGCATGTGACCGGTCGGTTCACCTGCCATCTGCCGAGCTGGCGGGGCCGTGGCCTCAGCGGCGATCACCCCGACCGAAGCTTCGGTCGGCTGGTCGATGACGTCCGCGCCTACGTCGACAGCATCTCTGAACCGACCGGACTGGTGGGGTGGTCCGCCGGCGCCAACCTGGCACTCGCCGCCACGGGCGCGCAGCCCGACCTGGTGGACGCGGTGGCCCTGGTTGGACCCAACATGCCATGGCTGATGGACGAGCACGAACGAGCGGCTCTCGGTGACGCTGTCAACCGCATGGGCGAGCTGGCTACCGAAGGTAGGTTGACCGATGCCATCCGCACATTCGCGGAGTCCCCCTTCAACGACCACGACGTCGCGGTGGCCGAGGACGCCGGCTACTTCGAGGCCGCCGGGCCCTACGTCCCGAACCTGCTCAACGTCCAACAGCAAGCGATGGCGTACGACGGTCCCACCCCTGAGAAGCCAGCCGTGCTCGCCGCGATCACAGCTCCGGTACTGGTGCTGCCCGGATCAGACGCCAAACCGCACGACCTCGCCGCCGCACAGCACGTGGCCACCCACGTTCCCGACGCACGGATACAAGAGATCCCCGGTGCCGGGCACGCCGCCCCCCTGACCCATCCCGAGGTGCTGGCCGAGGCACTTACCGAGTTCTTCTTGCCAGCGCAGCGTCCGGCCTGACCCGCCGCCACCAGCATCGACCCGTCTCCACTCGACGGTGCAGTCAACAGCTTCGGAGGGGTGGCTCCGACGAGTCCGGCAACCTCCTCTGCCTCCGACCCACAGCACTCGAGCGCTTGTGTGCGACTGCGCGCTGAGGGGGGAGCGCCCGCGTTCACCGTCCCGAACGAATAGGGACACCGGGCGTTATGCAGCGGTTCGAAACGCCTCATGGGACGCTCGGCAGTCCCCGTTG
>CAYVJT010000065.1:0-17577 GCA_964451855.1 uncultured Actinomycetota bacterium
TAGCGTCCCGCCCCTCCCGAGACCTACCTGGCCGAGACCTACCTGGCC
This sequence comes from uncultured Actinomycetota bacterium, assembly GCA_964451855.1. Classification (GTDB taxonomy): domain Bacteria; phylum Actinomycetota; class Nitriliruptoria; order Nitriliruptorales; family Nitriliruptoraceae; genus CSSed11-175R1. The sequence goes on from CAYVJT010000065.1 coordinate 49, forward strand.
GAGACCTACCTGGAAGGGGTGCCCCGTGGGCCTGCTGCTGATCGAGATCCCGACGCTCGCCGTCGAGCGTGCCGAGGTCGATGCCCTGTCCGACCGCCTGGTCACCGCGGTGACCGCCGCTGGCGGGGAGCTGGTCGAGTCCCGTGTCACCGCGGATCTCAAGCGCCTCTTCGCGATCACCGACGCCGCAGACAGCGGGTCCGTCCGCACGGCGCTGGTCGACGTCGACATCGAGGTCGAGGACATCGCACCGGTCCGGTTGGTCGGCGCAGAGCTGGACGACGTCAAGGCGGCAGCCGACGGACCGCGCTACCTCGTCGAGTGGGACCTGCCGCCCGACCTCACGATGGACGCCTACCTCGCGCGCAAGAAGGCGAAGTCTCCGCTGTACGCGGAGGTCCCCGAGGTCGCCTTCCGTCGCACCTACGTGCGCGAGGACCTCGACAAGTGCCTGTGCTTCTACGACGCGCCGTGCGTCGAGGACGTCGAGCGCGCCCGCGAGGTCGTCGCCGCCCCGATCGACCGTCTCCACGAGCTGGGCTGACGATGACTGCTCCCACCCTCACCCTCGCACCCTCCGACCTGACCTCGCTGTCCGGGCTCGTCGACGTCGTCGGCGAGCGAGCGGCCCGTGTCGACACCGGCGAGGTGGACGTGCGCCCCTCGTTGCGGGATCTCGGCAGGGTGGGCTTCCTCGGCCTCGGCCTCCCGACCGAGACACGACGGCCCGGCAGCGTCGTCGCCACACCCGTCCCCGCCACGGACACCGTAGGCACGCTCGCGGACCAGGCGGAGGTGATCCGTTGCCTCGCCCGCGTCTGCACGGCGACGGCCTTCTCCGTGTGGGCGCACCGCACCGCCGCCGGCTACCTCGCGAGCTGGGGTTCGGACGAGCTGCGCGCCGAGCTGCTACCGGACCTGCTCGCAGGACGGCGCACGGCCGCGACCGCGATGGCGACGGCCTTCCAGGCGGCGCTCGGCCTGCGGGAGCTGAGCGTGACCGCGCACCGGGACGGCGACGACGTGGTGCTCGACGGGACGATCCCCTGGGCCTCGAACCTGTTCGCCGACGGCGCGGTGGTCGTGCTGGCAGCGCGGACCGACGAGGGTCGCAACCTGATCGTCGCGATCACCACCGACCAACGCGGCGTGGCGCTCCGCGACCAGCCGGAGCTGCTCGCACTGGACGCGACCGCCTCGACGACGGTCCGGCTCGACGGCGTGCGCGTCCCGGCGCATCGGGTGCTGACCGACCGGTTCCTCGACTTCCTCGCGGACGTCCGGCCGGCGTTCCTGCTCCTGCAGACCGCCCTGTGCCTCGGGCTGGCCGACGCGGCGCTCACGGCGGCGGCACGGCGCCTGGAGGGCACGACCGCGATCCTCACCGAGGACCACGATGCGCTGCTCGGACGGCGCGGCGCGCTCGACGCCGTCTTCCAGCGTCGGCTCACGGAACCAGCGCCGGCCGACGACGAGCTCGTCCGGTTGCGGCTCGAGGTCAGCCAGCTGGCCGTCGCCGTGACCCGACACGAGGCCACCGCGACCGGTGGCGCCGGCTACCTCGCGAGCTCCGCGACCGCGCGCCGCCTGCGCGAGGCCGCCTTCCTACCGATCCAATCTCCAACGGAGGCCCAGCTGCGATGGGAACTCTCTCGTTCCGTGTGACCTCGGGCGCGAAGCTGTACCCGACCCCCGGCGGGGCGGTGACCGCGTTCCGCCACCTCGACCTCCAGGTCGAACGTGGCGAGGTCGTCGCGCTGCTCGGCCCTTCCGGCTGCGGCAAGTCGACGCTGCTGCGCATCGTCGCCGGGCTCGACGAGCTCACCGACGGCGAGCTCGATGTGCCACGCCAGCCTGACGGGCGCCCCGCCGCCGGCATCGTCTTCCAGGACGCGCACCTTCTGCCGTGGCTGAACGTCCGCGACAACGTCGCCCTGGGGCTGCGCTACCGCGCCAACAGCGACATCGACGACGCCGAGGTGGAACGTCTGCTGGGCGTGCTCGGCCTCGCACCCCTCGCCAGCGCGCTCCCCGCGGAGCTCTCCGGCGGGCAGGCACAGCGGGTCGCGATCGCCCGGACGGTGGTCACCGCGCCGCCACTGCTGCTCCTGGACGAGCCCTTCGCGGCGCTCGATCCGCTGACACGGCGCACCCTGCAGGACTGGCTCCGTCACCTGCGTGAGCTGCTGGATCTCACCGTGCTGCTGGTGACCCACGACGTGGACGAGGCGCTGCACCTCGGCGACCGTGTGGAGCTGCTCCGCGGCGGGGACCACGGCATCGTCGGGTCGTGGGCCGTGGCCGGCCTGGACCGCGACGCCCCGGAGCTCGGAGCGGTACGCCGCACCCTGCTCGATCGCTACGTCGACGACGCGGTCGTCACGGTCGACGGGCTCGTGGCATGACCGCACCCCGCTCGGGACGAGCCACCTCGACGTCATCGGGTGCAACGGCCTCCGTCGCGTCCGCGACCCTCGATCGGCGAGCGCTGCTGCGCGGCCTGATGGGACTCGGCGTGCTCGGCACCGCTGGTGGTGTGCTGGGTGCCTGCAGCCGGTTGTTGGACGACGGCGGCGCTGAGGGGGCAGCGAGCCCGGCGAGCGGGCAAGCGCCCGAGGATCCCGGTGATCCCCGCCTGCGGGTCGGCTACCTGCCCATCACCGATGCGACGCCGCTGCTGGCCGCACACGGGCTCGGCCTCTACGCCGACCAGGACCTCGAGGTGTCCCGACCGACCCTGCTGCGCAGCTGGGCCCAGGTCGCCGAAGCGTTCCAGGCGCGCCAGGTCGACATCGTGCACCTGCTGATGCCGATGGCGGTGCAGCTGCGGTTCTCGACGGACGTGCCGTTGCGGATCGTCGCGTGGAACCACACCGGAGGATCAGGGTTGACCGTCGCCAACGACATCGACGACGTCGCGCAGCTGGCCGGCACGACGGTCGCGGTGCCCTTCTGGCACTCGATCCACAACGTCGCGCTGCAGCTGCTGTTCGCCGATGCCGGGCTCACCCCGCTGGTCGGCGGCGGCTCCTCGCCCTCCGAGGCCGACGGCACCGTGCAGCTGGTGGTCATGGCACCACCGGACATGCCGCCCGCCCTCGACCAGGGATCGATCAGCGGGTACATCGTCGCCGACCCGTTCAACGCTGTCGCCGAGCTCCAGGGCATCGGCAAGGTCCTGCGGTTCACCGGCGACGTCTGGCTCGACCACGCCTGCTGCGTCTCGGTCATGCACGGTGACGCGCTGGACGAGCGGCCCGATTGGGCCACCCGGACCGTCGAGGCGCTGGTCCGCGCGCAGGCTGCGGTGCGGGAGGATCCGCTGGCGACGGCCACCCTGCTGTCCGAAGCGGGCGAGGGCTACCTCCCGCAGCCGGAGCCGGCGATCGCCCGGGCGCTGACCCACTACGACCACGACGAGTACGTGCCCTCGGCGGCGATCCAGCATCCCGAGTGGGACACCCGCAGGATCGGGTTCCAGCCCTTCCCGTTCCCGTCCTACACCGAGGAGCTGGTGCGGAGGATGCAGGCCACCGCGGTCGACGGGGACCGCCGCTTCCTCGACGACCTGGACCCGACCGCCGTGCACGCCGAGCTGGTCGACGACCGTTTCGTCCGGGCAGGGATCGACGCCGTCGGCGGACCAGGGCTCTTCGACCTGCCGCAGGAGCTGACGCGCACGGAGACCATCGATGTCTGACACCGGTCGAGCCCGCGCGCTCAGGATCCGCCGCAGCCTCACCGGTCTGGCGGTGGCGGCCGCGCTGTGGTGGCTGGTCACCGACGTCCTGGCCACGCCGGGCAGCCTGCTCGCCCGCTTCTCCCCCACCGACGCCGCCCCCGCGCTGCTGACGTTGTTCACGCAGGGGTCAGGCGTCCGCCACCTCGTCGTCACCGTCGAACGGCTCCTGGCGGGACTCGCGCTGGCTGCCGCCGTCGGTGCACCGCTCGGCGTCGCGGTCGGACGATCGCGGAGGTTCGCGGAGACCACCGGTTCGCTGTTCCAGTTCCTGCGCATGATCTCGCCCCTGGCGTGGACCCCGATCGCGATCGTGCTGCTGGGGGTCGGCGATGCGCCGGTCGTGTTCCTGGTGGCGGTGGCCGCGGTGTGGCCGATCCTGCTCAACGCGGCCGCAGGTGTCCACGCGCTCGATCCCGGGTGGCTGCGGGTGGCGCGCAGCCTCGGCGCGACCAGGCGGGAGCAGCTCACCACGATCGTGCTGCCGGGGATCCGCGCCCACCTCGCGACGGGGCTGCGGGTCGCGCTCGGCACGGCGTGGATCGTGATCGTCCCGGCCGAGATGCTGGGCGTGGATTCGGGCCTCGGCTACGCGATCCTGGATGCCCGGGACCGACTGCGCTACGACGAGCTGATGGGACTGGTCGTGCTGATCGGTGCCGTGGGGTTCGTCCTGGACAGCCTCGCCCAGCGTCTCACCTCACGGGCCCGGGGCCGCAAGCGCCGGTGGCCGACGACGTTCTCGCGTCTCGGTAGCGACCCCGCCACCGTCGACGCACCCACGCCCCGCTGATCGTCGACCGGATGGCGACAGAACGACGGCGAGCGTACGGCCCGAGGGTGGAAGGCATCCGGGCCGGACCGGGTTGTCCTGCATGACCCGTCCGGAGGGCCTCGTCAACATGCGATCCTGGCACCTGCGATCCTGGATCGAGCGCATCGGACGCGCGCCGCTGGTGATCGTGGTGGCGGCGCTGCTGCTCGCCGCCTGCGGCGAGGCGACCGAGGGCGGCGAGCCGGCAGGGCCGCCCGTCCCGGACCGTGAGTTCGAGTCCTTCGACGGCGAGGTGACCTCGCTGGACGCCTACGCCGGGGAACCGCTGGTGGTCAACTTCTGGGCCTCGTGGTGCCCACCCTGCGTCGCGGAGATGCCCGACTTCGAGCGCGTCCACCAGGATCGGCGCGACGAGGTCAGGTTCATCGGGCTCAACACCCAGGACTCCGAGGCATCCGCCCTCGATCTCGTGGAGCTCACCGGGGTGACCTACGACCTCGGCTGGGATCCCGAAGGAGAGCTGTTCCGCGACTTCGAGGTGGTGTCGATGCCCTCGACCTTCTTCGTCGACGAGGACGGGGCGATCGTCCACCGCCATGCCGGGCTGCTGACCGAGCAGCAGCTGCGCGACCTCATCGACGAACACCTGACGTGACCACCTGTCGTGGTTCCTCGGCATCCAGGATGGGACCGGCACCGGGATCGCCACCAACGCCGGACGACCGCGGCGGGCGCCGCGGCCGTCCGGGTTCAGCGACGTGTCAGACGCCGGGGTCGGCCGCCCTACCTGCGGCAGGCGGTGCCACGTGCTGTCGCACGTCGCGCATGCCGAGCCCGATCAGGACGAACAGCACGCCCATGCCGCCGGCCATCGCCGCCACACCGAAGGACAGCACCGAGGTGAACAACGACGCCTGCAGGAAGGAGGCGTTCTGCGCCGTACCGCGACGCTCGTCGTCGCGAGGCAGCTCCGCGTAGCGCTGACCGTCGGTGATCTCGAGCACGTTGCGGTCGATCGTCATCGCCTGGCAGTAGGCGGTGAACGGCCCGTTGACGTCGCGATCGGCGAGGCAGACCGCGTCGTCGGGCGTGGTGATGCGCTGGTCGGCCAGGGTGGTGCTGACCATGGTCCACGTGGCGATCGCGCCGATGATCAGCACGACGCCGAAGATCACGGAGACCCACGAAGCGAGCTTGCGGAGATCCATCGGGGTACCTCTCTCTTTGTCGGTGCCGCTGACGCTACGCGGTCCAAGCCCACGCTACGTAGGGGATGGAGTCATCCTTTCAAGGTACCGAGGGTCCCCCGGCCTCGGGCCCTGTGTCGCACCGATGGCCATGGCAGACCCGGGGTCACCTACGGTGCAGGACCGACGGCTCAGCACCGACGAGGAGGCTTCCGATGGGACGTGCCGATGTCGCCGGCCTGGCGTCCGAGCTGTGGAACACGTTCCTCGCCGCGTCACCGTTCTCGGCGACGTTGCTGGGGGATCATCGCTTCGACGCCGAGGTGCCGGATCCCAGTGCCGGCGCCGAAGCGGAGCTGCTCATCGACCTCGAGGACGTCCTGGCACGCGCCGAGAAGGTCGAGGACGAGAGCGACGAGCAGCTCGACCTCGAGGATCGCGCGACCCTGGAGGTGCTGATCTCCGAGGCGCGCGGCCGCATCGCCGAGCTGCGGGCGGCGATGTCGCAGTTCACCGCTGGCCCACGTCGCGGTCCGCAGACCGCGCTGGTCCAGCTCGCCTCGAACACCGTGCTCACCGAGACGTGGCACGCCGACGCGGTGGTCGCCCGCTACCAGCGCGTGGACCGCTACCTCGACGCAGCAGCCGACCGGCTCCGCGAGGGTGTGACGCTGGGCCGCACCCCGGTCGCCTCGCTCGTCGAGCACGCGGTCGAACAGATCGACGCGATGCTCGCGGTCCCGCCGACCGAATCGCCCCTCACCGCGATCTCTGCGCCGCCCGGCCTCGACGATCAGCGGTTCGCCCGCTGGCAGACGCGCCTGGTCGACACGGTGCTCGGCACCGTCTACCCGGCCCTCGGCCGCTACCGCGACTGCCTCGTCGACGAGGTGCTGCCGAGCGCCCGGCCAGATGACCGGGCCGGGTTGTGCTGGATCGACGGCGGTGAGGAGCTCTACGCCGCGCTCGTCCGTCGCTACACCACCCTCGACCGGGACCCCGCCGCCCTCAACGAGCTGGGTTGGGAGGAGACCCGACGCCTCGCCGACGAGTACCGCGAGGTCGGTGAGCGCGCCCTCGGCAACGCCGACCCCGACGCGATCTTCGACCGGTTGCGCACGGACGACCAGCTGCGGTTCGAGACCGGCGAGGAGCTGCTGGAGCAGGCGAAGGCGGCGTTGGCCCGTGCCGAGGCCGCGACGCCGAGCTGGTTCGGCCGCCTGCCGCAGGCGAGCTGTCACGTGCGAGCGATGAACGACGAGGAGTCCGAGCACGGCACGATCGCCTACTACGTGCCACCCGCAGCCGACGGCTCACGGCCCGGCACCTACGCGGTCAACACGGCACACCCGGAGACCCGGCGGCGGTTCGAGGCCGAGGTGCTCGCCTTCCACGAGGCCGTCCCCGGCCACCACCTGCAGATCGCGCTCGCGCAGGAGCGTGACGACCTTCCCCCGATCCGGCGGCACAGCCTCGTCACGGCGTACGTCGAGGGCTGGGCGCTCTACGTCGAACGCCTGGCCGACGAGATGGGACTGTACGGGACCGACCTCGACCGCCTGGGCGTGCTGTCCTTCGACGCATGGCGCTCGGGCCGGCTCGTCGTCGACACCGCGATCCACGCGCACGGCTGGTCACGCGAGCAGGCCGTCGAGCACCTGGTCGAGCATTCGCCACAGGCGGAGAACAACCTGCGCAACGAGGTGGACCGCTACATCGAGTCGCCGGGCCAGGCACTCGCCTACAAGGTCGGACAGCTGGAGATCCGCAGGCTCCGCGGGCAGATGGAGGAGCGGCTCGGCACGGACTTCGACATCCGCGCCTTCCACGACGCGGTGCTCGCGCCGGGGCCGGTCACCCTGGGCATGCTGGGCAGGATCGTCGCGTCCCGACTGCTGGGCTCCGACGTCTGAGGGACCGCTCGGACCCCGACGCGTTGAGCCACCACCAGGCGCGGCGGGGACCGCCGACCGTTCAACCGGCGGCCCAGCCCGTGAAACGTTCCACCTCGATGCGCACGAGTGGACCTGCCGGCGGCCGATGGGTGTAGGCGTGGTAGCGGGCGGTGAGTGCGGCACGGCCGGGATCGTCCGGTCCGGGGTCCTCGACGACCTGGGCGCGTCCGTCGGCCCGGACCCACCACAGCTGCGACCAGTCGTCGTCGTAGCGATCGACCAGCAGCGCGCATCGCGGTTCGTGCTGCAGGTTCGCCAGCCGCTGGAGCCGTGCCGAGGCCTTGGGCTTGTGATCGACCGCGGTGTGCACGACGTCGTCGACGAGCGCGAAGACCACCGGGACGAGGTGGGGGCGTCCGTCGGGGCGCACGCTGGCCAGGATCGCCCGCGGGCTCGCGGCGAAGCGGCGACGGGCCTCGGGCTCGGTGAGGTGCATGCCGCCACGGTACGGGCCGCTACCGCGAGGCGACGCGACCACCGGTGGCTGGCTGCACGGTGGTGGCTGGGCTCAGTGGTCCGTGGCCACCGAGAGCTGATGTGGGACCTCCTCGTCCCGGACCAGCGCAGCCAGGCTGTCGAGGTAGCGGTTCCACCCGACCTCCTGCGCGTGCGGCGTGTCGTAGGAGCTGTAGGGCGGCCGCAACAGCACCCGATCCTCGCCATGGTCGCGGAGCTTGCCGTCGTACGGCTCCCGGTACCTGCCCTCGAGGCCGAACCTCGCCACCCACCCCTCCTCCAGGGCCATCAGCAGGGCACCCGGATCCACCAGCGGAGCGATCGAGGTGGTGTTGATGAGGGTGATCCCGTTGGCGTGCTCGAGCACCCAGCGGTCGATGAGCCCCTCGCACGGGCCCAGCGGCAGGTGCAGGCTCACGTGATGGCAGGTCCCGAACAGCTCGTCCAGGGGGTGGAAGGTCGCCCCGAGCCGTTCCTCGACGTCCGGCCGCCGCGTCCGGGAGGCGTAGCGGATCACCATCCCGCAGGCGGCTGCGAGCTCGGCGACCCTGCGTCCGATCCGCCCCATGCCGACGATGCCGAGGGAGCTGCCAACCAGTCCCCTCCGCTGGAGGTCGGCGATCGGGGCCTGCGGATGCCGCCGGCGAAGGGTGTTGGCGGGGACCAACCCGAGCTCGAACGCGAACAGGAACGCGAGGGCGGACTCAGCGACCGCGAACTCCGCACCTGGGGTCGTGGTGATCAGGATCCCGCGCTCGCCCAACGCCGTGAGGCCGAGGTTCTCGGTGTAGAAGGCCGGTTCGGGCGACTGGCCGCAGTAGGTCACGATCCTCAGCCCACCGGCGGCATCCACCAACTCGCCGCTGACGTAGGGGCCCAGGTCGGGCCAGCTGAGCAGGTAGCCCTGCGGGCGGACAGCGGCCAACTGGCGCTTGACCGCCCCGGGATCCAGGGGGTCGAGCGTCACGAACCGCACACCGAACCCGTCGGCGCGCTCGGCCACCCATCGCGGAACCGGACTGGTCGTGCAGACCACGAACTCGGACATCCTGCCAGCCTACGTCACGTCGCGGATCTCGAGGGTGACCGTCACCGTGGGTTGGTGTGGTGGGCGGCAGCGTTGCGCCTCTTGCGCTTGCTGCTGCTCTTGAGCTCCTGCCGCTTCTCGCGCTTCGCCTGCCGCTTCTCCGCCTGTGTCCGAGCGGGTTTGCGCTTCGGGTTGTGGCCGACCCGATCCTTGTTGCTCATCGTCACGCCTTCCGGCACCGTGGCCGCCGACCGGTCCGGCTGCCCGGATGGCCCGGCCACGGGTGCCATCATCCCACGGCGGACGGTGCACCGAGAGGGCCCTTGGTCACGTCATCGCGCAGCGCCCCGGTGCCGGCGAGATCCGGAGGTCCGCTGAACGATCCGCATGACGACCCCAGCTAGCCTGAAGGTCTACCACGAGCCCAGCCACGACCCTCGAGAGCTGCTGCGGTGAGCCAGACCGGCGGCGTCGACGCCGCGCACGATGCTCCATCCGGGCCGTCCGGAGAGGACGAGCGCCCGGGCCTCGAGGAGCGCGTCGAGCCGTGGCTGTTCCCGCTGACGCTGATCTCGATCACGCTCGGCGGCATCGGCTGGCTGCTCGGCGCCGAGACGGTCGCCGACGCGGGGTTCATCGCCGCCACCGTCATCGCCTTGATCCCCGCCACGATCGAGAGCGTCCGCCAGCTGATCCACCGTGACGCCACCGCCGACGTCGTCGCGGTCCTTGCCATGGTGGGAGCGCTCCTCCTCGAGGAGTGGTTCGCGGGCGCGATCATCGCGGTCATGCTCACGGGCGGCGAGGCCCTGGAAGCACGGGCGGTCGGGCGGGCCCGCGCCGAGCTGACCAGCCTGCTCGGACGCAGCCCGCGCACGGCACACCGCCGGAGCGATCACGGGACCCTGGAGGACCTCCCCGTCGAGGAGGTGGGCGTCGGCGACGAACTGCTCGTCAAGGTCGGCGAGGTGGTGCCGGTCGACGGCATGTTGCGATCGGAGCACGCGGTCCTCGACGAGTCCGCTCTCACCGGTGAGGCACGGCCGGTCGAGGCACGGGCCGGGCAGATGGTGCCGAGCGGCGTCGTCAACGTCGGCGGTCCGCTCGACCTGCGGGCCACCGCCCCGGCAGCCGAGTCCACCTACGCGGGCATCGTGCGCCTCGTCGAGCAGGCGGCGACCGAGCGCGCCCCCTTCGTCCGGGTCGCGGACCGGTTCGCCGGGGTGTTCCTCGTCGTCACGCTCCTGCTGGCCGCTGGCGCCTGGGCGGTGTCGGGCGACCCCGTCCGGGCCCTCGCGGTCCTGGTCGTCGCGACGCCCTGCCCGCTGATCCTCGCCGCACCGGCGGCGATCGTCGGTGGCGTCTCCGCTGCGGCCAGGCGCGGGATCATCGTCAAGGGCGGCGCCGCCCTGGAGTCGCTCGCGGGGGGCGAGGTGGTCCTGTTCGACAAGACCGGGACGATCACCCGCGGCCAGCCGCGGGTCGCCGAGGTGCACCCGCTGCCCGACGCGGACGTCGACACGCTGCTGCACCTCGCCGGATCGCTGGACCAGGTCTCGGTGCACCCCTTCGCCCCGGCGATCGTCGAAGCCGCCCACGCTCGCGTGGGGGAGCTGACCGTCCCGACCGACGTGACCGAGGACATCGGGCAGGGCATCAGGGGACGCGTGGGCGACGTCGAGGTCCGGATCGGGCAGATCGGCCACGTCCTGGACGACGGCGGGACCTCGCTGCCCGCCGACCTGCGCCGCATCCGGCGCCGCGGCGCGCTGGAGGGCCGCTCGCTGGTGTTCGTCTCCGCCGATGGACGGGTGCTCGGCGCGCTCGCCCTGCACGACCCCGTGCGACCGGACGCACCGCGCTCGATCAGCGCGCTCCGCAAGGCGGGGATCGGGCAGATCCTGATGGTGACCGGCGATCGCGGCGACATCGCAGACCTGGTCGGCGACACCGTCGGGATCGACCGTGTCCTGGCGGAGCACAGCCCGGACGACAAGGTCGATGCGATCCGCGAGGCCTCGTTGCTCGGGCGGACGATCATGGTCGGGGACGGCATCAACGACGCGCCCGCGCTCGCGCTGGCCGACACCGGTGTCGCGATGGGTGCCCGGGGGGCGACGGCCGCGTCGGAGGCGGCTGACGTGGTCCTCACCTCCGACCGGCTCGAAGGCGTCGCCGAGGCGGTGACGATCGCGAAGCGGACCCGCGTGATCGCCTGGCAGAGCGCGGTCACCGGCATCGGTCTCTCGGCCATCGCGATGGTCTTCGCCGCGCTCGGCTACCTCACGCCGGTCGCCGGCGCCTTGCTCCAGGAGGGCATCGACCTGCTCGTGCTGGCCAACGCTCTCCGCGCGCTGCGGTGGCGCAAGCGGGTCCCGCGCCGCCACCGCGCCCTGGGCGACCTGCCTCGCGACGTGCTCAGCGACCACAGCCACCTCGACGCGGGTGTCGACGACGTCGCGATCGTCGCGGAGCAGCTCGACCGGCTCGAGCCCGAGGTCGCCATGCAGCGGCTGCGCGACGTGCGCGACTTCCTCGTCGACGACCTGCTCCCCCACGAGCTCGAGGAGGAGGCGACGGTCTACCCGTCGCTGCGTGCGGTGTTCGTGGACGAGGACCCCACGTTGCCGCTCGTGCGCACCCACCGCGAGCTCGCCCGCCGGATCCGCCTGTTCGACCGGCTCGTGGACGACCTCGGTCCCGAGGGGCCCGAGCCCGACGAGGTCCTCGATCTGCAACGCAGCCTGTTCGGTCTGCACGCCGTGCTCGAGCTGCACCTCTCCCTCGAGGACGAGCTGTACGCGCACCTGCCTGGCGGCTGAGCGCCCACCTCGTCGTGTTCCGCCGCGCGTGCGCCCACGCGGAGCGCGCGGTGCCCATCGCCCCGATCCACCGTTGACGTCGCAACTTCAGGTGGCATCGTGCGGGTGCGGACCCCACGGGAGGTATCGGGGTCGACGGCCCACGGGAGAGGGAGGCGCGACGGCGTCGTTCTGCGCCGTGCGTCTGCCCCAGTCGTTGCTGTTGGAGGGCGAGGCCGAGGTCGGCAAGACCGAGGCTGCCAAGACGCTGGCGACGGTGCTCGACGCACCAACCGATCCGCCTGCGGTGCTACGAGGGCACCGACGCCGCTGAGACCCTCTACGAGTGGAACTACCTGCGGCGACTCATGGGTATCCGTCTGGCGGAAGCCTCCGGACGCGAACTCGCCGAGGACGACCTGTAACGAGTTCGAGGCGTTCCTGTTCGAACTGCTCGGTGAGGCGGCGGTGACGATCCCGGAGCTCGGCACGATCCGCGCCGAGGTCCCACCGATCGTGGTGCTGACCTCCAACCGGACCCGGGAGCCGCACGACGCCCTGAAGCGCCGCTGCCTGTACCACTGGATCGACTACCCCAGCCTGGAGCGGGCGGTCGCGATCGTCCGGCGCCGGACCCCGCCCGCCAGCCGCAGCCTCGCCGAGCAGGTCGCCTCGGCCGTCGCCCGGTTCCGAGCCCTCGACCTGCAGAAGCCACCGGGCGTGGCCGAAGCGATCAACTGGACCTTGGCACTCGACCTGCTGGGGGTCGAAGGGTTGGCTCCGCAGCTCGCCGACACCACGCTGGCTCGGCGTTGACGTACCGCGAGGACGCGGACGTCGCCCGCGTGCACGGCCTGGACCGGATCGTCGCCTCCCCGTAACGACCGCGCCGACCGCTGCACACCCCGCGGCGCTGCGACCGCGGCGCTCCACCCCGTCACCGAACGTCGCATCTCTCCCGATATGGAGAGGGATCCGCACCGCCCCGCCGTCGCTCCCAGCACCGTTGCCGATCCCTACCGATATGGATAGGGATCCTCGACGTCGCTGACCACCGCGGCGAGCACTCCGAGCCACCGCCGGTACACACGATGCCCGGGGAGCGCGGACCGACGGGTCCGGACGAGGACCGGCCGCGGAGCACCTCGGCGTGCCCGTCGTGCGGTCCGCCACCCTCGCGGCACTGCCCCACGTGGATGAGTTCGTCAGCGGCCACTCGATGGTGGCGCTCGACGAGGTGCTCGCCGCGATCGCCCGGGACTGACACCGACGTCGAGGTGGCCCGGGGCGGGTCGGGGGCGGGGTCAGTCGGCGGGGGCGGCGTCGGCGATCTCCTTGGCGACGCCGGCAAGCAGCTCCTCCCACGAGGCTTCGAAGGCGGCCACGCCGTTGTCCTCGAGCAGGCCGACCACCTCGTCGTAGCTGATCCCGACCTCGGCGAGCGCGGCCAGCGCGGCGTCGGCATCCGCGTACGCATCGGTGATGGTGTCACCGCGGATCACACCGTGGTCGGCGACCGCCTCCAGCGTGCCCTCGGGCATCGTGTTCACCGTGTCTGGGGCCACGAGCTCCACGACGTACCGGGTGTCGTCGTAGGCGGGGTTCTTGACGCTGGTGCTGGCCCACAGCGGACGCTGGGGCTGGGCTCCGGCCGCGGCGAGCTCCTGCCACCGCTCCCCCGCGCTGACCTCCTCGAAGTGCCGGTAGGCGAGGCGCGCGTTGGCGATCGCGGCCCGGCCGAGGAGGTCGGCGGCTGCGGGCGTGTCGAGCTTCTCCAGACGCGCGTCCACCTCGGTGTCGACGCGGCTGACGAAGAAGGACGCGACCGAGGCGATCGAGGAGAGGTCCCGGCCTGCCTCCCGCGCGGCTTCGAGGCCGGCGAGGTAGGCGTCCACGACCTCCGCGTAGCGATCGAGGGCGAAGATCAGCGTGACGTTGACGCTGATGCCCTCCGAGATCGCGGTCGTGATGGCCGGCAGCCCCTCACGTGTTGCGGGGATCTTGATGAACAGGTTCGGCCGGTCGACCAGCCACCACAGCGCGCGGGCCTCGGCGATCGTGCGCTCGGTGTCGCGAGCCAGGCGCGGATCGACCTCGATCGAGACGCGACCGTCCCGCCCCTCGGTGGCTGTGTGCACCGGACGCAGCAGGTCGCACGCGTCCCGCACGTCCGCGGTGGTCAGGGCTCGTGCCGCCTCCTCGACGCTGACACCACGCAGGGCGAGGTCGCGGACCTGCTCCGCGTAGGCCGCGCCGTTGCTGAGGGCCTTCTGGAAGATCGATGGGTTGGTGGTCACCCCGACCACGTGCTTGTCCTCGATCAACGCGGCGAGGTTGCCCGACACCAGGCGTTCGCGACTGAGGTCGTCGAGCCAGATCGAGACCCCGGCGGCGGAGAGCTCAGCGAGCGGCGAGGCGGCAGCTTCGGACATCTACAGGCTCCTTGACGTGCCGCCGAGGGTAGCCGCCACCCGCGCCACTTCGGGCGGACACGGCGGTACCGTCCGTCGTTCGTCCATCGCCCCAAGGAGCCGGTCACGTGGCTGAACCTCCCACCCTGACGGTGCGCGTGGCAGAGGGCTACGCACGGGCCGGACTGGCCAACATCGGGCGGGAGTACCCGAACCAGCCCGCGCACCTGCTCACCGGACCCGAGGACCTGCTGCCACCATCCGCGCTGCACCCGATCTTCTTCGGCAGCTACGACTGGCACTCCTCGGTGCACCAGCACTGGATGCTGGTCCGGCTGCTGCGCATCCACTCCGACCTCGAGGTGGCAGCCACCGTCCGCGCCGCGCTCGACGAGCGCGTCACCGATGAGGCGGCCCGTGTCGAGGCGCGCTACCTCGAGGACCCGAACCGGCGCTCCTTCGAGCGCCCGTACGGCTGGGCCTGGCTGCTGACGCTGGCCGCGGAACTGACCGCTTGGGGCGACGCCGGCGCCGCACGGTGGGAGGCCGCACTGCGTCCCCTGACCACCACGGTGCGAGAGCGGTGCCTGACCTGGCTGCGTGACACCCCTTACCCGCAGCGCAGCGGGACCCACGGCAACAGCGCCTTCGCCGCAGGCTTGCTCCACGATGCCGCCGTGGCGACGCGTGACGAGGAGCTTCGAGACGCCGTCGCCGCGGCCGCGCAGCGGTGGTACGGCGACGACGGTGCCTACCCGGGGTGGCTGGAGCCCTCAGCGACCGACTTCCTGTCCCCCGCGCTGGCCGAGATCGACCTGATGCGCCGCATCCGCGGCGACGACCTGGCCGCCTGGGTCGAAGGGTTCCTGCCCGACCCAGGACCCCTCACGACCCCGGTCCAGGTCGCGGACCGATCCGACCCCCACGGCGTCCACCTCGACGGGCTGAACCTCAGCCGAGCCTGGTGCTGGCACGGCCTCGCGGACGCCCTCCCCACGGACCACGCCCTGCGCCCGCTCGCGACGACCGCCGCGACGGCGCATGCCGAAGCGGCGCTGCCGTGGGTGCTCACCGGTGAGTACGTCGGCGAGCACTGGCTGGCCAGCTTCGCCGTCTACCTGCTCGGTGGCGGAGCGATCACCCCACCGAACGTGCGTAGCCCCTGACGGCCCGGACCACGTGGCGGGACAGCTCCCGGGTCCGCTCCGCGGTCTCCTCCGGCGGTTCGGCACGGCCGTAGCGGGCCGTGCTCGCCAGGTCGGCCAGTTCGCGGTGCTCCTCGTCGAGCCCCAGCCGTGCGGCGTGCTCGAGGGGTGTCTCCCAGCGGTCCCGGCCGAGGTCCTGACGTGCCAGGGTCCGCTCGGCACGCAGGTAGTCGTGCAGGATGGCGCCCCGTGGATCGCGTGGTCGGGGACGGAACCGCTCCAACCGCTCCGTCCACACCGACCGCGACGAGCGAGCCCGCTCCAGCGGTTCGACGGCCCCGTACTCCTCGTCGGAGCCGCGCCGGCCACCACGTCCAAGGCGCAACCACCGCCAGACCGCCCGCCAGACGTGGCTCCAGCGGTCCTCACGGAGCAGGTACACGAGCAGCCAGGTGACCAGGGCCGCGCCGATCAGGACGAAGGGCCACGTCGGTGCACGGTCGAGCTCGGGCCGCTCACGCTGCTCGATGTCCTCCGGGATCTCCACCCCGGCGTCACCGCCCTCGGTCACCCGCTCGCCGTCATCGCGTGGAGCGAACCTCGGGGTCTCGGGCTCGAAGTCGACCTGCGAGACCCAGGCGATGAAGCGCGGCGACGCTTCGGTGATCGCCGGAGGCAGAGACGCGACCGCGACGAAGGTGAACACCGCGGTGATGGCCAGGGTGCCGGCCACAGCCGCGCGCCACAGGCGGGGTGAGCCCACCACGATCGCGGGTCGGCGCCCCCCGGGGCGTGGCGTCGTCGCACGTAGGTGCGCGACCGTCGCTCCCCCGACGGTCACCGCGACGACCGTGACGACCGCGCCGACCACCCCGACGTACTGGTTCGCGAGACCTACAGCGACGACCGAGACGGCGACGGCGACGAGCCACATGCCGAACATGCCCTCCTCGCCTGCGCGGTCGGCATACCGGGTCCGTGGCCCGTCGGCGAAGAGCGCGACCTTGGCCGCGACACCGTGGCCGACCGCATGTGCGGCCACGATCGCCACCAGCATGCGGCCGTAGGGCGGAGCGAACGTGCCGGTGAGCTCCCACCCGATGTCCGAGAGCGCCGTGGTCAGGGAGGGCGTCAGGAGGCGGAGCACGAGGGTGGCGAGAGCCAGCGTCAGGCCACGCCCGAGCAACTGCAGGATGCTCGGTGACGGAGTGGTCCCGAAGAGCACCGCACCGCTGACCGCAGAGAGCACCGTGACCAGCACCGCGAGGAGCGTCGGGAACCCGTCGAAGCCCGCCGTGACGGCCGCGGCGATCGCGTACGCCGGTGGTGTGACGAAGGCGACGACCAGCACCATCGCTGGGCGCAGGCCGACGCCCCCGAGGCGGCTCATAGCCGCGTCCTGCCCACGGGCTGGGCGGTGGAGACGTGGAAACGGGGCAGTCGCCGGTTCCCCCGACCCGGCCCGCCGGCCGCTCGCTGCTCCGGGGGACCGACCTCCAGCAGTATCGGGGAGAGGCCGGCACGACGTGTGGCTGCGAAGGCGTCCAGCACCCGGTCAGAGGGCGATCCGGCGACGACCGCCACCGTGGTCCCGGGTGGCCGCACCCCCGCTTCACGGTGCAGCAGCTCCCACAGTGGCACCCCACGGTGTCGGACCACGGCGGCGAGGTGCACGAGCATCGCGTCGAGGTGTCCACGGCTCGCGCCGACCCCGAAACGCGCCGCGGGACGCAGCCGACGCTGCGCCACCTCGTCCCATGCCTCATCGCCCGAGGGATCCGGCAGCGAGACCACCAGCCCGGCGGGCTGGCGGAGACCCAGGATCGCGTGGGTCAGCAGCGAGGCAGCGGTGGAGATGGCGACCTCGACCGGCTGGTCGTCGAAACGGTCCCAGTTCTCGTGATCGAGATCGAGCACCACCACCAGGTCCCGAGCCCACGCCCGTTCGGTCTCACGGCGGACGAGGGTCCCCGTCGACGCGGTCGCCGGCCAGTGGATCGACCGCAGCGGATCGCCCGGCTCGTAGGGCCGCA
>CAYVJT010000066.1:0-2065 GCA_964451855.1 uncultured Actinomycetota bacterium
GCATGTTGCGGTGCGTGCTGCCGCGCGTGGGCGACGCCTACTCGAGGCCGCGAACCGCGATCGCCGGACCCCGCCAACCGAGCATCGCTTCGGTCATGCGCACCGCGTCGACGGTGCGCTGCACCTCGTGGACCCGGACGAGGTGGGCGCCGCGCAGGATCGAGAAGACCGCGGCCGCGAGGCTGCCATCCACCCGCCGCTCGAGGGGGGTGTCCAGGGTCTCGCCGATGAAGTCCTTGTTCGACAACGCCACCAGCACGGGGTAGCCGAGCGCCGTCAGCTCCGGCAGGCGGCGGGTCACCTCGAGCGAGTGCGCGGTGGTCTTCTGGAAGTCGTGTCCAGGGTCGACGATCAGGTGCTCGGCGGGGACGCCCGCAGCGCGTGCCCGTTCGGTGAGCCGACGGCAGTGCGTCACCACCGCGTGGGTGACGTCCGGGGCGTAGTGCCGACGGAAAGGACGGGTGCGCGGTCGCCCGCCGTGGTGCATGGCGACGTACCCGGCGTCGCGCTCGACCACGACGTCGAGCACCTCGGGATCGTGCAGCCCCGTCACGTCGTTGATGATGTCCGCGCCGGCGGCCATCGCTGCGTCGGCGGCCGGCGCGCGGAAGGTGTCCACCGAGATCAACACGTCGGGTGCGACGTCGCGGAGGGCCTCGACGAAGGGGACGATCCGCGCGATCTCCTCAGCGATCGCGACCTCCTCGCCCGGACCGCCCTTGACCCCGCCGACGTCGATGATGTCGGCGCCCTCGGCGATGAGCCGACGGGCGTGTTCCAGCGCCGCGTCCAGCTCGTAGGTCGTGCCGCGGTCGTAGAAGGAGTCGGGCGTGCGGTTGACGATCCCCATGACGCCGATCCGACGGGAGAAGTCCAGGCGACCGCGAGGTAGCGCGAGCACCCGCCCGTCCGGTGTGCGGGCCTCGCCGTGCGCGAGCAGGGGCGTCACCAACCGCGTCCGGCCTTCGGTTCGATCCGGCACCTCGGCGTCGGGGGGATCGACGGCGTCGGACCGGTCGCGTGGCACGGCAGCCCCGGTCAGGTGAGGAACTCGAGGATCGCCGCTGCGACGGCCCCCGGGTCCTCCACGGTGCACCAGTGACCCACCCCGGGGAGGACCTTCACCCGGCTGACCGGGATGGAGGACTTGAGCTCCTCGGCCATCGCCAGCGGTGTCGAGCGGTCGTGCGCACCCGTGATGATCAGTGTCGGTTGCCCGATCTCGTCGCGGCGGATGTGGGGAGCCTTGGACAGCGCCCTGCAGGACTTCGCGTAGCCGATCGGGTCGTTGCGCAGGAACATCTCGCGGAGCATGCCGACGCCACCGGGCTGGGTCGCGTGGGTCTGCGGTGACACGGCCCCGTCGAGCCAGGTGTCGACCAGCACGTCCATGCCCTCGGCCTCGACGAGGTCGGCACGCTCCCGGTAGGCGTCGGCCGTCGGCGGCTGGAAGTAGGAGATGCCGCCGACCAGGACGAGCTGGTCGACGAGCTCGGGCGAGGTCTGCGCGAGGTGCTGCGCGATGAGCGTGCCCATCGAGTGCCCGACCAGGGTCACGGCGGGCAGCTCGAGGTGGCGGATCAGCTTCTGGATGTCCTTGGCCCAGCCCTCGATCGAGAACTTGCCGCGGCTCTGGCTGCGACCGTGGCCGCGCAGGTCGAGCGCCACGCCATGGTGGTGCTGCTGCATCGCCTGCATGACGCCGTACCAGACGTTGTTCGTGCCGCCGAGGCCGTGCACGTACACGACCGGCGGCCCTTCGCCGTAGCTGACGTAGTGGAGGGCGTTGCCGTCGATGTCGGCGAACACGGAGGTCCCTTCGTGAGGTCGTTGCTGGCGGCGAGGTTCGGCGCCGCGAGGGCCACACCCCGCCCGTGGCGGAGGGGCCCGATCGGGCGCGAGCCTAGCTGACAGCCCCGACGGCCCCCGGCGCCCCCCGGTGCGGGCCACCCGATGGGGGCAGAGGTGAGACGATCGTGTGACGAAGCGGCCTGTGGCAGGCCGCTTCGTACCACGTTCGGTGTGGGCCTCGGCATCCGGCGGGGGATCGTGTAACGAACCGGCT
>CAYVJT010000066.1:2165-17548 GCA_964451855.1 uncultured Actinomycetota bacterium
GCTGCGATGGGTCGCCGCGACCGTCGTTGCTGCGTGCGTGACGCCACGAGCGGCGGCCAGCCGGTCCCGGAGCTGGGCTCGTCGCCCTGCGACCCGGGTCCTTCGAGCCGTACCCTCGACCCATCACCCAGGAGGTGGTCATGCGCCTAGAGATCGTCCAGCGCGTCGCGGCACCCCGCGAGGTCGTCTGGGAGCTGCTGACCACCTGGGAGCGCCAGCCCGACTGGATGGTCGACGCGAGATCGGTCGAGGTCCTCACCCCCCAGCGCCGAGGTGAGGGGGTGACGCTGCGGTGCCCCACCAACCTGCTGGGCGTCACCGTCCAGGACGTCATGCGGGTCACCGGATGGGATGCACCCCGCTACCTCGAGGTCACCCATCTCGGCCGGATCATCACCGGCCATGGCGCCTTCGAGCTGGAGGCGGACGGGGACGACGCCACCGTGGTCACCTGGTGGGAGGAGGTCGATCCACCCCTGGGTCGCGTGGGGGAGTGGGGCGCGTCCACCCTGGTCCTGCCCATCCTGCGACGCATCTTCGGCCGTTCGCTGGCCAACCTCGCGGGCATGGCCGAGAAGGACGCCGCCGCGGCGTGACCGCGGCTCGCGCTGTCGAGCCCGACGCGCGGTCACGCCCCGATCGGGCCAGGACTCGGGCCAGGACCCGAGCGGATCAGGACCTGAAGGCCTCGAAGGGCTGGTCGCAAGCCCGGCAGAAGCGCACGTCACGGCAGGGGGTCGGCCCGAACATGGCGTCGCGGACGGTCTCGGTCGAGCCGCAGTACGGGCAGGGCCGCGGATCGGCCGCGCTGGTCATGGCCAGCGGCAGCGTCGGGCGTCCGTCGGGTCGCTGCGCGCCGGCGATCGGACCGCCCGGCGGGGCGATCCCGAACCGGCGCAGCTGTTCGCGTCCCTCCTCGTCGATCCGGTCCGGGGTCCACGGCGGGTCGTGGCGGAACCGGACCGTGACCGCGGTGACGCCGTCCACCTCGCGGGCGGCGTCCGCGACATCCCGGCCGATCATCTCGGTGGCCGGACAGCCCGAGAAGGTCGGCAGCAGCTCGACGGTCACCTCGCCGTCGTCGTCGACGTCGAGGTGGTGGATCATGCCGAGCATCCCGATCGTGACGGGTGGCAGCTCCGGGTCGGGGACGGCGGCGACCGCACGGCGCACCTCCGCGTGCAGCGTCGTCGTGGTCATCACGGTCACCACCTCGCGTCGGGATGGGCGCGGTACAGGGCGGTCATCTCCGGCCACACGTCGTCGAGGAAGTCGGGGGAGTGCTCGCCTCGGCGGCCACCAGAGGCCTCCCTCGGGGTCGCCGCTTCGTCGCCCGGGACGAGCTCGCCGTAGCCGGCCTCCTCGAGGAGCACCCCCACGATCTCCAGCCAGCGGCTGCGCAGCGCGACGTGCCCGACGGGGAACAGCCCCGTCTCGATGGCCTCCTCCTCGCCGTCGACCGGCTCGAACAGGCCCAGTGCCTCGGGGAGCGCGGTCGCGAGGGCGCCGGCGAACCGCTCGTGCGCTTGGTCGCCGGCTCGGCTCAACCGGGCGAACCAGTGGTCGGCGTGTTCGAGGTGGTAGCGGGCCTCGTGCAGCAGCTTGGTCGCGATCGCTGCGATGTCGGGGTCGATGGAGTCGGCCAGGACGTCCAGCCGCACCACGTCGAAACGCTCGAAGGCCCAGTGGCGGGCCAGCGTGAAGGCGAAGTCGCGAGGTGGGCGCTCGCACAGGATCGCGTGCCGGTAGGCCGCAGGGGCGCGCCCGAGCCCCAGCGCGTCCACCGCAGCCCGCAGGTCCGTGGCGACCGCCACGTCGGTCTCGCTCTCGGCGAGCAGCTGGTACCAGACGTCGGCGTGGTTGATCCCGTCCTGCGCGATCGTGGAGAAGGCCAGGTCCTCCTCGAGCGACGGGGCCACACCGGTCCAGTGCGAGGACCGGTGACCGCTGATCAGGGCATCGTCGGCCACCGCCAGGAGCACCTGCGCCCGCGGCGTGGACAGCTCGGGCAGCTGCGCCGGTGTCGCGGTCATGACGCACCCTTGCTGTCGCTGCCCGGGACGGGCCGCTGCCGCAGGTGCCCGCGGCCACGCGCGTCAGCCGCGGCCCGTGCGGCCTCACGCTTCTCACGGAACCCCGAGTAGCCCGTCTGCAGGCGGTAGCTGATGTCGGTGCGCCGCTCCAGCAGCGAGGGATCCTCCAGGCGGTGCAGCTGGTCGCTGCGCACCACCGCGTAGTCGACGCCCTCATGGTGGCGGAAGTGGGTCTCACGGGCGATCAGCAGCGCCGTCTCGTGGTCGGCCGCGTGCAGGTTGCCGACGTGCTCCAACGGCGCGTCCCACTTGCGGCGTCCGAAGACCTCGTAGGTCGGGATGGCCAGCTCCTCAGGCAGCGGCGGGGAACCGGTCCCCGGTGATGATCTCGTGGATCCAGGCGTGGTTGCGGTGCATCAGCTGCCGCCAGTACAGCCGCGTCTTGGTCGCCTCGGTCGGCTCGCCCTTGATGACCGCCTTGAGCCGGTCCCAGTCGGGTTCGGTGTAGTCCCAGGTCTTCGCGTCCGGGTCGTAGGCCAGCTTCGGGTCCGGCAGTTCGATGCCCATGTCCCACAGCTTGGGCACGTACTGGCTGATCCACTCCTGGCGCGACTGCTCGTTGGTGCGGGACTTGACCCCCCAGTGGATCATCGGGTCGTCCTCGGCGGCCACGTCGGTCCCGAAGAAGTGCATCGTGGGCTCCCACCACCGGTCGACGGCCTCCTGGAGCATCTCGAACTGCTCGTCGGTGCCGCTGGCCAGCGCGAGCATGATGTCCTCACCGTGGCGGTAGTGCAGCGACTCCTCGGCGACGACGCGACGCATCACGCGCACGTAGGGCGCGTACGAGGTCTCGAGCAGGGCCCGTTGGGTGACGATGGCCGCACCGTCCACCAGGAACCCGATGCACGCGACGTCGCCCCAGCTGTAGGTGGGGTAGTGGAAGACGTTGTGGAACTTGCCGCGGCCGGCGATCAGGTCCTCGTACATCGCCGGCCGGGGGCGTCCGAGCGACTCGGCGACGCGGTAGATCAGGTGGGCGTGCCCGACCTCGTCCTGCACCTTGGCGGCCAGTGAGCGCTTGCGGCGCAGGGACGGTGCCCGGGCGATCCACTCCCGCTCGGGCAGCGCGCCCATGATCTCGGAGTTGGCGTGCATCTCGATGAAGCGGATGTTGAGCTGCCGGTAGGTGCTCGGCATCCAGTCGCTCGGCTCGATCTTGTCGCCCGCGTGCAGACGCGCGAGGAACTCCTCGGTGCGCTTCGGGTCGTCCTCGGCGCGGTCGCCGTTGGTGGTCGCTGGCGTAGCGGACACGGTCGGTGGATCCTCCCGGTGCTCGTCGGTGGGTGCCTCGTTCGGCTGCTGCGCCGAGGTCGCCGTGGGCCGATCTGCGACGGACCGTCGGCCGCCCTGCTCCCGTCGGGCAGCAGGGACGTCGAGGTTCGACGGCGGATGCGAGGGCGCCTCACCGTCGGGGTCGGCGGTGGCCGCGGCCTCGTCCCAGTAGCGCCAGGCCGCGACCTCGACCTCGCGGTAGCGCGCCAGGAAGGTGTCTGCCGCACGGTCCCCGAGC
Organism: uncultured Actinomycetota bacterium; assembly: GCA_964451855.1. GTDB lineage: Bacteria > Actinomycetota > Nitriliruptoria > Nitriliruptorales > Nitriliruptoraceae > CSSed11-175R1. Next base: position 5,772 of record CAYVJT010000066.1, read on the forward strand.
CAGTCCGAGGGCAGCAGCTCGTCTGGCAGTCCGGGGTCGAGGAAGAGGAACTTGCGCCAGTGGTGCACGAGCTCGACGCGGGCCGTGAAGGCCTCGCGGTCGTCGCCGGAGAAGGGTGGCGTGGTCTCGTAGACGTCGAGGAAGCCGCGATGGGCGGCGGCCAGCTCGCCGAGGTCGTAGGCCCGCGCGGCGAGCTCCCGGTCGTCGCCCTCGAGGACGGACGTGAACGTCTGGACCGATCCAGCGACGTCGTGCTTGGTCAGGACCACGTCCCGGCGTGTGCCCAGATCCCAGGGGCAGATCCACATCCCGCCGGCGAGGGAGCCGTAGCCGAGCCAGGCCAGCTCCTTGCGGAGTGCCGCCCGGGCTGCTCGCTCGTCCTCGGGGAAGGAGTAGGTCAGCATCCGCCACCGACCGTCCCAGGCCAAGGCCCGCCGCAGGTAGATCCGGTCGGCGGCCTCCTCGAGCCGGCGGCGCCCCTCGGCGGTGAGGTGGTAGCTCGCGTTCCGGCCGTGACGTTCGGGGGTGACGATGCCCTGGCCCGTCAGACGCCGGAGCGCCTGCCGGGTGGTGGCGGGTGCGACGCCGAGGTCGCTCATCACCGTGGTCAACGTCGATAGCCAGGCGCTCCCGCCGCTCGGCAGCACGAGGTCGCCGAACACCGTGAGCAGCAGGGAACGTGCCGACGGCTTGGCCACCTCGGGCATAGGGCATCCCTCCGGGACGGACCCGATCTGCCGGCCGGCTCCGCTAGGCGGCTGTGATGGTTGGCGATCGGTAGTTGATGATAACTTCACATGTGTCAGCCGTCGAGGGCGCGACCACCGAGCGGACGTTGGCTGGCGATCTGCGCCGACGTCCAGCCGCCCGAGGTCGCCGATCCGGGGCCCGGTCCGTCCTGCTCGTCCCGCGGTTCGCAGCGCTGAGCCGCTGCTGGTCGCCGGGCTCAGGCGGTGGTGGTCCGGTCGCGTCGTGCCTCGGCGTCGGCACGGAAGCTCTCGAGGTCGACGAGCCGCTGTTCGAAGGACCCGCGCGCCACGGTCGTCCCGCCGTGACGTGCGATGACCTCGCACACGAGCGAGGTCGCACCGACCGAGGCCACGGTCGCCGTCAGGGTGACCGACTCGCCGACGGGCACCGGCCCGCGGTGGAGGACCTCGAGGCGAGCGCCCACGCCCTCCTCACCGGGTTCGAGGTGGGGCTCCAGCAGCTCTCGACACAGCCGTTCGATGTCCGCGACGAACGCGCCGGTGCCGTACACCGGGTGCAGTTCGCGGCCGGCGACGCGCGCGGTCTGCTCGGAGGTCACGACGAACGTGTCCTCGATGCTGGTGCCGCGGGCGGGGCCTGGTCGCATGGCGGGCAGTCTCGTGGGTCCCGGCCCGCGGGACAAGTGCGCCGGGGCCGCGAGCGTGTGGCGCGCACCCCGTGCCCACCGTCCCCCACATCGCGGACGCGGGTCAGTCGCCGGCGCCGAAGATGCGGTCGGCGAACCGCCGTAGCACGTTCGGACGGTCGGGTTCGCGTCGGATGGCCTCGCCGAGGTCCTCGACCGGGGGGCTCTCGGGAGCGTCGGTGGGTGGGCTCGAGACCGCGACGACGATCAGGGGATCGGGAGCCCGGTTGTCGATGCCGTGGACGACGCCCGGCGCTACGAGCAGCGACCCCATCGGGTCGAGGCCGACCTCGCCTTCGTCGGTCACGAACCAGGAACGGCCGCCCACCACCGTGTAGGTGATCCGCTGCTGCTCGTGGTGGAGGACGGGCGTCGCCTGCTGGGGTTCGATGCACCACAGGTCGAGCGCGAGCTCCGGCGTCGCGAAGACGCGGACGCAGGTCGCGGCATCCTGCGAGAAGTCGACGTAGTCGCGCAGGTCGACGGGACGAACCGTCGACGCCGGGGCGGACGCAGGCACATCCGCCGACGCCGTGGCATCGGCCGACGTCCTGTCGGAAGGGGGGCGCTCGGCGCGTTCGCTCATGGCGCGATCGTAGGCGCCGGAGCGACGCGACCTCGACCCCGCCGTTAGGCTGGCGCGGCGCGAGGATCTCCTCCCGCTCCCGCACGCTGCGTGCTCGCGCCGCTACCCGCCGAGCGTCGCGCCGACCTCACCACCCGCATCGCTCATCCCGCCCCCGGAGGCTGCTGTGCCCACCCTCGACGTCGTCACCTCGCCGTTGTCCGCGGCTGAGACCGCCCTCGTGGCCGTCGGGGCCTTCGCCCCCGCGTCGGGCGAACGAGAGGATCCCCCGGAGCTCGCAACCGACGCCGGCGCGCTCGGCGACGAGCTCGGGATCGACCTCGTCGCCGAGCTCACCGCGCTGGCGTTCGACGGTGCCGTCGGCAGCATCGCGCGGATCCCGACGCGGGGACAGGTCCCCGCATCGACCGTCCTGGTGGTCGGCCTCGGCAAGCGTGACGACGCCGGCACGACGCAGCTGCGTCGCGCGGCTGCTGCGGTGGCGGACGCTGCGGAACGGGTCGACGGCCTCGCCACGTCGCTGCACACCGCGCTCGCCGACGTCTCCGCCGAGCTCGCCGCCCAGGCGGTCGCGGAGGGGCTGCTGCTGGGCAGCTACCGCTTCTCGAGCTACCAGACCGACCCGCGACCCTTCGAGCTCGTCGACGTGACGCTGCACGCCTCCGACGACACGGACGCGGTCCGCAGGGGCGTCGAGGTCGCGGTCATCACCGCCGGTGCGGCGAGCCTCGCGCGCGACCTCGTCAACACCCCGCCGCAGGACAAGCGGCCGCCGGCGTTGGCCGACCGTGCCGTCGCCGAGGTGGCCGAGCTGCCGATCACGGCTCGGGTGCTCGACGAGCAGGAGCTGGCCGACGGCGGGTACGGAGGGATCCTCGGGGTCGGTCAGGGCTCCAGCGAGCCACCACGCCTCGTCGAGCTGACCTACGCACCGGAGGGTGCGACCCGCCACGTCGCGCTGGTCGGCAAGGGCATCACCTTCGACACCGGAGGGATCTCCCTCAAGCCCTCGACGGCGATGGAGACCATGAAGCTGGACATGGCCGGTGCCGCGACCGTGCTCGCCACGATCAAGGGCGCGGCGCAGCTGGGGTTGCCGGTCAAGGTCACCGCGCTGATGGCGCTGGCCGAGAACATGCCGTCGGGGACCGCCACCCGGGTCAGCGATGTGCTGACGATGAAGGACGGCACCACGGTCGAGGTCATCAACACCGACGCCGAGGGTCGGCTCGTCCTGGGCGATGCGCTGGCGCATGCCTCGGAGCTCGAGCCCGACGCGATCGTCGACGTGGCCACGCTCACCGGTGCGGCCGTCGTGGCCCTGGGGGACCGGATCAGCGTGCTGATCTCCTCCGACGACGACCTCGCGACCGCCATCGCCGACGCCGCGGACGTCAGCGGCGAGCCCGCCTGGCGGATGCCGCTGGCCAGCGCCGAGTACGGCGAGCGCCTCGAGGGTGCGATCGCGGACCTGAAGAACTCGGCCGGACGTGAAGCCGGCACGATCTTCGCGTCGCTGTTCCTCCACCACTTCGTCGGTGACGACATCCCGTGGGCGCACCTGGACATCGCCGGGACCGCCTGGGCCGGGGAAGCCCGGGGCGAGATCAGCAAGGGTGGGACCGGTATCCCGGTCCGCACCCTGCTGAGCTGGCTGCGCGCCGGCTGATCGCGACCTCCGGGCGAGCCCGGTGCGGCCTGATCGTGGCCTCCGGGCGAGCCCGGTGTGGATTCCGTGATCGGTTCGTCGGACCGCTCGTCCACCCACCGACCGGTGGCGCCCACCGACCCGTGGCGCCCACCGACCCGTGGATCGTGTAACGATCCGGCACGTTGCTGGCCGCTTCGTTCCACGTTCCCGGACGTGGGACGTCGTTGAGCCAGGGGTCCCTGCCGTTACTGCGAGCTGTCCAGGACGCGGAGGTTGCCCCCCATGGGGACCAACTCCGAGGTGTGTCCGTCGTCCCACGCGACCTCGATACGCAGCGGATCCTCCTCGAGGACGCGCTGGACGACGCCACGCCGGTTGGGCGTGCCCACCTTCTCCGACAGGATCTCGATCGTGTCGTTCTCGCGTACCTCCATGAGCGACTCCCTTCCCGTGCGCATGCGTGTACGGGAGAGGATACGTCGCGGGTGCGGGTTCGGACCAGGGGCCGACGACCCCAGACCGGCCCTCGAGCGGACCGGTCGGGGAACGCGTCGTGTCGCGGCATCAGAGCGACCGGCCGGCCCCTACGCTGCCTCGCGGACCCGGAGGCAGCCATGGGAGAGCACAAGCACGGCGGCCGGTTGATCGCCGACGCGATCCACGCTGAAGGTGTCGATGCCCTGTTCACGCTCACGGGCGGGCACATCAGCCCGATCTACGACGGCTGCAAGGACGTGGGGATCCGCGTGATCGACGTCCGCCACGAGCAGGCGGCCGCCCATGCGGCCGACGCCTACGCGCGGCTGACCTTCACGCCGGGCGTCGCCGCGGTCACGGCCGGCCCCGGGGTGACCGACGCCATCACCGGGGTGACCAACGCCTACTACGCCAACTCGCCCATGGTGCTGTTGGGAGGGCGCAACCCGCTGGCGCTGGAGGGGATGGGTGCCCTGCAGGACGCGCCCCAGCTCGAGCTACTGCGGCCCGTGACCAAGCGGGCGGACACGGCGCTGGAGACACGGCGCCTGCGCGAGGTGATGGGCTACGCCTTCCGGGACGCGACCTCGCCCCGGATGGGCCCGACCTACGTCGACCTGCCGATGGACGTGCTCATGACCCCGGTGGACACCGACCAGGTCGTGCCCGCAGGCGGGCGTTTCACCCACGCCGCCGGGCCCGACCCCGATGCGGTGTCCCGGGCAGCGGACCTCCTGGCCTCCGCCGAGCATCCGGTGGTGCTGTCGGGCTCGGGGACCTACTGGGCGCAGGCGTGGGAGGAGCTCGGAGCGCTCGCCGAGGTGGCGCAGTTGCCGGTGTTCGTCAACGGCATGTCCCGCGGGATCCTGCCCTCCGACCATCCGCACCTGCTCAGCTTGTCACGCAAGCACGCCTTGCGACAGGCCGACGTCGTCCTCGCCTTGGGCGTCGACCTGGACTTCCGGCTCGGCTACGGCAGGCCACCGGCCTTCCGCGACGACGTCGCCGTGATCCACGTCGATCCGCAGCCCGATCGCCTCTCCCACAACCGCGACGTCGAGGTCGGGGTCGTCAGCGACGTCGGTGGGTTCCTCCGCGCCCTGCTGGAGCACGAGGGCAAGTTCGGCCGCGCCGAGGCGACCGCGTGGCTCGAGGAGCTCCGCGCCGAGGACGCGCGACGCACCGCAGCCCGCGACGAGGCATCACGCTCGGACGCGAGCCCGGTGCATCCGTTGCGCTTCGCCCGGGAGGTCGCCCGGTGGGTCGACCCCGGGTCGTTGGTCATCGGTGACGGTGGCGACATCGTGGCGCACACCGCAGGTCAGGTCCGGGTCGACAAGCCGGGCCACTGGATGGACCCGGGCCCCTTCGGCTGCCTCGGCGTGGGTGCGCCCTTCGCGCTGGCCGCCAAGCACGTGTACCCGGACACCCCGGTGCTGGTCGTCTACGGGGACGGCTCCTTCGGGCTCAACGGCATGGAGTACGAGTCGGCCGTGCGGCAGGATCTGCCGTTCGTCGGGGTCGTCGGCAACGACGGCGCGTGGGGTGAGATGAAGGCCTTCCACGAGCGCGTCTACGGCGCCGAGGGCATGGTGGCGCAGGAGCTGTCGCAGGCCACCTCCTACGAGGGCATGGTCGAGGCGCTCGGCGGGTACGGCGAACGCGTCGAGCGGCCCGACGACATCGGCCCGGCCCTTGATCGGGCACAGCAGAGCGGCGTTCCCGCGCTGGTCAACGTGATCCTGGACCGCACGTTCCGTCGTGAGTCGACCTCGGCGTACGGGGGCTGAGCGCACCGGGTCCGAGCTCGACGGCAGGCCAGGGTCGTCTCACCTGCGCTCATCGGTCGTGGGTGCGGGGACCAGGTGGCGGTGGGCGCTGACCGGGCGGTGGGGGCCGTCGCTCAGGTGGCCGCGGGTGCCTTGAGCCGTTCGAGGAAGCGTGCACGTTCGACGAGCACGCGACGGTGGCGGACGCGGGCCACCGTCTCGCCGTCCTCCTCGATCATCACGTTGAACTCGAGGCGACGTCCGTGATGGCCGAGCAGCGTGGCGTGGGCGCTCACGGTGCGGCCAACGGGGGTCGCCTTCAGGTGCTCGATCTCCGCCCAGGTGCCGACCGAGGTCTCGCCCTCGGGCAGGTCATCGGCGATGGCCTCGACGCAGGCACGCTCGGCCAACGTCAGCAGCGCGGGCGTGCCGAGCACGGGAACGTCCCCCGAGCCGAGTGCGCTCGCGGTGTGTCCCTCCGCGACCTGCAGCTCGCGGGTCAGTTTCAAGCCGGGATCGCAACGGCCCATGGGGTGTCCACCTCGTCACAGCACTGCGCTACGGACGAGGGTAGCGAGGTCGCCGAAGGCGGCCGCACAACCGGTGCTGTTGGACGACCGTACAGACACCACCGTGCCCTCCCGGACACCGCCGGACGATGACCGGCTGGGCGTTGGCTGCCCTGGCCGTTCGTGCTGCCGCCCTCGCGCTGGGGTCCGGACGGACGGGGCACGGGCCTGGGCTGCGCCGGCATGGGCCGTCACCGTGGTCAGCGAGCCGCGGGGAACCTCGCGGCTGTCGGCATCGGAGGGGACCGATGCCCGACCCGCAAGCCTGACCGGAACGGAGGACACCATGTCACAGCACGGTGATGAACATCGACCGAACCAGCAGCCCCCGCCCGAACGGCACGAACGTGAGGTCATCGTCACCGATGGCGGTGACCGTGGCGGAGGCGCCGGCGTCGTCGCGGCCGTGGGCATCGTGGTCGTCGTCGCACTGGTCGTCATCGGCCTGTTCTTCTTCGCCGGCGACGCCGGCAACGGGGACGATGGCGGTCCGCTCGACGGTGAGCTGGATGTCGACATCGAGCTCGAGGATCCGGGGGACGACGACGGCAACGGCGACGACGGCGACGACGGCGGCAACGGTGACGACGGTGACGACGGCGACGCCTGATCCGTTCGTCTGAACCTGCGCGTGCAGACGGACCCGTTCTCGTCTGCCACGCCGGGCCCGCGGCCTGCTCCGGTCGCGGGCCCGCGCATGTCGGGGCACGTGCCGTGCGTCGCGGGCGACACGGCCTGGTCACCCCCGGTTGGCCTCGACACGGGTCGAGGTGGCACCCTGCACCTCTGGCCGTCGCCTGACGGCGTCCCGTGCCCGGCGTCTCCGCTGGGTGACCGCCTCGAGGAGCACGCGTGACCACCCCTGCCGCGATCCTGGCCCTGGTGCTCGCCATGACCGCTGTCGGCGGTTCCGCCCTGGTCTGGCTCGCGCCGACCTGGGGACGGGTCCGCCACGGCTACGAGATCCTGAGCGCGGCGACCGTGGCGTTGCTCGCCTGGGGTGCCTGGGGGGCGTTCCGCGCGCCGGTTCGCTCCCTCGAGGGCACCGACGCCGCCGCGTCCGGCGAGCTGGCGCTCACCCTCTTGCTCGCCACAGCCGGGTTGACCGGGCTGGCGGTGGTCGCCCTGGCCGTGAAGCTGCCGTCGCTCGTCGGGCGGCTGCTCGGCATCGCGGCGACGCTCACCGGCATCGGATCGTTCGTGCCGATCGGGATGGTCCGTGCGGACCAGGGGGGCGCCGGTGGCACGCTCCAGGGCTTCCTCGAGCTGCTGCTGGGCGCTGGGCTGATGGGTGGCATCTGGGTCGGGATGATCCTGGGCCACTGGTACCTGGTCGAGCGACGCCTCTCCAACCGCTACATGGTGTGGATGGCCTGGGCGAACGTCGGTGCCGTGCTGGCGGGCCTGGGTTCGGTGCTGCTGAGCGCGCGCAACCCGGTCCCCTGTGAGGGGCTCACCGGCGCCGAGTTCGCGCAGTGCACGATGACCTTCGCGCCCGTCCTGCGCATCGGCTCGATGACGATCGTCCTCGGGCTCGGGGTGCTGAGCCTGCTGGCGCTGATCGCCGGCTTCAACGTCAAGCTGGCGAGGGAGGGGGGCCGCTCGATCCAGGCGTCGACGGGGATGTTCTACCTCGCGGTCATCCTGGCGCCCGCGGTCGAGTTCGCCGCGAAGGTGCGCTACTTCGCCTGACGCCAGGTCGGCGTCCCACGCCAGCGGGACCGCCGGTCGGCGCGGCCGGTCAGTGTCGGGTGCCGCCCGCCGGGTCCGCGTCTGCGGGATCGTCGCCGCGCGTCGCCAAGGCCAGTCCGCCGTCGAGCGGCAGGACGCTGGCCGTGAGCAGTTCGTCGCCGGCCAGCGCGTCGAGGAAGCGGGCGAGCTGCTCGGCGTGCTCGCCATGACGCAACACGCCGCGGGCGATCAGGATCCCCCCTGGTCGCAGGAGCCGGCGCGCGTGCTCGAGGGCGGTCGGGAAGCTGCTGCTGGGACCCTGGAGCAGGACGAGGTCGTAGGCGCCATCGGAGAGGCGCGGCAGCACCGCGGTCGGGTCGCTGAGGATCGCGCGGATCCGTGCCTCGATGCCGCCCTCCGCGTACGCGGACGTGGCGAGGGCCTGCGCGTGGGGATCCGGCTCGATCGACGTGAGCACTCCGCGCTCACCCAGGGCCGGGACCAGCCACAGGCCGGAGATGCCCCCGCCCGAGCCGATCTCGACCGCGGTTCGCGCCCGGCAGGTGAGGGCTGCCCAACGCAGCAGTGCCCCGACCTCGGGCGTCGGGGCGTCGAGGTGGTCCGGAACCCGGGCGCGGGCGTTCGCCAGCGCCCCCTCCTCGGGGGCGAACAGGTGTCGGACCTCGGCCAGGACCTCGCTATCCACGGGGCCTCCTTCCTCACAGCTGCAACGCTAGCCAGCGGCGGGCAGCGACGGGGCCACGTGGCGGCGACGATCGTGCCCGTCCTGCCTTGTGTCCCCGCCGCCCGGTCTCGCCGTCCGGTCTCGCCGCCCGGTCTCGCCGTCCTGCCTGGTGTCCCCGCCGCCCCGTCTTGCAGCCCGGTCTCGGTGTGCGCCCTCGCCTGCCCGGTCTCGGTGAGCGCCGTCATCGATCGCTCTCGGTGACCCACCCCTCCGACCGGCGTTCGGGTCCGAACGACGGACGAGCCCCGCGTAACCAGGACCCTGGAGCCCCGGAGGACGGTGCACGTCGTCGCGGTTGGACGGCGTTGGACGAAGGAAGGTCCCCCTCGGGTTGCCGTTACGAGTGCGAGGCAGCACCCTGGTAGCAAGGCGCCGATCGACGGCCGCACGACGCGAAACGGAGCGAGACGTGAGCTACGACCGCGAGGAGTGGCGCCGTCCGTGGCGTGTCGAACGCGGCCAAGCGCCCACCGGTGCAACGCCTGGGTCGTCGGACGCGACCTACGGAGGGACCCGGTCACCGCTCGACGATGACGGCGCCCCGCTGCCGCGCGATGGCTCCGCCCCCGCGACGAGGACGCGTGAGGACACCGCCGGTGACACGTCGGGTTCGGACACGTCCACGACCCCGCTCGCGCGGTACCCGCAGCCCCCGCCCGAGGGGTTCGATGCTGACGCTGCCGGCCCCGGCTCGCCGGTCGGGTCCGTGCGCCCACCGGATACGACCGGCACCGTCGACCCGCCGCGCCCCCGGCGCCGCCGTGGGGTGGTCGCGGTGCTCATCGCCGCCGTGTTCGGCGCCGTGCTGGGCACGACCGCGACCCTGGCCGTGATGCTGCCGCAGGACGTCGGTGAAGCGCCCAGTGACCCGACAGCCCCGGTGTCGACCGACACCAGCGCTCCCTCCATCGAGGTCACCGGCGAGGGCGAGGCGATCGTTCCGGCGGTCGCCGAGGCCGTCACGCCGTCGGTCGTGACCGTCGATGTCAGCGGACCGGCCGCCGACGCCCGGAGCGCCTCCCTCGGCTCTGGGGTGATCTACTCCTCGGACGGCTTCATCATCACCAACCACCACGTCATCGAGCGGGCGGTCGAGGACGAGATCCCGATCACGGTCCGGCTCGCGAGCGGCGACGTGTTCGACGCCGAGATCGTCGGCAGCGACGAACTCAACGACCTCGCCGTGCTCCGCATCGACCGTGACGGGCTCCCAGCCATCAACCTGCGTCCGGCCGACGAACCCCTGCGTGTGGGCGAGACCGTCGTCGCGGTGGGTTCACCGTTCGGACTGGACACCTCGGTCACCGCCGGGATCATCAGCGCGGTGAACCGGGAACTGCGGATCGACGCTGCTGCCGGCAACGTCATCCCGTCGGTGATCCAGACCGACGCGGCCATCAACCCCGGGAACTCGGGGGGCGCGTTGGTCGACTCGCAGGGCCGCCTCGTGGGGATCAACACGGCGATCTTCACCCAGTCCGGGGCCAACCAGGGCGTCGGGTTCGCGGTGTCCTGGGAGCAGGCGGTCCGCTCCGCGGACGAGCTGATCGAGCAGGGCTTCGTGCGCCACCCCCTGCTGGGCGTCGCCGGACAGGACGTCAGCCCCGAGCTCGCCGAGGAGTTCGAACTCCCGGCCAGCCGCGGCGCGGTGATCCAGGAGGTCCAACCCGGCACGGGGGCGGCGGACGCCGACCTGCGGCCCGGTGACGTGATCGTCGAGTTCGACGGTGAGCCGCTGGCCACGATGTCGCAGCTCGTCGCCGAGGTACGTCGTCTCGCGCCGGGCGACGACGTCCACCTCGTCATCATCCGTGACGGGGAGCGCATCGAGGTCGAGGTGACGCTCAGCGAGCGCGAGGACTGAACGAGCTCCCCGCCCCGAGCTACGCTGAGCGTCCGTCGAGGAGCAGCGCGTGCCGGGCCCCCAGGAACTGATCGTCATCTTGATCGTCGCGCTGCTGGTCTTCGGGCCCGAGCGGCTCCCCGAGTTCGCCCGCACCGTGGCTCGCACCCTGGCCAAGGTCCGCAACGAGGCCGCGCGCAACGTCAAGGAGCTCCGCGAGTCGAGCGACATCGCCGAGCTCGAACGCGAGATCCGCGAGATCCGTGGCGAGTTCAAGGGCACCGGGGATCAGCTCCGGCGCGATGTGAGTCAGCCGTTCCGCGACGACCTGCCACCGGCGAGCGAGCCGGTGGCCCGTGACGAGGACAAGCCACCGCCCACCGACCTCGAGGCGACGTAGGTGGCCTGTGTGCCGCGCGGCACGGCCCGTCCCGGCCGCGCCGCGACGATCGTGGCGGGGCTGGCCGTAGCCGGGTCCTACCTCGCCGTCTCTACCGGGGTGGGGGAGCGGCTCGACGCTGCGGCCCGGCGCGCCGCGGTGCGGGGTGGCTCACCGCGCGTGGATCGCGTGATCAGCGTGGCCACGGACCTGGGCTCGGTGTACGGGTTGGCCGGGGTCTCGGCCGCGCTCGCGGGCGCCGGCCGACGTCGGCTCGCGGCCGAGGTCGGCGTCGCGGGGTTGACCGCGTGGACGGGGGCACAGGCGGCCAAGCCCCTGCTCCCGCGCCAGCGACCCTACGAACTGGGGACGTCACCACGCCTGGTGGCTCCACCGGCGGGCTCGTCCTGGCCTTCGGGGCACGCGGCGGTCGCTGCGGCCATCGCCGCGACGGTCCTGCCCGAGCTACCTCGCCGTCACCGTGCCGGGGTGGCGGTCCTCACCGGCGCGATCGGCCTGTCACGGCTGCGTGTCGGGGTGCACCACCTGACCGATGTGATCGCCGGGTTCGGCGTGGGTGTGCTCAGCGCGCGCGCCACGCGCTCGCTGATCGAACGCTGGTGTGACCGCGCGTGAAGCCTCGGGTGCGTGGGTGCACCGGACGCTTCACGCCGCTGAGGGGTGCGCTGGG
>CAYVJT010000067.1:0-7912 GCA_964451855.1 uncultured Actinomycetota bacterium
CGATCGCGACTAGGGTGCGCGAGTGCGGGGGACGGTCGCGGTGGTGGCACCGAGGGCGTCGGTCGAGGCCGTCGGGTTGGCGTGTGTCGTGGCAGTCGCGGGAGGAGCTGGCGGTGGACGTGTCGGGACTGTTCTCGGTCGAGGGCAAGGTCGCTCTCGTCACGGGCGGCTCCCGCGGGATCGGCGAGATGATCGTTCGCGGCCTGGTCGCCTCCGGGGTGCGCACCTACCTCTCGTCGCGGTCGGTCGAGGCCTGTGAAGGGCTGGCCGAGGAGCTCCAGGACAGCGGCGCGTGCATCGCCCTGCCGGCCGATCTGTCGACACCGGAGGGGTGCGAAGAGCTCGCGGGAGCCCTGCAGGATCGCGAGGATGCCCTCCACCTGCTCGTCAACAACGCGGGTGCGACGTGGGGAGCGCCGCTGGGGGAGTACCCGGCCGACGGCTTCGACAAGGTGATGGACACCAACGTGCGTGGGCCGTTCCTGCTCACCCAGGGCCTGCTGCCGGCGCTGGAGGCCGCGGGTACCACCGACGACCCCGCCCGCGTGATCATGATCGGGTCGATCGACGGGATCGCGGTCCCGAGCTTCGAGTCGTACGCCTACTCGGCGTCCAAGGCGGCGGTGCACATGCTCGCCCGCCACGTCGGTCGGGCCGTCGCTGGCCGGAACATCACCGTCAACGCCATCGCGCCGGGGCTGTTCCCGACGAAGATGACGCGGTTCCTCTTCGAGGAGCACGAGGCCGAGGTGCTCGCCCAGATCCCTCGGGGTCGTGCGGGGACGGCGGAGGATCTGGTCGGCACGGTCATCTACCTCGCCTCCCGCGCGGGTGCGTACACCACCGGGGTGGTGCTGCCCGTCGACGGTGGCGTCGCGACGTTGCGCTGATGGGCCCTCAAGTGGCGGGCGGACCGGGCCGAGGACGATGGAGACGCACCATGCGCACGAGGCGTCACCTGCGAACGGACGGTGGCCGCTCGCCAGGACAGCCTCCTGGCCCTCTGGAGCAACGTAAGGCACACTAACCACGCTGGCAACACGCCAGTCACACGCTGGGATCGAGCGGGCACGACGCGCGGGCACGACGAGCGAGACAGACGGAGAGGTTGCGGGTGCGGGACGAGTCGCGGGGCCGAGCACGGACGATCGGGTCATCGAGCCTGGTCCTCGTCGCGGTGGTGGCGCTGATCGTGCCGATGACGGGTGCCCTCGCGCAGTCGAGCGAGGAGATCCGGTCGGAGCTGCGTGAGACCGAACGCGAGGGCGAACGCTACGAGCAGGAGCTCGATGCGGTCCAGCAGCGGCTGAACGCCGCGGTGGACGAACTGGCGGACATCGCCCTGCGGCTCGAGCAAGCCGAGGCCGAGCTCGTCTCGGCGAGAGGCCAGGTGGCGCTGGCCGAGGAGGCGCTGGTCGAGGCCGAGGACGAACGTGACCTCGCCCAGCTGGAGCACGAGGCCGCGGTGAGCCTGCTCGAGCGCACCGAGGGCCAGCTCGCCGAGGCGGAGTCGAAGCTCACCACACAGTTGGTGGAGTCGTTCAAGTACGGCTCCGCGGGTGCGCAGCACGGCGCCATGATGCTGGAGGTGCTGCGCCGGGCGCAGGACCCGAACAGCTTCTCGGTCGGGATGAAGCAGTTGCAGATGGTCATCGACGACCAGGACGCCACGGTCAAGGAGGTGTTCGCGCTCCGCGACGAACGCTCGGAACTGGCCGACGACGCGGCCCTCGCACGCCGGGAGGCCTCGCAGGCCGCCGCGGACGCCCAAGCGACCCTCGCGAAGGTCGAGGAGCTGCAGGCGGAGGCCGAACGGATCGCGGCCGATATCGAGGCCGACAGGCGGCGTCAGGCGCAGGTCATCGCCAGCCTGGAGCAGTCCGAGTCCGAGCTCGAGGGCACGCTCCAGCGGGTCAGCCAGCGCGAGTCGGAGCTGCGTGCGGAGTTCCGTGAGGCACGCGACCGGGAGGCTGCTGAGCGGGCGGCCCAGCAGGCGGCGGCAGGTGGTGGCAACGGCTATCCGGGCGCGGGTGGGGGGCCGTTCATCGAGGGGATGGTCTGCCCGGTCCAGGGGGCCGTCGCGGGGCGTGACTTCATCAACGACTGGGGTTTCCCGCGCTCCGGTGGCCGCTGGCACCAGGGCAACGACCTGTTCGCGAACCGTGGTCGCCCCGTGGTCGCGGTCCACGACGCGACGGTGACCTCGTGGAACCCGCCGAGCAGCCAGACCAGGCTCGGGGGCATCACCGTCACCTACGAGACCGCGGATGGCAGCCGCTGGTACAACGCCCACCTCGACAGCATCGCGGACGGGGTCACGCCGGGTGCCTCGGTCAGCCGCGGTCAGGTGATCGGGACGGTCGGGAACACCGGCAACGCACGCACGACCCCGCCGCACCTGCACATCGGACGTCGCTACGGCGGCAGCCCGGTGAACCCGTACCCGACGATCAGCCAGGTCTGTCGCTAGACCTGATGTGCCGCGGTTGCGTGGGGCGTGATCGCAGGTGCACGGAGGGACCCTCCTGGAACGGCAGGATGTGGGTGTTCAGCGTCCACGCCGCCGGACGGGAGGGCGTCACCGTGCGGGTGAAGGATGACAGCCGGGTCGTTGGCGACGAGGTGACCGCGGACGCGGCCGGGGTGACCGCCGCGCGTGCCTTCGCCCGGGACGAAGCGTGACGGGCGGGGGCGGCTCCACCAGCGCGCCCGCACTGGGCGGGAAAGGTGTCGCATCGCGACCGGAATCCCGCCCAGCACCAGCCACGGCCCGGTACAGCTAACCCGTGGAACATCGACGCTAGAGAGCTCGCGGTCTCACCGGGTGACCGCGCCGGTCGGGCCGCCGTCCAGGTCCTGTCACCGTGCCGAGCGGACCCCGGGTGCGCGCAGTTCGTCGGGATCGGCGTCCGGCATGGCGAGCCGCGGGAGGAACCAGTGGACCAGCGGACCGATCGTCAGGGCGAACAGCACCGTGCCGACACCGACGGTGCCGCCGAGCAGGTAGCCGACGATCAGCATGCTGATCTCGACCGTGGCACGGGCCACACCGACCGGCCAACCGTGCCGTGCGAGCCCGGTCATGAGCCCGTCGCGGGGTCCCGACCCCAGCCCGGTCCCGATGTAGAACCCTGAGCCGATCGCGAACAGCAACGGTCCGGCCAGCATCAGTCCGGAGCGCGCCACCAGGCTGTCCGGGGTCGTCAGCCACAGCAACGTGACATCGATCACGATGCCGATCACGAGCACGTTCAGCACCGTGCCCAGGCCGGGTCGTTCGCGCAGCGGCAGCCACAGGCCGAGCACCACCACACCCACCAGGATCGCCATCATCCCGATCGGGATGCCGGTGCGGACGGCCAGGCCCTGGTGCAGGACGTCCCACGGACCGAGCCCGAGGTCGCTGGCGACCCCCGCCGCGATCCCCCACCCGCACAGCACCAGGCCGAACAGCAGCCGTGGGAGCCGGCGGCGCAGCTCCGGGCGCGCATGGTTGGGTGACATCGGCGCACCGTAACCGGTCGACGGTTGGCCGCACGTCGCGTCCGTCGTGCCGACCGCTCAGCGCTCGTCGCGCTCCTGCAGCCACCGCTCGAGCTCCACCCGGAGGTCGCGGAGTTCCTCGTCGTCCCCGGCATCGACCGCGTCGGCGGGGTCGTCGCCACCGCGTGTGGTCGAGGCCCGGCGGCTGGCTCGTCGTCCCCAGACGGGCGGGAACAGGCTGGTGAGCCGGCGTTGTCCCCGTGCCACCTCGCCGAAGGCCTTCCCCGCGGGTGAGTCGGGCACCTGGCTGTCCTCGTCGGGAACCGCGAGGTCGACCCGCCACAGGCCCTCGGTCTCCAGCTCGCGGACTGCGCCGAGGTTGTCGAAGACCTCCAGCATGGCGTGGTTGCCGTCGAGCACGTAGCTGCGGAAGACGTGGATCCCGTTGCTACGGGCCCTGCGGGCGATCGCGCCGAGGAGCAAGGTGCCGGCGCCCGTGCCCTGGTAACGGTCCGCGACGGTGATGGCTGCCTCGGCGACGTGGGGTTCGTCGGTCTGGCGGATGTAGCGTGCGACGCCGACGCCCGGCAACTCGGGACGGTCGAGGTCGAGGGCCACGATCGCCTCGTGGTCGACGTGATCGACCTGGGTGAGGTAGTCGAGCTGCTCGTCGCTCAGCTCCTCGATCGCCTCGTGGAACCGCAGGTACCGCGTCGCCGGCGAGAGCTCGGCCATGCCCGCGGCGAGCCGCTCACGGTCGGTCGCGCGGATCTGGCGCAGCAGCACGTTCGTCCCGTCGCGGAGGGTGACACGTCGGTGCCACTCGTCCGCCGCAGGCTGGAGGGCATCGGTCATGGTCACGCCCACGTCGAGGGTCTCGTCGCGTCACTGTATTGCGGGGGGTGCGTCGCCCGTGATGTTGACGGCCGCGCTGCTGCAACCTCTGACTAGGCTGCGAGGGCGAGGGATCGCCGTACGACGGCTGGAGGACGACGTGACCGGTGGGCAGTGGCTGATCGCACTCGGTGTTGCTGTGCTCCTTGGGCTCGGGCTGACGGCAGCGATCAGCGCCTGGCTCCTCGGCGCCTGAGCGCGGCCACGCAGCAGCTCGACACCAGGCCGGGGGCTGGACGGTGACGAACGGGGAGAGGTTGGTCTTGCGTCGGCCGGCAACCCGGCCGACGATCGCTGCTGCAGCGTTGCCGAGGAGCGTCGATGCGAGCCGGTCGTGTCACCGCAGGAGCTGGTGCGGTTGCGGTCGCGCTCGCCATCGGGCTCGGTGAACTGCTCGCGGGGCTGGCGGCGTCTGTGCCCTCGCCGGTCGATGCGGTCGGTCAGACCCTGATCCCGAGGTTCCCCGGCGCGCTCACCAACTGGGCGATCGCGACCTTCGGCGGGGCCAACCGTGCCGTGCTCACCGGCGCGATCGTCGTGGTGGCGCTGCTCCTCGGGGCCGCCGCCGGCGCCGTGGCACGGTCGTTGCCCTCGGTCCCGGTGCTGGTGTTCGTCGCGGCCGGGGTCCTCGGCATCCTCGCTGCCCGGAACCAGCCGGGAGCCCTGCTCGTGACGGTGCTCCCCGCCTACGCGATCGCGGTCGGCGCTGGTCTGGCGGCACTGCGCAGGGCCCTTCGGGCGATCGACGCACCGGCTCAGGCCCCGAGGGATCGGGCCGGTCCGGACGAGGTGGCACGGACACGGCACGACGTCGTCGGCCCGGCAGCGATATCGCGTCGGGTCGTGCTCGGCACCCTCGGCGGGGTCGCTGCTGCGGCGGTGGCCGTCGGGAGCTTGGGACGGTGGGTGCTCGGAGGTGGGCCGGTGACCCAGCCCACCGAGCTCTCGCTCCCCCAACCTCGCACGTCGCTGCCGGACATCACCTCGGCCCAGGATGCCTCGACGCAGATCGACGGGCTGTCGCCGGTCCTGACGCCGACCGACCGTTTCTTCCGGATCGACACGGCGCTCTCGGTCCCTCGGGTCGACCCCGACACGTGGCAGCTGCGGGTGACGGGGATGGTCGACCGTGAGCTGGAGCTGACGCTGGACGATCTGCTGGACGAACCGCTGCAGGAGGTGGACGTCACGATCGCCTGCGTCTCGAACGAGGTCGGTGGCGACCTGATCGGCACGGCGAGGTGGCTCGGCTTCCCCCTGGCCGATCTGCTGGAGCGAGCGGGCGTGCAGGACGGCGCCACCCAGGTCGTGGGACGGTCGATCGACGGGTGGACCGCGGGCTTCCCGACGCAGATCGCCTTCGACCGCAGGGACACGATCATCGCCGTCGGGATGAACGGCGAGCCCCTCCCGGCACGCCACGGCTTCCCGGCACGGCTGATCGTCCCGGGCCTGTTCGGCTACGTCTCGGCGACCAAGTGGCTCGCCGAGGTCGAGCTCACGACCTGGGAGGGCTACGACGCCTACTGGATCCCGCGCGGGTGGGCGAAGGAGGGCCCCATCAAGACCTCCTCCCGCATCGACGTGCCGCGCAACGGCGAACGCGTCGCGGCGGGTGAGGTGGTCGTCGGCGGCGTCGCCTGGGCACCGACACGGGGCATCAGCGACGTTCATCTCGCCGTCGACGACGGGGAGTTCGGGGCGACCGAGCTGATCCCGCCGTTGGGAGAGAACACCTGGGTGCAGTGGCGTACGACGGTGACGCTCGAGGCGGGTGAGCACGAGCTGACGGTCCGGGCCGTGGACGGTGACGGGCAGCTACAGTCCGAGGGTCCGCAGCCTCCGGCACCAGATGGCGCCGAAGGCTGGCACCGCCGCAAGGTGCGCGTCCAGGCGTGAGCCGTGCCGCGACGGGGCAGCGGCGCCTCGTACGTCCTAGCCAGGGCCGGCCGCTGGCGGAACCCGCGGCCGCGCACGCGTACGACGTGCGGTGGGTGACCGCGGCCGCGTCGTGCGGCGGCGGTACCCAACCGTGACGGCTGCGACGTCGAACGTTGCGTGGTGGAACCCACGAGCGGAGGACGGCGGTGCGCGTCGCGATCATCGGAACCGGTATCTCCGGCCTGGCTGCAGCGTGGCTGCTGTCGGGACGGCACGACGTGCACGTCTTCGAGCGTGAGGCTCGCATCGGCGGGCACACCCACACCGTCGCGGTACCCCGGCGCGACGGCGCCGCCACGTCCGGGTCACACGCCTCCGGGCACCGCGCCGCCGGGCACGGCGCTTCGGGGACGGCAGGCATGGTGCCGGTCGACACCGGCTTCATCGTCTACAACGAGCCGACCTACCCGCTGTTGGTCCGGTTGTTCGACGAGCTCGATGTGGCGACGCAGCCATCCGACATGTCGTGGTCGTTGCGGTGTGAGCGCTGCGACCTCGAGTACGCGGGCAACCCCGCCGGGATCACCGCACAACCTCGACGTCTCGCCGACCCGGCCTACCTGCGCATGCTGACCGACATCCTGCGCTTCAACCGGCTGGGTCTCAGGCTCGTCGACGATCCGCGGGCTGCGAACGTCTCGCTCGGTCACTTCCTCCGTGAGGCCGGGTTCGGGCACGGGCTGCGCGCTCACTACCTGTTGCCGATGGCGGCGGCGATCTGGTCGTCGGGGCCCGACGTGATCGAGCGGTTCCCGCTCGGCACCCTCCTGCGGTTCCTGCACAACCACGGCCTGCTCGGCGTGACCAGCCACCACCCGTGGCGCACCGTCGTCGGCGGCAGCTCCTCCTACATCCCGAAGCTGACCGCGCCGTTCGCGGACTCGATCCACCGGGGGGTCGGTGTCGCGGTGCTGACCCGGGACAGCGATGGGGTCAGCGTCCGCCTCACCGACGGCAGGGTGCACCGGTTCGACGCGGTCGTCGTCGCGACCCACGCCGACGAGGCGCTGGGGATGCTGGCCGACCCGACGCCGTTGGAGAAGGAGCTGCTGGGGGAGTGGGACTACGCACCCAACGACGCGTGGCTCCACACCGATACCTCGCTCATGCCGCGATCGAAGCGCGCCTGGGCGTCGTGGAACTACCTCCTGCAGGACTGCCGCACGCCGGGGGAAGAGGTCAGCCTGAGCTACCACATGAACCGCCTGCAGTCGCTTGACGAGCCGGAGGAGCACCTCGTCACCCTCAACCCGGCCACACCGCCGGACCCGGCCCGGGTGACCAAGCGGATGACCTACACCCACCCCATCTACCGCCCCGAGGCCGTCGCGACCCAGCCCGACCTCGACCGGTTGTCCGGACAGCGGCGCACCTTCTACGCCGGCGCCTACCAGCGGTACGGCTTCCACGAGGACGGGCTCTGGTCGGCGGTCCGAGCGGTGAGCCACCTCGGCGTCAGGTGGCCCGCGTGACCGCGTCCACCTCCGCCGAGCGTGCGTCCGCCTCCGCCGTGCGTGCGTCCGCCTCCGCCGAGCGTGTGTCCGCCTCCGCCGAGCGCGGACCCGCTTCCGACCGGCGTGGTCGTGCCTCCGCA
>CAYVJT010000067.1:8012-14497 GCA_964451855.1 uncultured Actinomycetota bacterium
GTCCGCCTCCGCCGAGCGCGGACCCGCTTCCGACCGGCGTGGTCGTGCCTCCGCACTGATGGTGGGCTCGGTCCAGCACCGTCGCCACCGCCCCAGGGCCCACGCGTTCCGCTTCCGGACCTACCACGCCCTGCTCGACGTCGACGAGCTCGACCAGCTCGACCTCGAGGTGGTCGGCTTCGGCTACCGGCGCGCGGCGCTGACCAGCTTCCACGACGTCGACCACTTCGGCCCGCGCGATGTGCCCGTGCGGGAGAAGCTGCAGCGTTGGTTGGCCGATCGCGGCACCGAGCTGCCCGCGGGACAGCTGCTGGTCCTGACCAACCTGCGGGTCCTCGGCCACGTCTTCAACCCGGTGAGCTGGTGGTTCTGCCACGGCCCGGAGGGGGACCTCCAGCTGATCGTCGCCGAGGTCAACAACACCTTCGGCGATGCGCACAACTACGTGCTGGACGACCTGGAACAGCGGGACGGTGTCGTGCGCGCCCGGGCGCCGAAGGTGTTCCACGTCTCGCCCTTCCTGCCGATCGAGGGGCTCGAGTACGGCTTCACGTTCGTGCTCCGTGCGGACCGCATCACCGTCAAGATGGACGTCGACGATCGTGAGGGTCGCCTGCTGGACGCGACCCAGGACGGACGGCGTCGGGAGCTGTCCGCGCTGCCGCGCACGCTCGTCACGCACCCCCTGATGACGCTGCGCACCGTGGCGGCCATCCACGTCCATGCGCTGCGCCTGTGGCTCAAGCGCGTCCCGTTCTTCCGTCGGCCGGCGCCACCGACGGACGGCGAGCGCCGCGGCCGGGAAGGTGCAACGATGGAGCCCGCCACCGGCCGGGGATCCGGACCGCACGTGCCCGGGCCGGCGGTAGACGATACTGCCGAGGGTCCCATCACCGATCCGCGACCGACGGAGTCCGTGTCATGACCGTCTCCCCGACGCCGGCGACCCGACGTCCCGCCTCCGCGAGCGAGCGCCGGGCGATGCGGGTCATCGTCGCCATGCTGACCAACGTGCAGGTCGGGGCGATCGAGGTCGGACTCCCCGACGGGCGGCGGCGGGTGTTCGGGGATCCCGGCTCGGCGCTGCGCTCGACGATCGAGGTGCACGACTGGCGCTTCTTCAAGCGCCTGCTGCACGGCGCCTCGGTCGGTGTCGGTGAGTCGTACATGGAGGGGGAGTGGTCCTCGCGGGACCTCGTCTCGCTCATCAGGATCATGATCGCCAACCGGCGAGCCCTCCGGGCGATCACCCCGGCCGCCCTGCTGAACATCGCGGGTGACCAGCTCATCCATGCGGTCCGCGCCAACCGGATCGGCCGTGCCCAGCGCAACATCGCGGCCCACTACGACCTGTCGAACGCGCTGTACAGGCTGTTCCTCGACGACACCATGACCTACTCGGCGGCCTACTTCGACGCTCCGTCCGCCAGCCTGGAGGACGCGCAGGAGGCCAAGTACCAGCGGCTCGCCGACAAGCTGCGCCTGACCGGCGACTGCCACGTGCTGGAGATCGGCTGCGGCTGGGGCGGCTTCGCGTCCTTCGCCGCGCGGACCTACGGCTGCCGGGTGACCGGCATCACCCTGTCGCAACAGCAGGCCGGCTACGCCCGGGAGCGGATGCGCACCGAAGGCCTCGACCACCTCGTCGACATCGAGGTGGTCGACTACCGCGAGGTGCGTGGCAGCTACGACCGCATCGTGTCCATCGAGATGCTCGAGGCCGTCGGGCACCGCTACCTCGCCACCTACTTCCGCACCGTCGACCGGCTCCTCGCCCCGAACGGGCTGGTGGCCGTGCAGGTGATCACGATCCCCGAGCAACGCTACGACAGCTACCGCCGCCGACCCGACTTCATCCAGCGCTACATCTTCCCGGGTGGCCACCTGCCGTCGCTCGAGGCGCTCGCCGGCACGATGGGCTCGTCCTCGGAGCTGTACGTCGACAACGTCGAGAACATCGGCATGCACTACGCGGAGACGCTGCACCGGTGGCGCACACGGTTCCTCGCGAACGCCGACGCGGTCCGTGAGCTCGGCTTCGACGCCCGCTTCATCCGGATGTGGGAGTTCTACCTCGCCTACTGCGAAGCGGCGTTCCTGGCGCGCTACATCAACGACCTGCAGCTCGTGCTGACCCGGCCGATGAACGCCACGCTCGGCACACAGCCCTACGGCCACCACCTCGTCCCGGTCAGCGAGGCGGACCTGCCGCCCCGTCGTCTCGAGGTGGTGGACGGCGAAGGCGTGGCATGAGCCGTCAGCAGGGGCCATCGCTGGCCGGGCGCGTCGTCGACACCGTCGTCGACCGGGGCTGGCTCCCGGACCCGCTGCTGCGCATCGTCATCCGGACCCTGCTCAGGCAGCGGCGTCGACGCATCACCGCGGGCGACGTCGAGGCCCGGTCGCGCCGCAAGCGTGAGATCATCGCGGCACTGCGGACGGCACCGGTCGCCGTCGACACCGACGAAGCCAACGAGCAGCACTACGAGGTGCCGACCGAGCTGTTCGAGCTGATGCTCGGAGAGCACCTGAAGTACTCCTGTGGCTGGTACCCGCCGGATGCGCGCGGCAGGACCGCGGCCGGGGACGCCAGCCTCGACGACGCCGAGGCAGCGATGCTGGCGTTGACCTGTGAGCGTGCCGAACTGGTGGACGGCCAGGACGTGCTCGAGCTCGGCTGCGGGTGGGGGTCGCTCACGCTGTGGATGGCCCAACGCCACCCGGCCTCGAGGATCACGGCGGTGTCGAACTCGGCGACCCAGCGGGAGCACATCCACGCCCAGGCGGCGGCGCGCGGGCTGACGAACCTGCGGGTGCTGACCTGCGACGTCAACCGGCTCGGCGTCGACGCGTACACCGACCTCGTGCACGAGGAGGCCTTCGACCGTGTCGTCTCCGTCGAGATGTTCGAGCACGTCCGCAACCACGCGCAGCTGACCCGCAGGATCGCGACGTGGCTGCGCCCCGAAGGCAAGCTCTTCGTCCACCTGTTCACGCACGCGAGCGAGCCCTACCTGTTCGAGGCCGGCTCGAGCGCCGACTGGATGGCCCGCCACTTCTTCGCCGGCGGGCTGATGCCCTCCGACGACCTGCTGCTGCACAGCGTGCGAGGCGTGACGATCGAGGACCGGTGGGCGGTGTCAGGACGGCACTACGCTCGGACGTTGCGGGCCTGGCTGGAGCGGCTCGATGCCGACCGGGACCGGATCCTCGACCTCTTCGCACGTACCTACGGACCCGAGCGGGCGTCGGCCTGGTGGCAGCGCTGGCGCGTGTTCACGATCGCGTGCGAGGAGCTGTTCGCCGCCCGTGGCGGCGACGAGTGGTACGTCTCCCACTACCGGTTCGTACGAGGAGCAGGATGAGCAGCCAGACGCTTCAGGACGCCTCACGCCGGTTCCACGAGGCCTGCGCCCACGCGGAGCTCTCCGCGGACGCGATCGAACGCCTCACCCTGCCCGAGGCCTCGCTGAAGGTCTCGATCCCGGTGCGGATGGACGACGGGACGCTGCGGACCTTCGCCGGGTACCGCGTCCGCTACGACAGCACCCGAGGTCCCGCCAAGGGTGGGATCCGCTACCACCCCGATGTCACCGCGGAGGAGGTGACCACCCTCGCCTTCTGGATGACCTTCAAGACCGCGCTGCTCGACCTGCCCTTCGGTGGCGGGAAGGGCGGGGTCGCCGTCGACCCGAAGCAGCTGTCGATGTCGGAGCTCGAACGGCTCTCCCGCGGGTACGTGGCGGCCGTCGCCGACGTCATCGGCCCCGACCTGGACGTGCCGGCTCCCGACGTCGCCACCGACGCGCTGGTGATGGGCTGGATGGTGCACGAGTACGCCAAGATCACCCGCCGCCACCAGCCAGCCGTGATCACCGGCAAACCGCTGCACCTCGGCGGCATCGAGGGCCGTGCCAGCGCCACCTCGGACGGCGCGTTCCTCGTGATCCGCGAGCTCGTCGAGCGCGTGCTCCCCGGCGTCGAGCACCCGAGCGTCGCGATCCAGGGGTTCGGCAACGCGGGTGCGCAGCTGGCGTCCGCGCTGTCGGAGGACGGCTGGCGTGTGGTCGCCGTCAGCGACTCCGGTGCGACGATCCACGACCCGGAGGGCGTGGACGTCGCCGCCCTGCGGACCCACAAGGACGACACCGGCTCCCTCGAAGGAGCCCCCGTCGGTGAGGAGCTCGACCGCGATGCGGTGCTCGGCTTGGAGGTCGACGCCCTGGTCCCCGCAGCGCTGGAGGGCGCGATCCACGCGGACAACGCCGGTGATGTCCGCGCCAAGGCGATCTTCGAGGTGGCGAACGGCCCGGTGACCGGCGACGCGGACCGTCTCCTCGACGACGCCGGGGTCGAGGTGGTCCCGGACATCCTCGTCAACGCCGGCGGGGTCACCGTCAGCTGGTTCGAGTGGATCCAGAACCGCCAGGGCGACCGGTGGTCCCGGGCCGCTGTGGACGAACGTCTGGAACGGCGCATGGTGCGTGAGACCCGTGCCGTGGCCGACCTGGCCGATGACCGTGGGATCCCGCTCCGCACCGCCGCCTACGTCCACGCGTTGGAGCGGTTGGCCGGCGCGATGGATGCGACGGGGACCGCTGCGCTGTTCTCCAACGGATCCTGATCGCCTCTCGGGCGGTCGGAGCTCACACCCTCGCGGCGGGTTCGCGGGTGCCATCGACCGGCCGGCCAGCGTCGGCATCGGGCCGGCGGCGGGAACGGTTGTAGAGCCACGCGCCGTAGGTGATCAGCGCGATGGCGGCGAAGGAGAACCACTGCAGGGCGTAGGAGAGGTGGTTGGCCTCGTCGAGCACCGGCTGGCCGATCGCCACGGGCAGCTCACCGGGCCCGTCGTCCATGGGCGGATCCTGCGTCTGCAGCCGGAACACCATGGGGAAGAGCTCGCCATCGATCTGCCGGTCCAGCCGCGACGTGTCCGTGTGGAAGACGCGATCGAGGTGGCCCTCGTCGGGGTCCTGCGCACCGAACCTCGGTTGCGGCACCGGCCGCTCCAGGACACCGGTCAACGTGACGGTGCCGTCGGGGGGCGCGGCCTCGGTCACGGGTGGTTCGGACAGCGATGCGGGGACCCAGCCGCGCCGGACCAGCACCACCTCGCCGTCCTCCAGCTCGAGCGGGGTCAGCAGGTGCAGGCCCTGCTGGCCCTGGTGGTCGCGGTTGCGCTGGAGGACCTCGTCGTCGTGGCGGTAGGTCCCCGACGCCGTGACCGAACGGAACTCGAGCGCGGCCTCGTCAGGAGGACCGGCCTCCGGGCCGACGAGCTCGGCGAGGTCCAGGGGCGGGGCCTCCAGCCGTTCCTCGAGGAGGGCGTTGTTGGCGCGGACCTCGGCGAGGCGACCGAGCTGCCAGTTGCCGAGGGCGATGCACACGACGGCAACGGCGAGCACCAGCACGTGGCTGATCAACGCCTTCGGGCGCAGGAGGTCGCGGAGCATCGCGGGAGAGCGTACCCGCGACGGCCGGGGACCCCGTCGGTGACGGGGCCGGCGGCGGCCCGTCACGACGGTTGGCGGCGACGCGGCACCGCCGACAGCGGCGTAGCCTGACGTCTGCGCAGCGCCCGAGAGCGAGGAGGTGCCCGTGGACCGCCTACACCACCGTGACGGCCACCACGGCTGGGACCGGGAGCGTGCGCCGGTCATGGACCTGGCTCCTGGCGGGGAGGTCGAGCTCGCGCTCGCCGACTGCTTCGACGGCCAGCTCCCGGCCGACGCACGACCGGCCGACGTCGCCGCCCTCGACCTCGATCGCGCCAACCCGCTGACCGGTCCCATCAGGATCGCAGGGGCGCGACCCGGCGACGTCGTGGCCATCGAGATCCTGGAGGTCACGCCGGGTCGGTCCGGCTGGACCACGTTGATCCCCGGGTTCGGGCTGCTGGCCGACGACTTCCCCGACC
This sequence comes from uncultured Actinomycetota bacterium, assembly GCA_964451855.1. GTDB lineage: Bacteria > Actinomycetota > Nitriliruptoria > Nitriliruptorales > Nitriliruptoraceae > CSSed11-175R1. The sequence continues at coordinate 13,933 of CAYVJT010000067.1, forward strand.
CGCACGTCGTCGCCTCGCGCATCGACGCCGAGGCGACCGCGTTCGGTGACCTGGCCCGGCTGCCGACCCGGCCGTTCCTCGGCACGGTGGGGCTGGCGCCCGGTGACCCGGGTCCGCACAGCGTGATCCCACCTCGACGTGTTGGCGGCAACCTCGACTGCCGTGAGGTGCGCCCGGGCGCGACCTTGCTGCTGCCGGTCGAGGTCGAGGGAGCACTGCTCTCGGTCGGGGATGCGCACGCCACCCAGGGCGACGGCGAGGTGTGCGGGACCGCGGTGGAGACCGCGGCGACGGCCCTGCTACGGGTGCAGGTGCGGCGCGACATCGACCTCGCCGCGCCGGAGCTGGAGCTGCCGGGCGAGCCGGAGCGGACCCGTGGGCCCCGCCACCTCACCACCGGTGTCGGGCCGGACCTGCTCGCGGGGGCGCGGGACGCGACCCGGGCGATGATCGAGCACCTCGGGGTGCGGTACGGGGTCGCCCCGGAGGACGCCTACGCGCTGTGCTCGGTGGCCGCCCACCTGCGGATCATCGAGGTCGTGGACGCGCCCAACTGGGTCGTCGG
>CAYVJT010000067.1:14597-17494 GCA_964451855.1 uncultured Actinomycetota bacterium
CACCGGGTTGGCACCTCAGGTCAAGCCGCGCCACCGGTGCGGACGTCGCGGGCACCCATCCGCGCGGCATCGGCGGTGTGATCGTCCGGCATCTTCTGTGACTCGACCTCGGCGGCGACCCGCGCCTCGTAGTGCTCGATCTCGCGGGCGACCGCCGCATCGTCCCACCCGAGCACCTCGCCCATCAGCGGCGCGACGGCGTGGGCGGCCGTCAGCCCGCGGTCGAAGGTCTCGACCGAGATGCGCGTGCGGCGGGTCAGCAGGTCGTCGAGGTGGAGCGCACCCTCGTGCGAGGCGGCGTAGACGGCCTCGACCTTGAGGTAGTCGGCGGCGCCATCGATGCGTTCACCCAGGTCGGGGCGGTCCGTGAGCAGGTCCAGCAGTTCGGTGATGAGCGAGCCGTAGCGGCGCAGCAGGTGCTCGACCCGGCTGACGTGCAGGCCGGCCTCCTCGGCGAGGCGGCGACGGCGGTTCCACAGGGCGTGGAACCCGTGAGCGCCCAGCAGCGGCGTGCGGGCGGTGACCGACGGCGGGACCCGCTGGGGGAGCGAGCGGGCGGCGGTGTCGACCGCGTCCTTGGCCATCACCCGGTAGGTCGTGTACTTGCCACCGGCGATCGTGATCAGGCCGGCCGCGGTCTGGGCGACGGCGTGCTCCCGTGACAGCTTGCTCGTGGCCGCGGACTCGCCGGACAGCAGGGGACGCAGGCCGGCGAAGACCCCCTCGACGTCCTCGTGGGTCAACGGCGTGCGTAGGACGCGGTTGACGTGGTCGAGCAGGTACTGGATGTCCGTCGCGGAGGCGGCCGGGTGGGCGAGGTCGAGGTTCCAGTCGGTGTCCGTGGTCCCGATCAGCCAGTGGTTGCCCCACGGGATCACGAACAGCACGCTCGTCTCGGTGCGCAGGATCAGCCCGCTGTCACCGTGGATCCGGTCGCGGGGCACCACGATGTGGATGCCCTTGGACGCGCGCACCTGGATGCGTCCGCGTCCGGCCATCTCCTGGATCGTGTCCGCCCAGACGCCGGTCGCGTTGACCACCTGCCGACCGTGGACCGCGATCTCGTCCCCGCCCTCCTGGTCGCGGACGGTGACCCCGACGACACGTTCGCCCTCCCGGAGGAGGCCGACGGCGCGAGCGGAGGTGACCACGGCCGCGCCGTAGGACGCGGCGGTGCGGGCGAGCTCCATGGTGTGTCGCGCATCGTCGACCTGGGCGTCCCAGTACCGCAGTGCGCCGACGAGCGCGTCCCGTCGCAGGGCGGGGACGAGCTCGGTGGCCCTGCTGCGGCTCAGGTGCCTGTGGCGCGGGAGCGCTCGTGCCCCACCGAGCAGGTCGTACAAGGCGACGCCGGTGCCCGCGTAGAGCCGTTCCCACACCGGCCGCGTCAGCGGGTACAGGAACGACACGGGGCGGACCAGGTGCGGGGCGAGTTCGTTGAGGAGCAGGCCGCGTTCCTGCAGCGCTTCCCGGACCAGCGAGAGGTTGAGCTGCTCGAGGTAGCGCAACCCGCCGTGGATCAGCTTCGAGGAACGGCTGGAGGTCCCGGCGGCGAGGTCACGTTGCTCGACCAGCGCGACGGTCAGCCCCCGCGTCGCGGCATCGAGCGCGACCCCGGCACCGGTCACACCGCCGCCGATCACGACGACGTCGAAGGACCCCTCGCGCATCCGTGCGAGGTCGTGACGGCGACGTTCCGGCGAGAGCGCGACGGGTTCCACGTTCGGTGCCTTCCTGGCAGCGACGCCGAGGTGGTGGGCGCCAAGCGACGGGGGCGGCGAGACTACCGACCGGCTGATCCGGTCTCGTGCCGCGGACGTTCAGCCGACCAGCGCCTCGAACTCCTGGCGCGGCAGCTCCCCGGGTCCCGCGCCGAGCTGCGGTGACGTGTCGAGGAAGTCCGCGAGGCGCCTCGCGAGATCGGGTTCGGCCAGCTCCTCCTCGAGCCCACCGAGCAGGTGCATGATCCGCGCGCCTGCGGAGGCCGCGCCTTCGTCGCCGTCGGCTCCGAGGGCGAACACCGCGGCCATGCGGCGATGCTCGCCCACGGGCTCCGGTGCCGGGGCACCGCGGATCCCATCGAGCCAGGTGGCCGTCCGTCGCGCATCGATCTCTGCCTGGAAGGCGAACCGGGGGCCGAGGGTGCGGTCGGTCCACGCCTCCATCTCGGCGACCAGCCCGTCTCCGGCTGCCTCGATCCGATCGGAGAGGTTCGCGAGCTGCTGCGCCTGCCACAGCCCGAGCGCGATGCCCTGTCCGAAGAACGCGTTCGTGTAGATCGAGGCATCACCGAGCAGCAGGTACCCGTCGACGACCGGTTCCCCCTGCACGACGAGCGACCGACGGCGCCCGCCAGTAGCGTCGGCTGCGACGCGACCATGGAGGGCACAGGATGATCGACGAGGGCAAGCAGGCGACCGCCGAGGCGTACTTCGCGGCGATCTCGTCGTTGGATCCCGACGCGCTGGTGGCCGTGTTCGCGCCGGACGGCGCGTTGCACGACCCCGTCGGCTCCCGGCCGATCGAGGACGAGGAGGGGTTGCGCCGGTTCGTGGCGTCGATCGCCGAGAACTTCGACGCGATGGTGCTGACCCCGGAAGAGAGCTTCCACGCCGGCGGCGAGGTCGCCGTACGGTGGACGGGACGCGGTCGGTCCAAGCAGGGGGTCGAGGTCGAGTACGCCGGCATCGACCTCTTCGCCTTCGATGATCAGGACCGGATCACCCTCATGAAGGGCTACTGGGACCCCAAGTCCCTGTTCGCCCAGCTCAAGGCCGGGTGACCCTCCCGCGGCGTCCACCTCGGACAGCGACCGTGGCGCCACCCGGCGCGGCAGCGACCCGCCCGCGCCGAGGCGTGAAGGTGGGGGTGCACGCCTGCACCGCAGGTTTCACGTC
>CAYVJT010000068.1:0-17435 GCA_964451855.1 uncultured Actinomycetota bacterium
AACGCCCGTTGCAGCCACGTCTGCCTGGCCTGGCTACAGCACCGATGATGTCCGGGCTGTCGCCGCCGGCGACGCGCCCAAGGGGGGCCGACGTCGGCCGTGCGAGAGGACGCTCCGCTTCCGCGGTCAGCCCTCCTTGACAGTCATGACGTCCGGCGTCAGGTCGGATACAGGTCGCCAGCGAGGTACTTCAGACCGCTGTCGACGGCGACGGTCACGACCCGTTGGTCGGGTTCGAGCCGCTGTCCGAGTTCCATCGCCCCGGCGACGTTTAGTCCGGTGGACGTTCCGGCGAAGATGCCGTCCTCGCTGGCGAGACGCCGTGCGGTCTCCCTGCCTAGCGTCTCGTCGACTGGCAGGACATCGTCGTAGAGCTCCTCGCGCAGGAGCGGAGGCACGAACCCGACGCCGATCCCCTCGACGTGGTGCGGTCCCGCTTCACCTCCAGAGATGACCGCGGAGGTCGCGGGCTCGAGTGCGACGATCCGTGTCTCACCGTCCGCGGCGCGCAGCACCTCCGCGATTCCCATGAGCAGGCCAGCGGTGCCGACGGCGACGCAGAAGACGTCGGGCGGGGCGTCGAACTGGGCGAGTAGCTCCTCGCCGAGGTGTCGGTAGCCGGCGACGTGATCGGTGTTGTGGAACTGGTCGGTGAAGTACGTGTCGGAACGATCGGCCAGCCGCTCCGCCTCCTGACGCATCCGCGGGATGAGATCGGGGGTGATGCGGCCGTCGGTGCTCGGCACGATCGTGAGCTCCGCCCCGAACGCGCGCATCGTCCGCAGCTTCTCCTCCGCGAAGGCGTCCGAGCTCACCGCGTGGAACCGGTAGCCCTTCGCCGCGCAGACGAACGCGAGGGACGAGCCGGTGCTCCCGCCCGTGTACTCGACCACGGTCATCCCCGGCTCAAGCGCGCCCCGACGTTCTGCGCCCTCGATCATCGCGAGGGCCATACGGTCCTTGCAGGAGCCCGTGGGGTTGAACCACTCGAGCTTGAGGTGAATCTCGATGCCGCGCCCCGCGGTGTCCTTCTGCAGAGCGACCAGCGGGGTGTCTCCAACTGCGGTTACCGCGGACGTCGCGCTCATCACCTCACCGATCTGATCCGTAGGCGAAGTCTGTCACGAGACCGCAGCGCCCGCTACCTCCCACCACAGCGGTGGCTCGTCGGCGCACAGCGTGCTGAGCGGAGGGGTCATGCAACAGGGGATGGAGTTCGCGGGACGCTTCCTTCTGCAAGCACTCGGTCTCGGCGAGCTCGGCGCACGCGATCGCGCTGACCGGCCGTGGCCGCGACATCGTCGGCGCCTACGTGCACGTCAGCACCGACGACGTGCTGGCGACCAAAGTCGCCCGGTCGCTGTGACGGCGACAGACCTCGGAGCCGAGGTCGAAGCGGTCCTGGTGCAGCTGCAGGTGCTGCTGCCCGGCGACAAGGCGGCATGGGACGCCAACCAGCTGCCGGCCCCATCCGGGTCCCGCCCGACCGAACGACAGCGGTTGTCACTTGGTCTCCCTTGTCCCGCGTCAGGAAACACGGCTCAACGGGCCAGCACCCGGGCAGGTCGGATCACGATTCCGGGGCCACAACCGATCAGGGTGGGTGCGATGGTCGCGTGTCAACGAGGTCATCGAAGCCGAACCCGGCAGGCGGCTCACGTTCCGAACCGTGCCACAACGGCTCGACCCGACCCGCGCCGACTCGACCCGCTGGACCTACACCATCGAACCCGCCGGCGGAAACGGCAGCCTGGTCACCCACGCGTACCGGATCGAGAAGCTCCCGATCTGGCCCTTGCGGTGGGCCTACGGCAGGCTCATGCCCCACCACCGCGACATGCGCCCACACCTGCAGTACACCCTCGAGGCGCTCCGCTCCGAACTCGAGCACTCATCGCCGTGACTGTGCGCGATGCCGGAGCCGGGGGAGCCGGGCGCTCGTCCGCGCATAACCGGCGTCGGCCATGCCATGTGGTCGGACGACGCCGGCTCTTGTCGCATCGTCGTGGTTGAGTGAGCGATTGTGGACCGATTGTGGCGACGATGAGGAGCAGGGTGTGCGCATTCTCGTGACGGGTGCGTCGGGGCGGATCGGCGCCGCCTTCGTGGCGGCCTACCAGGGGGAGGGACTCGAACTGCTCCGAGCCGACCTGGCCGACCACGATCCACACTCGGAGTGGCCTTTCCACCACCTGGATGTCACTGATGACGATGCTTGCCAGGACGCATGCCGTGATATCGACGCCGTGCTGCACCTGGCCGCGGATCCCCGCCCAGATGCAGACTTCGCCACAGCGGTTCTTCCAGTCAACATCGGCGGTACCTACAACATGGCCTGCGCCGCCGTAACTGCGGGGGTGCAACGGTTCGTCTTCGCCAGTTCGGCACAGGCTGTCGAGGGATACCCCGTGGACCGACAAGTCCGCGAGACGGACGCCCCCTGCCCGGCCAACGACTACGGAGCCGGCAAGGCATTCGGCGAGGCTCTGTGCGCATCGTTGGCGGTGCGGTCATCAACGTCGTTCATCGCGGTTCGCATCGGCAACTACGGCCCCGAGGCGCCTGATCCTGCGACATCGTCCCTGCGCGATCGGGCAGCGTGGCTGAGTCCGCGAGACGCGACCCAGCTACTGAGGCTGGCGTTGGTAAGGCCGAGCGATGGATACATGGTCGCCCACGGCGTTTCGGACAACGCTGTCAAACGGCTGGCGATCGATACCACGACGCTGACGCTGGGATACCGGCCCCGAGACGATGCATTCGCTGGTGACGAGTGACAGAAGCGCGGCCGCGCTACGCGCAGATCCGTGATTGTGGACCTCTCGCCAGGAGCCTCCGTCCGCACCTAGGATCGCTCTCGCGGATTTCGGGCGAGGGGGAACGTCGTGTCGAAGTACAGCTCGCTGCGTCGCCACCTAGAGCGCGAGACCGGCCCCGCAGTCGAGAGGACGTTCGACGAGATCGACGACGTCGTGGGTGGCCTACCGGCCTCGGCGCGTCGGTACTCGGCGTGGTGGTCCAACGAGCGCGAGGGGACGCACGTTCAGGCCAGAGCGTGGATGGATGCAGGTTGGCGCGTCGCGAACGTCAACCCCCTCACCGCAAAGCGCGTCCGCTTCACTAGGGCGTAGCTCGCCACCGTGATGATGCGCGGGTCGCTTGTGCTCGGCATGCGCCCATAGCCAGCCGTGCTGCTTGCGTCCTGCCGTCAGGGCATCCAAGGTGGTCCGCCCTCCCACCAGCAAGGATGAGGATGGACTTCACACGCGTGGGTCTGACAACCGAGGGCTTCGCTGGATTCGTGACCTGGGACGACGTCTCGTGGGATGAGGTCCCTGCGAGTCCGGGCGTGTACGTCGTGGTGAAGGACGGCCCGGATCCTCCCGAGATTCTGAGCCGGAACCCAGCGGGCTGGTTCAAGGAGCGTGATCCGACGGCAAGCCGCTCGGCTTTGGAGGCTGCATGGGTGCAGGGCTGCACCATCGTCTACATCGGGAAGGCTGCCCGGCTGCGAACCCGGCTTCGGCAATATCTCGACCATGGGCAGGGGAAGCCGGTCGGCCACTGGGGTGGCCGCTACATCTGGCAACTCGGCGGCAGCGGCGAACTACGCGTCGCCTGGAAAGTCACCGATGAGGATCCACGGCTACTTGAGCAAGAGATGCTCGCCGCCTTTCTCGAACGCTACGGCAGACTGCCGTTCGCGAACCTGAAGCGCTGAGAGCCCGAGCAACACCGTGACTGCGGGCGAACATGTCGTCGGGGTGAGCCGCGCTAGCTCCTAGGCCCAGTCCGCCTACCCCGGTTCGCGGAGATGTCCGCATGCCAGACCGCCCAACCGCGACCGATGAGAAACGACCGTCTGTTCCGTCTCTCCGATAACACGCCTACGCATCCCGAGGTGACGATGATCGTGGTGGCGGGCCACCTGCAGGTCGAGCCGGACGACCGAGCGCCCTACCTCCAGGGCTGTTGTGACGTGGTCCGTCTGGCTCGTGCCGCTGAGGGGTGTCTCGACTTCGCTCTCTCGCCCGACCTGCTCGACCCCGGTCGCATCAACATCTTCGAACGGTGGCGGACGCTGGCCGCCCTTGAGGCATTCCGCGGCTCGGGTCCCAGTGGAGAGCAGGCACCCCCGATCCTCGAAGCCGACGTGCTCCAGTTCGAGGTGGCGACCGTCGAGACCCTGTGACCGCAGCGTCTGTGGCCCGAGTCGACCGGTGACCGCGCCCCCGGTGGTCGTGGGTTGGGGCGGTCTGGCCGTTCCGACGGAGCGGCTCGGGGTGTCTGAGGTGCGGGACGCGTCTCGCTGCGTAGGGTCTCGGGGGATGGACGGTGGGGGCTGCTGTGGCGCCTCTGGTTCTCGTGCCCGATGAGTTCACGCGCGTCGGCTCGTCTGACTGTTGGCTGCCGAGGGTGCAGCGTCGCGTCAGTCTGCGGAGGTCCTCTGTGTCCCAGGTCCGTGTCCACAACTTCTCGATCCCGCTCGATGGCTTCGCGACCGGCGAGGGAACCAGTGCGGACGCGCCGTTCGGTCACCCCGGTACCCGCCTGCACGAGTGGATGTTCGCGACGCGATTCGGCACGTCCATGTTCGGCGGGTCCCGAGGCAGCCTCGGCGTCGACCACGCCCTTCTCCGAGCGGACCGAGCCGGGCATCGGCGCGGAGATCATGGGCCGAGGCAAGTTCGCTCCCCACAGCGGCCCGTGGACCGGCATCGGCACCGACGCCCAGTGGTGTGCCACAGCCAGTGACCCCGAGAACTCAGGTTCATCGCCGCCTGCAGGCGGCCTGCAGGCCAGGCGATAGCAGTGATTGCGGGCGGTGAGCTGGGCTCGCCCTTGGGCCCATAGCGAACAGCGTTGGAATCTACGTCGGGGGCGCTTCAGCACGTGCCGCCAAATGGGGGGCGGCAGTCGGCGAGGATCGCGCGTCGGACTACCTTGCTGGGATGTTCACCCGCCCGGACGAACCCACCGATCGACAGCTCGTGACAGCCGTTTTGGATGGCTGGGGTCTGCGGGTCGAGGATCTCGTCTACCTGCCGATCGGGTTCGGCAGCTACCACTGGCGGATGATCGCCGAGGGGACACCGTGGTTCGTCACGGTCGACGACCTCGAACTGCGCAAACAACGTCGCGGTGACCCGGTCGAGGTTCCCCGACGCTGCCTGACCGCGGCGCTCACGACGGCTATGGCACTGCGGGACGCGGGCCTGGACTTCGTGATCGCGCCGGCACCGACCGACACCGGAGACTCCCTGGTAGTAATGGACGACCGCTTCGCCCTCGCGCTGTATCCGTATGTTGACGGCACCACGCACAGGTGTGGGAAGTACGGCAGCCGCCCGGAACGACTCGCGGTCCTCGACCTCGTGACACGGATCCATGCGGCGAGCGGGACGCCCCGCGAAGTTGCGCTCCCTGACGACCTCGCGATCCCCGCCCGCGACGAGTTGACCACCGCGCTCCGAAGCCTCGACGACCCGTGGGATACCGGTCCATTCGGTGAGGACGCCCGCCGGCGGCTCCAGGAGCACGCCGAGGCCGTCCACCAGGTGCTCGGTCGGTTCGATGACCTGGTCGCAGAGGTCAACGAAGGAACCGACCGGTGGGTGGTAACCCACGGGGAACCCCACCGGGCGAACACCATCGATACGCAGACCGGGCTCGTGCTCATCGACTGGGACACCGCCCGGCTCGCAGCGCCCGAACGCGACCTGTGGATGCTCGCCGACGGCGACGCAGCAGTCCTCGACGCCTACACCGAGCGGACCGGGATCCCGTGGAATCGGACAGCCCTGGACACCTACCGGCTGTGGTGGAACCTCACCGAGGTGGCACTGTACGTCGCACAGTTTCGGACACCGCACGAGGACGACGAGGACACGCAAACCGCCTGGCAGGGGCTCACGACACACCTCGACCCCACCCGCTGGTGATACGCCCCTGCTGCGATACCCGCCTCGAGCCGGCGTTCTCGTCTGCGTGTGGAGCTAGCTACAACGCCCGTCGCTGCTACCCGCGCGACATCCGATCCTCCTTCGGGCGTCCGTGTCTCCGGACGCGGCAGCACATGATGTTCGAGAGCGACGGCGCCGGAGGTAGAGGAGAGCCACGGGATACTCGCTGCGCGCGATATACAGGGCAGGAAATCCTGAACTCGCGATGGAGCCCACGCGGCTGTGAAGGCAAGCAGACAGCAATGTGCCTGGACGCCGTGGTCTCTGAAGCACCGTCGTGGTTGAGTGAGCGATTGTTGAGACGACCAGGACAGGGTATGCGTGTCCTCGTGACGGGTGCCTCGGGACGGATCAGCGCTGCCTTCGTTGCAGACTGCCAAGGGGACGACCTCGATCTGATCCGAGCCGATCTCGCCGATCAGGATCCAGGCTCAGAGTTGGCCTTCCGCCAGCTGGATGTCACCGACAGCAAGGCTTGCCAGGACGCCTGCCGTGACATCGACGCCGTGCTGCACCTCGCTGCCGATCCCCGCCCAGATGCAGACTTCGCCACACCTGTGCTCCCCGTCAACATTGGTGGCACCTACAACTTGGCCGTCGCCGCCGTGACGGCAGCGGTGTCACGGTTCGTATTCGCCAGTTGAGCACAGGCCGTCGAGGGATACCTGCTGGACAGGCAGGTCCGTGCGACGGATGCCCCCTGGCCAGCCAACGATTACGGAGTCGGAAAGGCGTTCGGCGAGGCCCTGTGCGCATCGTTGGCAGTGCAGTCTTCAACGTCGTTCACCGCCGTCCGCATTGTCAAGGGCAACTACAGCTCCGAGGCGCCTGATCCTGCGACATCGTCCCTGCGTGATCGGGCAACGTGGCTGAGTCCGCGGGACGCGACCCAACTCCTGAGGCTGGCGTTGGTTTGGCCGAGCAGCGGATACCTGGTCGCTCACGGCGTTTCGGACAACGCTGTCAAGCGGCTGGCGATCGACGCCACGACCGTGTCGCTGGGGTACCGACCTCAGGACGACGCACTTGCTGGTGGTGAGTGCCAAGCCACGGGCCCGGGCCCAGGTGGCATGGCCGCACAGTTCCACCTCGGCCGAAGGTGTGAACCATCGCAGCCTGGAGTCGCCGTTGTTCAGTGGCCACACGAAGACAGTTTCTGACACGTTGAACTCGGTCGCGAGCGCTTGGAGCCAAGCGTCAATCGGCATGCTTGCGCCGAGGTAGACGACGGCAGCGGGGTTGCCCCCGAACGGTCTATCTGTGAATGCATCGACCAGTCCCGCGCGGATCAAAGGGCTCCCTCCAACCACTCGACGTGGCATCAACTGCTTCGCTGCCGTGGACTGTGGGATCGGCGCCGCCTTGGCTGCCGTCGCCGCGCCCCAGACCGGCCGGGCCACCTACCTCTGCCGCTCGCCGTTCGTCTCATGGGGACCGCTGTCGTCCTCTGGGCAGCTGAGTGGTTGGCGTCACAGGTGTAGCCCGCCACCAAGCTGTGGGCAGGGGCCGGTCAGCGCGTCACGCGATCGGCGAAGTCGGCGATGGTCCGGCTCAGCGTGCCGGGGGCGCTCAGGTGCATGCCGTGTCCCCCACGCTTGACGATGACCATCGAGTCCACGCGCGGTAGCGCCGTGGCCAGCGCCTCCAGCCGCCCTCGGAGCTTCGATGGACTGAGCAGGCCGCCGCCGACCAACAACGCCGGCACGTCCAGTGCCGCGTATCGACCCAAGCCCACTCCCAGGGTCTCGATCGCCTCCGTGTCGGCGACCTGCGCCCGAACGTATCCGCGTTGGCGGCGCCACAGAGGCGGGACCAGCCGCAGCAGGGACACTACCAGGGGCGGGACAGCCACGATGTCGCGGAGGAAGACGGTCATCGCCTGGTCGGGGTCACCGGCATCGAGCGCCGCTCTCGCCTCGCGGAGTGCTGCGCCGCCGAGCGGTTCGGTCACGGCGACGGGTGGCTCGTAGAGAACCAAGCCTGCGACGCGTGACCCCGCCACCAACGCACTCTCGAGCGCGACGACCCCACCTGAGGAGTGCCCCACCACCAAGACTGGCTCGTCGACGGCCTCGGCAACGGCGACGACGTCGCTCACCTCGCCCTTCATCGCATCGGCGGCTGCCGGCGTCGGGTCACTGCGGTAGGTGAACCGCTCGAAGCGCAGGACCCGGAAGCGTGAGGTCAGCCTCCGCGCGACCCGGTCCCAAGATGCGGCGTCACTGGAACCAGGATGGAGGATCAGCATCGGCGGCCCGGACCCTTCGTCTAGGACCGGGAACTTCGCTCCGTCGATGCCCACGAGCTCCAAGGTCACGGGCCCGTCCGATCGAGGGACCCGCTCACCGGCTCCCGGTAACCGATCTGCCGGAGCACCGAACTTAGGAACCGCTCGACGTGCTCTCTGGTCACGTCGTCCGGCGCCGTTCCGAGATGATGCAGCACCGCACCCGAGAGCAGCTGCTGGATGACCTCGACGTCGGCGTCGGCTGGGAGTCGGCCCTCGTCGCGTGCCCGCTCGAGCGCGGCGCGTGTGGCTCGTACGCGGTGTCTCCCGTTCGCCTCGCCGTACGCCTGGAGCAGTTCGGGGTAATCATCGATCGAACCGTAGAGCCGCCGGACGAGACGCCGGTTCCGCGGCCGTGCCAGCACCTCAGCCCAGTCCGCGACCATCGCTTCGATGCTGGGCCATGCGAGTTGTTCGGGATCGTCCTCGATCCGGATGGCCTCGACGGAGGCCAGGAGCAGCTCCGTCCTGGTCGCGTAGCGCCGGTAGACGGTCGCCCGCGTCACACCGGCCCGCTGGGCGACCTGCTCGATGCTCGTCCCGGCCGCGCCCCGCTGGATGAACAGATCGATCGTCGCGCGCACGATGGCCTCGTCGACCTCCCGGCTCCGTGGCCTCCCCGGCGTCGACGCAGCCGCCGTCACATCATCTTTCATCCAGATACGATACATAACTGCATCGTATCTGTCCAGTGGCGACAAGCATCGTCGCGCGGATGCGAGCAGACCCAACTGACGCCCAGCGAGCGCCGCGATCGACCGGTTGCGGGGGAAGGCTGTCGTGTCACGAGCGATCGCCGCACCTTCCCTCAAGGCGGCGACCTCCGGCCCCCGGGGCAACGATGCTCAATCGAACGCGGTCGTTCGCAAACCTGCGTCGAGTACGCGCTCGAGCACGTGTGGGCTGCCGTCTCGCAGGAGTTCCTGCGCGGCATCGACCATGGCGCGGTAGGCGACGAAGGCCAGGGCCCCGCCCGTGGAGACCCGCCGGATGCCGGCTGCAGCCAGCTCCGCGAGCGTTGGCCCGTCAGGCTGGAGAAGCACGTTGACCGGACAGTCCACTTCCGACACCACGCGTTGGATGCTCGCCAGTGATGCGATGCCGGGTGCGTAGACGACGTCGGCACCCGCGTCCCGGTACGTGTGCAGCCGCGCGATGGTGTCGTCGAGATCATCGATCCCGTACAGGTGGTTCTCGGCCCGCGCGGTGAGCACGAGACCGTGCCGGTGGGCCTCTGACGCAGCAGCGGCCACACGCTCAACGGCGACCTCGAGGGAGACGATGCGCTGGCTGTCCGGGGCGAAGTCCTCGATCGAGCAGCCGGCGGCGCCTGCTGTAGCGACGAGGCGAACCGTTTCGACGACACCACCGGGATCCGACGGGTAACCGGCCTCCGCGTCGACGCTCAAGGGCAGGTTCAGCGCTGCAGCCAGGTCGGCGACGTGCGCCGTGAGCTGGTCGCGCGTCACGTGCTGGTCGGTGCGACCCAGCGTGGCAGCGAGGCCAGAACTGGTCGTCGCGACGGCGGAGAACCCGAGCGCCTCAAAGAGGCGCGCTGAGCCGATGTCCCAGGCATTCGGCATCACGAAGAACCCAGACTGATGCAGTTCCGCGAAGCGCGCGCGTGCGCCTTGAAGCATCTGCTCGTTCACCGGATGCCGCCTCTCGTTGCGGCGTGCCTGGAACCGTGCCCCCGACAGGCCTGGTGTGGGTCACCCAGCCGTCACCTGACGGCCGCCTGCCAGCCGTCGGGCGTCGGGTAGTCGTGTTCGGGGTCGTCATCCTCGATGATGTAGCGGGGCCCGGGCCCGTGCTCGCCCATCTCGTCGTCGGGGTTGAGCAGCTTGCACACGCGAAGCGACAGGCAGCCGCAGCCGATGCAGCCGTCAAGGCGGTCACGCAGCCGCTCGAGCATGTGGATCTGCGCGTTGATGCGTGGGCGCCAGGTACGTGAGAGCCGCTCCCAGTCCTTATCGGTCGGCGTGCGCCGCTCTGGCAGCGAATGCAGCGCCTCACGGATCTCATCGAGGGACAGCCCCACCTCCTGCGCGACCTTGATGAACGACACACGCCGCAGGGTCTCGCGCGCGAACCGTCGCTGGCCACCCTCGGAGCGGGTGGCCTCGATCAGCCCTTCCGCCTCGTAGTAGCGCAGTGCCGAGGTGGCCACCCCCGAGCGGGCTGCGAGCTCGCCGATCGACAGCCGGGACATGCGTGCTGCTCCTCGCCGGACGCCCTCGACCCTACAGCGATTGGATCTTGACTTCAAGTGAACTTGAGATCGTACGGTGCCGGCGCCACCGAGGAAGGGACCTGCATGAGCGCCCCGCTGCAGCTCGCGGTCCTCGTCGCCAGCACGCGCGAGGGCCGCTTCGCCGACACCATCAGCAACTGGTTCGTCCATCATGCGTGTCGACGCGAGGATCTGCGCGTCGACGTGGTCGACCTGGCCGAGGCGCGGTTGCCGGCGACGCTGACACCTCGACCCACGCCGGAGGTCGAACGCTTCGCCGCGCGGCTGGACGACGCGGACGCCTTCGTCGTCATCACCCCGGAGTACAACCACAGCTTTCCGGCGCCCCTGAAGCAGGCCATCGACCTCACGGCCTCGGAGTGGCACGCCAAGCCGGTCGGCTTCGTGTCGTACGGCGGGATCTCGGGAGGCCTGCGTGCCGTCGAGCAGCTTCGTCCTGTGTTCGCGGAGCACCACGCGGTGACCGTACGCGAGACGGTCAGCTTTCACCGAGCGTGGGCCCGGTTCGACGCCCACGGTCAGCCGATGCAGCCGGAAGGCCCCAACAGCGCCGCGAAACGACTGCTCGACCAGCTCACCTGGTGGGCCCGCGCGCTTCGCGACGCCCGGGCCGAACGCCCCTACGCCGCCTGAGCGGCCCGTCAGTCCGACGTCGCCGACCGCGCGCGAACGCCAGCCCACCGCCAGGGAGGCAGCCATGCAAACCGTCACCGACCCGCTCGCCATCGAGACGCACGGCCTGGTCAAGGTCTTCGGGACGACACGGGCCGTCGACCACCTGGACCTGCAGGTGCCCGCGGGCACGGTCTACGGCGTGCTCGGACCGAACGGTGCCGGCAAGACCACTGCGGTACGGCTCCTGGCGACGCTGCTGCGTCCCGACGCCGGCCACGCGAGGGTGCTCGGCCACGACCTCTACACCGAAGGCCACGAGATCCGCAAGCGGGTGAGCCTCACCGGCCAGTTCGCGTCGGTGGACGAGGACCTCACTGGCCATGAGAACCTCGTCCTGCTCGCGCGACTGCTCGGCTACGTGCGCACCGACGCCCGGCGACGCTCCACCGACCTGCTCGTCGACTTCGACCTCACCGAGGCCGCGGACCAGCAGGTCACGCGCTACTCGGGGGGCATGCGCCGCCGACTGGACATCGCCGCCAGCATCGTGGCCAGACCCCAGCTGCTCTTCCTCGACGAACCGACCACGGGGCTCGACCCGCGCAGCCGCAGCCAGGTGTGGGACCTCATCCGTGGCCTGGCCGCCGGGGGCACCACCGTGGTGCTCACCACCCAGTACCTCGAGGAGGCCGATCGGCTCGCCGACCGCATCGCGATCATCGATGGTGGTCGCCTCGCCGCCGAGGGCACCGCCGCACAGCTCAAGTCCTCGGTCGGGTCGGGCTCGCTGCGCGTGCGGGTGAGCGATCCTGCCGACCGTCCCGCCGCCGAGGCCGCCCTGGCCCGTGCCCTGCATCGTCCCGTGCACGAGGAGGCCGACCCGGTCGAGCTCACCGTGCAGGTCTCGGATGCCGGCGCCATCGCCCATGCGCTCGCCGCGCTGACGCACGCGGGCATCGCGATCTCCGACCTCGCGGTCGGCCAGCCGAGCCTCGACGAGGTCTTCCTCGCGTTGACCGGACGGCGGGCCACGACCAACGACGCCGCAGCCACCGCGTCGTGAGCGCCCGACTAACCCACAGGAGGACCAGCGTGCACCACGACGACTACTACCACTACTACCTCCGACGCCGCCACGAGGAGTTGCTCGCACAGGCAGCACGCGAGCGCTCTCGGCGCCACTCGGCCCGGCCGCGGCCGGGTACGGCCGCCCACGCCGAGCTCCCGAACCCGGTCGACGGCGTCGCAGACCTCGCACAGAACCCGATGCCTCTCGGTTCGCGTCCCGCTCCCGCAGGTGGCATCGCCGCGTCGCTGATCTTCGGGTGGCGCGCCCTGCTGAAGATCAAGCACCTGCCCGAGCAGCTGTTCGACGTGACGATGTTCCCCGTGATGTTCCTGCTGCTGTTCACCTACCTCTTCGGAGGCGCGGTGGCGGGCTCCACCTCGACCTACCTGCAGGACCTGCTCCCGGGGATCCTGGCCATGACCGTGCTGATGATCACGATGTACACCGGCCTGACCCTGAACCGCGACATCGAACGGGGCGTCTTCGACCGGTTCAAGTCACTGCCGGTCTGGCGTCCGTCGACCCTACTCGGGCCGCTGCTCGCGGACGCGCTGCGCTACACGCTGGCCGCCACGATCATCCTCCTCCTCGGCTACGCCCTGGGCTTCCGCCCCGGAGCGGGTCCGGTCGGCGTCGTGCTGGCGGTCGGGCTCCTGCTGGTCTTCGCCTTCGGTCTGTCATGGATATGGACGCTGCTCGGGCTTCGGATGCGTTCGGAGAAGGCGCTCATGAGCACCAGCATGCTCGTGCTCTTCCCACTGTCGTTCCTCAGCAACATCCTCGTTCCTACCGAGACCCTTCCGGGCTGGCTGCGGCCCTTCGTCGACGCCAACCCGATCTCGATGCTCGTCTCCGCGATGCGGGGGCTGATGCACGGACAGCCCGTGGCGGCCGAGACCTTCACGTTGCTGCTCGTCGCGGCCGGGCTGGTCGCCGTGTTCGGCCCGTGGACCATGCGCCGCTACCAGCGCCACCTGGTCTGACGGCTGCTCGAGGAGACGACGTGTACGCCATCCAGCAGCACACCTTCGGTGGCCCCGAAGTCCTGACCTACACGCAGCTGCCCGACCCCGCGCCCGGCCCCGGGCAGGTCCGCGTCCGCGTCGAGGTAGCCGGCGTCCATCGCATCGACACACGGATCCGCGCCGGCACCGCTGATCCCCACGCTCGCCCCAGCCTGCCGATGGTGCCAGGTCGCGAGGTCGCTGGCGTGGTCGACGCGATCGGAGCCGACGTCGACGACCGGTGGCACGGCCAACCCGTCGTCGCCCACCTCGGGACCGCCAGCGGCGGGTACGCCGAGCTGGCCGTCGCCCCCGTCGACGCCCTGCACGAGCTCGACCCGCCGACCGACCCCGCAGCAGCCGTGGCGATGGTCGGCACCGGCCGCACGGCCATGGCCGTGCTCGACGCCACCCGGATCCAGCCCACCGACCGGGTCGTGGTGCTGGCAGCCTCCGGTGGGCTCGGCGCCCTGTTGCTCCAGGCCGCCGACCGAACCGCCAAGGCAGCCGTCGGAGCAGCCAGGGGCGACAAGACCGAACTCGTCGGCTCCCTCGGCGTGCCGGTTGTCGACCACCGCGACGAGGACTGGACCGCCAAAGTCCAGCGGGCCCTGGCCGGCCCACCCACCGTCGTGATCGACCCGGTGGGAGGAACCCTCGGGCGACACGCCTTCGAGCTGCTGCCTCCCGGCGGCCGGCACGCACTGGTCGCCGCCACCGCGGGGACGACCACCCAGCTGAACGCGGATGACCTGCTGGCCCGCGGCGTGAGCGCCGTTGGCACGCTCGGACCACACCTCGCCCGCGACGCCGGGCACACCCGAGCGTTGCAGCGCAGGGCCCTCGAACGGCTCGCACGAGGCCAGTGGACCCCGCTGCTCACCGGGTTCCGGCTCGCGGACGCGTCCGAAGCCCACCGGACGATCGAGGCACGCGAGACCGTCGGCAAGGTGATTCTCCGCCGGTGACCTGAGGACGCCCCACACGCCCTCGATGTTGAAGTCGAGAATCAGGCCATGGATTCGACAGTCATGTGGGGCCGGCGGACAGCATCTGGCCTCGAGTTCGTCGAAACCTCGACCAGTTCGACGCGCCGGGCGCGTGTGGCGATCCGCTCCCCTGAACCCGATGGCCAGAGACGAACGGAGGACACGGTGAGAAAGATCGTGGTCAACGAGTGGATGACCCTTGATGGCGTGGTACAGGCCCCGGGCTCTGCCGAGGAGGACCCGACCGGAGGGTTCGGGCACGGCGGCTGGCACCTGCCCAATTTCGACGAGCGTTCCCGACGCTGGGTGATCGACAACATCAGCGCCGCAGGTGGCTTCCTCCTGAGCCGGCGAACCTACGACATCCTGGCGGCCTACTGGCCAACGGCTCCGCGGGCAGAGCGCGAGCTGGCAGACCCGCTCAATCACCGACCGAAGTACGTGGCGTCGAGGACACGCACCCAGCGGTTGGACTGGCACAACTCCCGCCTCATCGAGGGCGACATCGCGAAGGCAGTCTCTGCGATGAAGGAGGCCGGTGCTGGGGACCTGCACGTGATCGGTAGCCCCCACCTCGTACACACGCTGTTGGCACATGAGCTCGTCGACGAGTTCCGGCTCATGATCGATCCCCTGATGCTCGGTGCAGGCAAGCGGCTCTTCCCCGACGACGGCACGCCCCGTTCCCTCCGCTTGCACGAATTCGAGGTGACGGCCACCGGTGCGGTGCTCGCCACCTATGCCGTCGCCGTGGCGTGACGAGCGCCGGTGGCGCCGTGTGCACACGTCGGACATCCACATCGGCTTCCTACGGCGGTTCGCCGTCAGCTCGGCCGGTGTCGGCGCCCAGGCGTGCGGCCTGCAGGGTGAGGTAGTTCTGCTCTCGGGCGTTGGTTGCCAACCGGGCCGCGACACCGAACGCGTCGGCAGCGGCCGCGGTGTCACCGGCTCGTTCGAGCAGGTGGGCCCGTACGGCGTGCCAGCGGTGATGGTCACCGAGGTGGGCCTCGATCTCGGCCAGCATGGCCAGACCGTGGCGAGGGCCGTTTGCCATCGCGACGGCGACCGCTCGGTTGAGCCGCACCATGGGGTTGTCGGTGAGCCGGTCGAGCAGGGCGTACAGCGAGGCGATCTCGGCCCAGTCGGTCTCCTCGTAGCGTCTGGCGCGGGCATGGGCGGCGGCGATGGCCGCCTGCAGCTGGTACTCGCCCACCCGACGGTGCTCAAGTGCGGCCGCGGTGAGATCGAGCCCTCGGCGATCAGGGCACGGTCCCAACGGGTGCGGTCCTGCTCGGCCAGGGGCACCAGCGCGCCGTCCGGGCCCGTGCGGGCGGGGCGGCGCGCGTCGGTGAGCAGCATCAGGGCGAGCAGCCCGGCCACCTCGGCGTCGTCACCGGCGGCCGCGTGCAGCATCCGGGTCAGCCGGATGGCCTCGGTGGCCAGGTCCGGGCGGGTGAGCTCAGGCCCGCTGCTGGCACCGTGCCCCTCGGTGAACAGCAGGTAAAGCACGTGGCGCACCGACCGCAGCCGCTCGGCCCGGTCGTGTGGCCCGGGCATCGCCACCGGCATATCGGTCTGCCGCAGCCGCGCCTTCGCACGGCTGATCCGCTGGGCCATCGTCGCGTCAGGCACGAAGAAGGCTTGCGCGATCTCCCGGGTGGTCAGCCCGCAGACCGCACGCAGCGTCAGCGGAATGGCGGCGCTCGGCGACAGCGACGGGTGGCAGCACAGCAGCAGCACCAGCAGCGTGTCGTCCCGGCCGGGCACCGGCGCGGACGGCACCGTCGACCACGAGGCCGCCAGCACCTCGCGGCGCCGCCGAGCGCCCTGCTGGCGCTGCTGGTCGATCAACCGACGGCAGGCCACCCGGAACAGCCACCCCCCCGGCTGGCGGGCTCGCCCCGCTCAGGCCAGCTGCCCGCCGCCTCGACCAGCGCCTCCTGGACCGCGTCCTCCGCGTCGCAGAAGTCCCCTCACCACCGGGCAACCGCCGCCAGGACCTGCGGCGCGAACTCCCGCAGCAGCGCCTCGACGCGCTCCCCGCTCGGGTCAGCCATCGAGGTCGGGCGGGCCCATGACCTGGCGCACCTCGATGGGCTGCCGGATCGGCGCCCCACCCGGCCCCGGCGCCGCCGACGCCCGGGCGGCGATCTCCACAGCCCGCTCCGCCGAGTCGACATCGACCATCCGAAACCCCGCGAGCAGCTCGCGGGACTCCGGGTAGGGCCCGTCGGTGACCACCGGCGCACTCGCCCCGTCGGCCACGACAAACCTCGCCAGCTCCGGAGCGGCCAGCCCCTGGGCATCCACCAGCTCGCCGGTCTCGGCCAACTCGTCGTTGACACGCTGCTGGAAGTCGATGTGACCCGCGATGTCCTCGGGATCCCACTCGGTCATGGGTGGACAGCCCTCGATCTGTTCGTAGTACTGCAACAGCATGAACCGCATGTCGTGCTCCTCCCAGACGCCCGGGTGGCGCCCCACCCACATGTCGAACCCGCACGGAGATTCTCGACACGCATACTCGGCACTCCGGTATCCCGGGCCCCATCGACGCAGACTAGGACTGGACAGCGTGCGGAGACGGACACCGCCGCGCACTCATCGAGCAAGCGTGGCTCGAGGCCGACTACGCACTGCCCGGCCAAGTCGAGGACGCCATCTCCCGTCTAGCCGTGGACGAGCACGATCGGTGGGCCGCAGTGCGATAACGCCCTGCCCGGTCTCGAGGACGTCGCACCCCGTCGGTTCTGTGACACCCATGCAGCATCTGGCGCAGGCGAGGGCCGGGTGGCCTCGCACCGGTCCGGCCGATCGCTCGGGTGACCTGCCGCGCCGATGTCACATCCGAACGGGCTGCCGTGTCGTAGGGAGAAGCAAGAGAACGCGACCGGCGAGTCGGTCGTTCCCTGCCCTCCCGGACGGAGAGCCCATGCACACGGCAGCGACGAGCATCGCAGCAGAAGCGAACACGACGGCACGGAAACGCTCGGTCCTCCGAGCGACCACGGTCTGTGCCCTGGCCGCGACCCTGGTCAATCTGGTGTTGTGGGGCATCGGACGTGCGGTGGGTGCCAGCTTCGTTGTGGACCCGGCCCTTGGCGATGCGAACGTGGAGGTAGGTGCTCTCAAGGTGGTGGTGACCACCGTGCTGCCGTTCGCGGTCGGTGTGCTGCTTGTGGCGTTGGCGGCGCGCCGGTCCCGCCGGTGGGTGATCGGGGTGGGGGCCGTGGGTGCGGTGTTCGCGCTGGGGT
>CAYVJT010000069.1:0-17383 GCA_964451855.1 uncultured Actinomycetota bacterium
CGCGTCGCGGTCATGGGCTGCGTGGTCAACGGCCCGGGCGAGGCCCGCGAGGCCGACCTCGGTGTCGCCGCAGGCAACGGCAAGGGTGACATCATCAAGAAGGGTGAGAAGATCGCCACGGTGCGCGAGGAGGACATCGTCGAAGCGCTCGTCCACTACGCGAACGAGATGGCCGACGAGATCCGTGCCGAGCGTGGTGAAGGCGCGCCGACCGTGGCCTGAGCCCGCGACGGTGACCGCTCCGCGCCCTGTGCGCTCTGGCGGCCCCTCGCGCGGCGTGGTACCTTCGAGGCTCACGTAGCGGGCCGTGGCGGCCCGCTCCGTCGCGTTCGGCCCCGGACGACCCGGAGACGGCGGGAAGGCGCGTCGTCACCCACGACCACCACCCAACACCGCGACCGCACCGGTCGAGCGGGACCAGGACCACCACAACGGACGTCCACGCGGCGGCCGGCCCGAACGGGCCGGCCGTTGACGTGGAAGCCCGTTCCGACCGAGGACGCAGCGTTCCGCCGGACCGCCGACGACGACAGCGAGGATCACCATGGTGCGACACGATGACGGGCAGGTGCCCGACCTCGTGCGTGACCTCGCGGTCCCGCTCGCTGAACGCTTGGATGTCGAGGTGCTCGACGTCGAGATCGGCGGACCGAAGCAGCGCCCGCTGATCCGGGTGATCGCCGACGTCGCGGATCCCTCCTCGGGCGCTGGCCTGGACGTCGATGTGGTCGCCAAGCTGTCGCGGCAGCTGGGCGGCGTGCTGGACGAGCACGACTCGGTCCCCGGGCCCTTCACCCTCGAGGTCACCTCTCCTGGGGTGGATCGGCCGCTGACCGACGTGCGCGACTTCCAGCGCAACGTCGGTCGCGACGTCTGCGTCACCCCTGCCGAGCACGCTGACAGCGACGAGGTCACGGGTCGACTGATCGCGGTCGACGCGGACGAGGTCACCCTCGACGTCGACGGCACCGACGTGCGTATCGCGATCGCCGACCTCGACCACGGCACGGTCGTGCTGCCGTGGTGACCGCCAAGGAGGGCCCACGATGAAGATCGACCTCGACGCCTTGCGCCAGATCGAGCGCGACAAGGGGCTGGACTTCCACACCGTCGTGGAGGCCTTCGAGACCGCCATGGCCTCGTCCTACAAGCGCTCGGCCGAAGCCATCGGCGACGAGGCGCGCGTGACCGTCGACCGTGTCAGCGGCGAGGTCAGCCTGTTCGTCCAGGAACTCGACGACGACGGCAACGTGGTCTCCGAGTGGCGCGAGGAGCCGACCGATTTCGGCCGTATCGTGGCGCAGACCGCCAAGCAGGTGCTGCTCCAGCGCCTCCGTGAGGCCGAACGCGAGGCCACGTACGGCGAGTTCGTGGGCCGCGAGGGCGACATCGTCGCGGGCCAGGTCAGCCTCCAGGGCAACGTCACGTTGATCGAGCTCGGCCGGACCGAGGCCCTGCTGCCCTACTCCGAGCAGATCCCCAACGAACGGCTCGAGCACGGCGCCTTCACCCGCGGGGTCGTGATCGAGGTGCGCAAGCAGCTCAAGGGAGCGCAGATCGTCGCGTCCCGCACCCACCCCGCGCTGGTGGTGGGTCTGTTCGCGCTCGAGGTGCCCGAGATCGAGGAAGGCATCGTCGAGATCAAGGGCATCGCCCGTGAAGCGGGCCACCGGACCAAGGTCGCGGTGATGTCCAACGATCCCGACGTCGATCCGGTCGGTGCCTGTGTCGGCCCGGGGGGACAGCGCGCGCGCAGCGTCCAGAAGGAGCTGCACGCAGACGAGCTCGAGCGCATCGATATCGTGCGGTGGGCGGACGAACCGGAGGAGCTCGTCGCCAACGCCCTGTCGCCCGCGAAGGTCGCCAACGTCTACCTCTACCCGGACGACGGCACCGCGATGGTGGTGGTGCCCGACTACCAGCTGTCGCTGGCTATCGGACGCGAGGGACAGAACGCCCGCCTCGCGGCGCGGCTGACGGGCTGGCGCATCGACATCAAGTCGGAGACGCAGTTCGCCGAGGAGCAGCGCGCCTTCCAGGAAGCCTTCGAGGCGGGCCTGATCGATGAGTACGGCAACCCGTTGTCCGAGGAGGGCGAGCGCGCGATCGCGTCGGCGGTGGAATCGGCCCAGGCGGTCCGCGCCACCGCGCTCGAGCAGGACGACGAGGTCGATGCTGCTGACGCCACCGCCGAGCCGTCGGGTCCCGATTCGACCGACATGCCGGTGACCGAACAGCGACCACCCGCCGTCCCGACCGCCGAGCCCGACACGGCGCCGGCGCCCGAGGCGTCCACTGCGGCCGACGCGGCGCCCGAGCCCGACCTGGCCGGTGCGGAGGCAGATGCCTCCGTCGCGTCCGACGACGCACCCGAGCCCCCAGAGGACCGCGCGTAGTGCCCGGTGACCGGGGGCGGCCCCGCTGGACGGCGGAGCCGACCTCCTGGTCACCGCGAGCCACCGATGACCTGACCCTGAGTGTGAAGGAAGTACCCTTGAAGCCCGGAGCGGCACGTACCCGTACGTGCGTCGGCTGCCGGACGGCCCGTCCCCAGGACGAGCTCGTCCGGCTGGTGCGGACGCCCAACGGGGTCCGCTTCGACCCCAGACGGCGCCTGCCCGGTCGTGGCGCCTACCTCTGCCCCCACCGAACCTGCCTCGACGCGGCGACGCGTCGCGGCAGCACCGGACTGCGGCGCGCCCTTCGAGGCGCCTCGGAGGCGGAGCTCGATGCGGCCCTCGCCGCGTTGAGGAGCCAGATCGGCCGCCGACATCAGGGTGTGCACCATCAGGTCCCGCAGGGGACCGTGAGGAGCGAGAGCGCGTGAGCAAGGTTCGCGTCTACGAACTGGCGAAGGAGAGCGGCCTCCCGAACAAGGAGGTCCTCCGTCGCCTGACCGAGCTCGGCGTCGAGGCCAAGAGTCACTCGTCGTCCATCCCGGAGGGCGATGCTGCCCGGTTCCGGGAATCCCTCGGCAAGACCGAGGAACAACGGCGTGCTGAGGCCGAGGCCAAGCGCAAGCGGGAGGAAGATGAGCTCGAGCGGTACCGCTCGATGCAGGCCGCTGCGCCGCCGGAGAAGAAGAAGGCCGCCAAGGTCCTGCCTCCCCACCTGCGCCAGCAGCAGGAGGAGGCGGAACGGGCCGCCGCTCAGGAGCAGCCCGAGCCGAGCGCGCCGTCGCAGGAGGAGCCGGCTGCCGCTGCGTCGCCGGAGGCGCCCGCGGCGGAGGACAGCCCCGCGCAGCAGGCTCCCGAGACCGGTGACGGCGCGCCCCCCACGGCGACGCCGTCGGGTGAGGACGGGCCGTCCTCGGCGCCGCGGATGCCGGGTGCTCCTCCACCGCGCCTCAAGCCGGGCGAGGTGCCGTTGCGGCCTCCGGCCGCGCGTGGGCCGAAGCCACCGGCGACCGCGACCGGCGATGCGCCGACCCCCACGCGGCGTGACGATCCGGTCCTGCCGCAGGAGGGCTCCGGCCGTCGCTCGATCCCGCCGCCGCTACGCAAGGCGCCGCCGCGCCCGCAGCAGCCCCAACCCGGCCCGTCCACCCGCGGTGGCCAGGGCGCGCCCGCCGGGCGCTCTACCCCCGGCGGCCAGGGGGCTCCCGGCCGTACCGGGGGACCCAGCGGCCCCGGTGGTGCTGGTGGCCCAGGCGGCGGCCGTGGACGTGGCGGAGCGCCGAGCACCTCGCCCTACCGGCAGCAGCCGAGCCGCGGCGGTCCCGGTGCGCCCGGTGGCCGAGGTGGCCCCGGTGGTCCCGGTGGTCGCGGTGGCCCGGGTGGGCCGGGCGGCACCGGTGGCCCGAACAGCGGCAAGACCAAGCGCAAGAAGCGCAAGGAGAAGCAGAGCCCGCAGGAGCAGGACCTCGGTCGTGGTCCCGTCCGCCGCGACGTGCCGATCGAGGAGCAGCTCAAGGCCGAGCGCGTCGAGGTGCTCTCGGGTGTGACGGTCGGCGAACTCGCCGACAAGCTCGGTGTCGGCGGTGCGGCCCTGGTCAAGAAGCTGTTCGAGATGGGTGAGATGGCCACGGTGCAGCAGTCGCTGTCCGACGACACCGTCGAGATCGTCTGTGCCGACCTCGGGGTCGAGGTGCACTTCCTCACCGAGGAGGAGATGGAGTTCGGCGTCGAGACCCCCGAGGCGCCCGAGACGCTCAGGGCCCGCCCGCCGGTCGTCACGGTCATGGGCCACGTCGACCACGGCAAGACCCTGCTGCTCGACGCCATCCGGTCCACCGATGTCGCCTCCGGCGAGGCCGGGGGCATCACCCAGCACATCGGCGCCTACCAGATCACCAAGGACGACCGGGTGATCACCTTCATCGACACCCCGGGGCACGAGGCCTTCACGGCGATGCGGGCCCGCGGTGCGCAGGTGACCGACGTGGCCATCCTGGTGGTGGCCGCCGACGACGGCGTCATGCCCCAGACCCAGGAGGCCATCGCGCACGCGAAGGCCGCCGAGGTGCCGGTCGTCGTCGCCGTCAACAAGATGGACGTCGAAGGCGCCGACCCGGTCAAGGTCAAGACCCAGCTCACCGAGCACGGTCTGGTCGCCGAGGACTTCGGTGGTGACGTCCCGACGATCGAGGTCTCCGCCAAGACCAAGGAAGGCCTCGAGGACCTGCTGGAGGTCGTGCTCCTGCAGGCCGACCTGCTCGAGCTGCAGGCCAACCCCGACAAGGACGCCCGTGGGCGCGTCATCGAGGCCCACCTCGATCGTGGACGGGGGCCGGTCGCGACGCTGCTCGTGCAGGGCGGCACGCTCAACCGCGGCGACATCCTCGTCGCGGGGACCGCGGACGGCAAGATCCGCGCGATGTTCGACGAGGACGGCAACCAGGTCCAGCAGGCCGAACCGTCGCGTCCCGTGCAGGTGCTCGGGCTCAACGACGTCCCCGAGGCCGGCGACGAGTTCCGGGTCGTCGACGCCGAGCGTCTCGCGCGGGACGTGGCCGAGCGTCGTGCTGCGCGCGAGCGCCGCAAGGAGCTCGCCGAGCGCCGTCCCACCACGCTCGAGGAGTTCACCTCGGCCGTGCAGGCGGGCGACAAGGCGACCCTCAACGTCATCATCAAGGCCGACGTGTCCGGGTCGGCTGAGGCCCTCGAGGATGCGCTGCTCAAGCTCGAGCTCGAGGAGGTGCAGGTGCGCGTCGTCTCGAAGGGGGTCGGTGCGATCACCCAGGGCGACGTCAGGCTGGCCGAGGCGTCCGATGCGATCATCGTCGCGTTCAACGTCCGGCCGGGCGCCAACGCCCGCGAGGAGATCGACCGCTCCCGGGTGGACGTACGCACCTACAGCATCATCTACGAGGCGATCGAGGACATCGAACGGGCCGTCAAGGGTCTGCTCGCCCCGGAGTTCCGCGAGGAGATCCTCGGCGAGGCCGAGGTCCGCGAGATCTTCAAGGTGCCGCGTGCCGGGTTCGTCTTCGGTTGCATGGTCACCCGCGGCGAGGTGCGACGCGAGGCCGGGGTCCGCGTCATCCGCGAGGGTGTCGTGATCGCCGAGGACAAGATGTCGTCCCTGCGCCGGTTCAAGGACGACGTGCGCGAGGTCCGCGAGGGTTTCGAGTGCGGCATCGGGCTGGAGAAGTTCCAGGACGTCAGGGTTGGCGACGTGTTCGAGGCCTACGAGACCGTCGAGGTGGAGCGCGTCTGACCCGAGAGGGCGCTCGTGAACCAGGATCCCACGGCCGGTCGCGTCCACTACGGCATCAGCCGGGTGGACGTGCACCTGCCCGGTATCGACAGCCTGAAGGCGAAGCGGGCGCTGCTCCGCCGAGCGATGACGGGGCTCGAGCGCGAGCTCGGGTGCTCGGTCGCCGAGGTCGGAGCGCAGGACCTCTGGCAACGCGCGATCCTCGGCATCGCGGTCGCTGCATCGACCGCGACCGGCGTCGATCGCACCCTCGACCGCGTCCGTCCCGTGATCGAGCGCGATCCGCGGGTGGAGGTCCTCGGCGTCAGTGACCTCGCAGACCACCTCGATCCCTGACCGCCAGACGGAAAGGTCCGCAGTGGCTCGCAAACGCAACCCCCGTACCGACTCGATGGTGCGGTCAGCGCTCGCCGACCTGCTCGACACCGAGATCCAGGATCCGCGTGTCAGTTTCGTGACGCTGACCGAGGTCGACGTCACCCCCGACCACGAGGTCGCCACGATCTTCTACACGACGCTGGACCCGTCCATCGTGAGCAGGGATCCACGGCGCACCGGTGGTGACCAGGTCCCCGATCCCGCCGATGTCGCGGAGGGGCTCGTGTCGGCCGCGCCGCGTCTGCGCAGCCTGCTCGGAAGCCGTGTCCAGCTGCGCACGACCCCGGAGCTGCGCTTCAAGCCGGACCCGGTGGCCGACACGGCCGGTCGTGTCGACGAGCTGCTGCGTCGCCTCGGCTCCGACCGGGACCGTGCGCCCGACGCCGGGCCGGCCGGCGACGACGACACACGGTGAGCACACCTACGTGGGTGGCGGACCTGCCCTCCGGGGCCCTCGAGGCCGCGGCCGAGCTGCTCCGGGACGCCGTCGGGCGCGGCTCCCGCGTGGTCGTCGCGGCGCACGTCAACCCCGACGGCGACGCGCTCGGCGGAGCGCTGGCGATGCACCTCGGGCTGACCAGGCTCGGGCTCCACACGACGCCGACGGTCGGCGAGGCGCCACTGAAGGTGCCCGCGGCCCTGGCCGAGCTGCCCGGGGTGAGCGACCTGCTGCCACCCGGCGCGCTCCCGCGTCCCGACGAGGTCGACCTGCTGGTCACGATCGACTCGGCGAGTCCAGAGCGTCTCGGGCGGGTGGCGAGCTACCTCGACGCGGGGGTGACGAGCCTGGTGTTGGACCATCACGCGTCGTCGACCGACTTCGGTGACCTGCGCCTCGTCGCGCCTGGAGCCGCCGCCACCGTCCAGATCGTGGCGGCCCTGCTCCACGAGCTCGACGTCGAGATCGACCGCGACATCGCGACGTGCCTCTACGTGGGGCTCGTCACCGACACGGGACGGTTCGGCTTCTCCAACACCGATCGCTGGGTGATGGAGCTGGCCGGTGAGCTCATCGACGCGGGCGCCCCGCACGCGGAGCTGACGTCGAGGCTGTTCGACACCCGCTCGCTCGGGGAGCTCAAGCTGCTCGGGAAGGCGCTGAACCGGCTGGAGTTCGTGCCAGACGTGGCGCTCGTGCACACCCATGTGACCCATGAGGAGCTGGCTGACGTCGGGCTGGGACGGGAAGCGGTCGAGGCGGTGATCGACGTCGTCCGCAGCGCTGACCTGGCCGAGGTCGCCCTCGTGCTCAAGCCCGCCCCTGACGACACCTGGCAGGGCTCGTTGCGCTCGCGCGACCGGGTCGACGTGGGTCGGATCGCCGCGGAGTTCGGTGGCGGTGGGCACGCGAAGGCGGCAGGCTTCACCTCGGAACACGACCGCGAGTGGATCGTCCAGCGTGTCGCCAAGCTGTTGCGGGAGGACGCTGATGGGGCGTAGGCGCCGCAGCGACAGCGACCTCGACGGCGTGCTGGTGGTCGACAAGCCCGCGGGACCGACCTCGCACGACGTCGTCGAACGGGTCCGTCGGGCGAGCGGGCAGGGGCGCATCGGCCACACCGGGACCCTGGATCCGGCCGCCACGGGGGTCCTCGTGCTGTGCCTGGGACGGACCACCAAGCTCGTGCGCTTCCTCCAGGCCGGCACCAAGACCTACGCGGCACGCATCGTCCTCGGCGTCGAGACCGACAGCCAGGATGCCGACGGCGAGGTGGTCGCCACGGCCGACGCCTCGCGGATCGACGAGCGCGCGCTGTGCGCAGCGCTCGCCGAGCTCCAGGGCGACATCCTGCAGGTGCCCCCGATGGTGTCCGCGTTGAAGATCGAGGGCGAGCGCCTGCATGACAAGGCGCGCCGGGGCGAGGTGGTCGAGCGCGAGCCACGGCCCGTCACCGTCCACGATCTGGTCCTGGACGAGTTCGCTCCGGGGGAGCGAGCTGAGGCCTCCTTCCTGGTCACCTGCTCGGCCGGGACCTACGTGCGCACGCTCGCCCACGACGTCGGACGGATGCTGGGGGTCGGCGGGAGCCTCGTGAGCCTGCGGCGGATCGCGAACGGTCCCTTCAACGTGGACGAGGCGGTCGCGCTCGACGACATCGCCGACGAAGCGGCAGCCCGGGACGCGCTCGTGTCCGCGGAGGTCGCGGTGGCACGCTCGCTGCCGAGCGCACCCGTCGACGACGCCGAGGTGGCGCGCCGGCTCACGCAGGGCGGACGCACCTCGGCACGGGGCTTCGACGGCCCGTACGCGCTGACCTACGGTGCACAGCTCGTCGGGATCTACCGGGACAGCGACGGCGAAGCTCGCTCCGAGCTCGTCTGGACCCGACCGGAGGAGCTGGTGTGACCACGCCGCCTGCGGTGCAGTGGCTCGATGACGTCGAGCCCGAGCCCTCCGTCGTCACGATCGGCAACTTCGATGGCGTCCACCGGGGACACCAGCTGCTCCTGCACCGGACCGTCGACGCTGCGCTCGCCCGCGGGGTGCGGTCGATCGCGGTGACCTTCGAGCCGCATCCGGCTGCGGTGCTGCGTCCGGGCTCGCAACCGCCGAGCCTCAGCTCCCGGGAGGAGCGGATCGAGCTGCTCCTCGAGACCGGCGTCGACCTGGTCGTGCTGCTGCCCTTCACTCCCGAGCTCGCCAACCTCGAGCCGCACGGGTTCATCAGCCACGTGCTGGCGGGGCGCCTCCGCGCGACCCGCGTGGTGGTCGGTAGCAACTTCCGGTTCGGGCGTGGCGCCAAGGGGGACGTCGTCGCCCTGGTCGAGCTCGGCGAGCGGTACGGGTTCGACGTGGAAGCGGTCGGGGTGCGCGACCTCGACGGTGAGCCGATCTCCTCGTCGGTGGTCCGGGAGGCGCTGTCGCGCGGTGACGTGGGATGGGCTTGCTCCGCCCTCGGACGCGCGTACCGGTTGCGCGGCGAGGTCGTCCGCGGTGACGGCCGTGGCGGCTCGATCGGGATCCCGACGGCCAACCTCGCCGTTCCCGAGGGGCGCCAGCTGCCGGCCTACGGCGTCTACGCAGGTCATGCCGCGCTCGGGGACCGGTGGTGGCGGTGCGTCATCAACGTCGGGGTGCGCCCGACCTTCAAGAGCGCTGAGGTGCCGACGGTCGAAGCGCACCTGATCGACGTCGCCGACCTCGACCTGTACGGCGAGTGGCTGACGGTCACCTTCGAGCACCGGCTCCGCGGTGAGCGACGCTTCACCTCGGTGGACGAGCTGGTCGCGCGCATCCGTGCCGACATCGAACTGGCCCGGGAACGGCTCGACCCCGCACCGGACACCGGTACGGGCTGAACGCCCCCGGCGGCTTGCCGCTGCCTGGTGGGCATGCGATACTCGTGCCCGCCGGTCCACCTGGGCCGGTCTCACCGTGCCCGCTCGGGCGTCGGGGTCATCAGGTCCGCATCGCACACCCTTCCGGCGCGTCGCGCGCTCCCGGGGTCCCTCGGACGGACCGGACCGCAGGATCGTCGTGATCCTCGGACCAGTGACCCTCGTCGGTGGAGCGAAGCTCCGCTGGCCCGGCGACGCAGGGCCCGACACACGACAGGAACACGTCATGGCAGTTGCACTCCCGGACGACAAGCAGGCGCTCATCGAGCGGTTCGCCCGTGAACCCGGTGACACCGGGTCACCTGAGGTGCAGATCGCGCTCATCACGCAGCGCGTCACGCACCTGACCGAGCATCTGAAGGAGCACAAGCACGACCACCACTCACGTCGTGGTCTGCTCAAGTTGGTCGGGCAGCGCCGTCGTCTTCTGAACTACCTCAAGGAGAAGGACATCGAGCGGTACCGGACGCTGATCTCGGAACTCGGGCTCCGGCGCTAGGCACCACTCCGAGGCGTGGGGTCACCGATGACCTCGCGCCTCGGTGGTTCACCGGCGGCTCGTCGGCGGACCACCGTGGTGGGACCTTGTCGCGTCGGTCGTCAGTGAAGACGCCTCGACCCCCCGTGTGCGACGGGGTGGGCGAGACGCCCTCACTGATGTACCGGCCGAGGTTCCGCCACCTCATCACCCCCGCGCCAGACGAGCGCGACACGCGGCAAGCGTGAGCAACACGACATGAGGAGGCCCCTGTGGGCAAGCTCGGCATCCACGAGCACACCGTCGACATCGACGGGAAGCAACTCACCTTCGAAGCCGGCACGTTGGCCGCCCAGGCGGGCGGCTCGGTCGTCATCAGCCTCGGCGACACCAAGGTGCTGTCGACCACCACCGCGTCCAAGCAGCCGAAGGACTTCCTTCCGTTCTTCCCCCTCACCATCGAGGTGGAGGAGCGGATGTACGCGAACGGCCGGATCCCCGGGTCGTTCTTCAAGCGCGAGGGACGGCCGTCGGAGAACGCCATCCTCGTCTGCCGACTCACCGACCGGCCGCTGCGTCCGACCTTCGCCGAGGGTCTGCGCAACGAGGTGCAGGTCGTCAACACGATCATCCAGACCACCCAGGTCGACCCCTACGACGTCGTCGCCATGAACGGCTCGTCGCTGGCGACCATGCTGTCCGGCATCCCGTTCGCGGGCCCCGTGGCCGCGGTGCGCTACGCGATGCTCCGTGATGGGTCGTGGGTCGCGTTCCCGTCCTTCGAGGAACTCGAGGAGGAGGCCGTGTTCAACATGGTCATCTCCGGACGGGTCGAGGACGACGGTGAGGTCGCGATCCTGATGATCGAGGCCGAAGCCACCCCCGACAGCTGGATCAAGATCGACATGGGCGCCCCGGCCCCGACCGAGCAGGTCGTCGGCCAGGCCATCGAGGACGTCAAGCCGATCATCAAGGAGCTGTGCGACGCGCAGCAGGCCTTCGTCGACCAGGCCGGCGTCCGTGACGCGGGCGAGTACCCCACCTTCCTCGACTACACCGACGAGGTCTTCGACGCCGTCTACGCCTACGCCGCCGACAAGGTCGAAGGCGTCTACCGCCAGGCCGAGCTCGGCAAGGAGGACAAGGACGAGGCGATCGCCGAGGTCAAGACGGAGACCGTCGACCACGTCGCGGAAGCCGGCGTCGGCGAGCTGGACGAGGAGGACCTGCGTAAGCAGGCCTCCGAGGCGTTCCGCTCGACCGAGAAGAAGGTCGTCCGCCAGCTGATCGTCGATGAGGGCATCCGCGTCGATGGTCGCAGCGTCACGGACCTGCGTCCGTTGACCGCCGAGGTCCAGGTGCTGCCCCGGACCCACGGCTCGGCGCTGTTCCAGCGTGGCGAGACCCAGGTGCTGTCCGTGCTCTCGCTCGGCACGACCCGCGAGGGTCAGCGTCTCGACACCCTCGATCCGGCGGACGAGAAGCTGTTCCTGCACCACTACAACATGCCGCCCTACTCGACCGGTGAGGCCGGCCGGGTCGGCAGTCCGAAGCGGCGCGAGATCGGACATGGAGCGCTCGCCGAGCGTGCCCTCATCCCGATCCTGCCCGACCAGGAGGAGTGGCCCTACGCGGTCCGGGTCGTCTCCGACGTGCTGAGCTCCAACGGTTCGACCTCGATGGGGTCGGTCTGCGCGAGCTCGATGGCGCTGATGGACGGTGGTGTGCCGACGCACGCGCCGGTCTCCGGCATCGCGATGGGGCTCGTGTACGAGAACGGCAAGTACACGACCCTGACCGACATCCAGGGTGTCGAGGACTTCTTCGGCGACATGGACTTCAAGGTCGCCGGGCCCGAGGGCTTCATCACGGCGTTGCAGCTGGACACCAAGCTCGCCGGGATCCCGGCACAGGTGCTCCAGGACGCGCTGCTGCAGGCCCGGGACGCCCGGATGGAGATCCTGGACGCCATGAACGCCGCGATCCCCGAGCCGCGCGAGGAGGTCGCCGACGGCGCTCCGCGCGTGGAGATCGTGCACATCCCGCAGGACAAGATCGGTGCCATCATCGGTCCGCGTGGCGCGATCATCAAGGAACTGGTCGAGGAGACCGGCGCCCAGATCGACGTGGACGAGGAAGCCGGTCGCGGGGTCGTCAAGATCTACGCGAACTCCAAGGCCGTGGCACAGGACGCTCTCGACCGCGTCAACGCGATCGCCAACCCGCAGCTGCCCGAGGCTGGGGAGCGGTACTCCGCGACCGTGGTCAAGACGGTCGACTTCGGCGCCTTCGTCTCGCTGACGCCGGGCACCGACGGCCTGCTCCACATCTCGGAGCTGTCCAAGATGGCCGGCAAGCGGCTGGGCCACGCCGAGGAGGCGGTCGAGGTCGGCCAGCAGGTGCTGGTCGAGGTCCTCGAGGTCCTCGACGGCGGCCGCAAGTTCAAGCTGCAGTACGTCGGCCCGAAGGGTGGTGCCGAGGAGGCCGACGCCGGGACGAGCGACGACAGCGGCGAGGACCGCGGCGGTGACCGCGGAGACCGTGGTCGCGAGCGTGGCGACGACCGTGGTGGCCGTGAGCGCGGCGGCCGTGATCGCAGCGAGGACCGCAGCGAGCGCGGCGGCCGTGACCGCAGCGAGCGCGGCGGCGACCGTGGTGGCGATGGTGAGCGCACCCGGACGCGCAGCCGCAGCCGGCAGCGGGACCGCGACTGACCGCGACCGCGTGCAGGACGAGGGGTGGCCGGCGACGGCCACCCCTCGCGCTGTCGCCTACCCTGGCGTCCGCGAGCCAGCGATGATGAGGTGCTGTGGATCACCAGCTCACGACCCTGCCGTCCGGGGTGACCGTGGTCACCGAGACGATGAGCTCGGTGCGCTCGGTCACGCTCGGGGCCTGGATCGCCACCGGTTCCCGTGACGAGGCGCCCGAGGAGGCGGGCTGTGCCCACTTCCTGGAGCACCTGCTGTTCAAGGGCACGACCCGGCGCTCCGCACGCCAGATCGCCGAGGCGCTCGATGCGGTCGGCGGGGAGATGAACGCGTTCACCAGCAAGGAGATGACCTGCTTCTTCGCGCGGGTCCTCGATCGCGACCTCCCCCTGGCCTTCGAGGTCCTGGCCGACATGCTCGTGGATGCCCGGAACGCGCCCCCGGACGTCGAGTCCGAGCGCCAGGTCGTGCTCTCCGAGATCGACATCCACCTCGACTCGCCCGACGACCTCGCCCACACCGACCTGGCCGAGACGGTGCTGCAGGACCACCCGCTGGCCCTCGAGGTGTTGGGCAGCTTCGACTCGATCACGCGGCTCGACCGGGACACGATCCATCGCTTCTACCTCGACCGCTACCGGCCCGAGAACCTGGTGATCGCCGCGGCGGGCAACGTCGACCACGACGCGCTGGTGGCGCTGACCGATGAGCTGCTCGGCGACCTCGGCCGCCCCGGTGGTGGTGGCCGGGAGCGTCACCCTCCCGAACGCTTCGGCGAGCGTGCCGTCTCCGTGCGACAGCGACCGACCGAGCAGGTCCACGTGGTGATGGGGGTCCCGGGACTCGCGGACCAGGACGACGACCGCTGGGCGATGCGGGTGCTCAACACCGCCCTCGGCGGCGGCATGTCGTCGCGGCTCTTCCAGGAGATCCGCGAGGAGCGCGGCCTGGCCTACACCGCCTACAGCCACGCGTCCTACTACACCGACACCGGCCTGTTCGAGGCCTACGTCGGCACCGCGCCGGGCAAGCTCGACGAGGTCCTCGAGGTCCTGCGAGGTGAGCTCGATCGCGTGGCCGAGGACATCACCGCCGAGGAGGTCGAGCGGGCCAAGGGGGCGCTCACGGGCGCCACGGTGCTGAGTCTCGAAGACACGGGCTCGCGGATGACCCGCATCGGCCGACAGGTGGTCGCAGGAGCACCGATCGTGACGGTCGATGAAGCGTTGCGCCGCATCTCCGAGGTCGACGTCGAGGCGGTCCGTCGCGTCACGGCCCGCGTGCTCGGCCGGCCACGCGACCTCGCGATCGTCGGGCCCTTCGCCACCGACGAAGCCGACCGCTTCGCGCACGTGGTGAACTGACGTTGCCCGCGGTGACCGGGTGGGACGAGGTCGCGGACCGGGTCTGGGTGCGCCGCTACGACCCGTACGACGTCAACGTCACGGTCGTCGCCGGCGCCGATGCCGTGCTGCTCGTCGACGTGCGCACGACCTTGCGTGAGGCGAGCGAGCTGCGCGACCACCTCCTCGAGCTGCCCATCGGCGCCGTGACCCACCTGGCCTTCACCCACGCGCACCTCGACCACTGCCTCGGCGCCGGGGCGTTCCCCGACGTCACCGTGTGGGGCACCGTCGGGTGCCGGGAGGCGCTGATCCGCCACGGGATCGACCAACGTGAGCGGTGGCTGACGTCGATCCCCGAGGAGGAGCGACACCACCTGCGCGCGAGCCCGATCGTGCCACCCGACCACACCGTGCGTGACCGGGCGCGGGTGGGTCTGGGCGGACGGGAGGTGGACCTGCTCCACCTCGGACGTGGCCACACCGACCACGACCTCGTCGTGCACGTCCCCGACGCTGAAGTGGTCGTGGCTGGGGACCTGCTGGAGGTGGGTGCCCCGCCGCAGTTCCACGACGCCTTCCCCTTCCAGTGGCCCGCGACGCTGTCGGGCGTCGCCGGACTCGATGCCGAGGTGGTGGTGCCCGGGCACGGTGCCGTCGCAGACCCATCGGTGGTCACCGCACAGGAGGCGGAGCTCGCGCACCTCGCCTCGCTGTTCCGTGAGGTGCTCGGTGGCATCCGCAGCCGCGCGAGCGCCCTGGCCGCATCGCCGTACCCGCGCGAGACCACGGAGCTGGCCCTGACCCGGGCAGCGGAGACCAGCTGACCCGAGCCCGTCGACCTGTGCGGCGGCGAGCCGACGCTCGGACCGACCGCCGCGGCGCCAGGCACTGCTCCATGCGCCGCTCGACCCCGTTAGGCTCGAGCACGGTCGATCAGGAGGTTTCTCGTGCGTGTCGGGGTGGTCGGTGCAGCGGGGCGGATGGGCGCGCAGACCTGTCGGGCGATCGCCACGAGCGATGACCTCGAGCTCGTGGCGGCCGTCTCACCCGACCATGCCGGGACACCCCTGCGTGAGGCGATCGGACTGGACAGCGACCTGATCATCTCCGAGGACCTCGATGCGCTGACCGCTGCGGGATGCGACGTCGCGGTCGAGTTCACGGGCCCGGCGAGCGTCGGGGCGAACCTGTTGGGCATCCTGGAGCGGGAGATCCACGCCGTCGTCGGCGCGACCGGGTTCGGTGACGATGAGCTCGCTCGCGCCGCGGGCATCGCGAGCGAGGGGCCCGCCAACGCGCTGATCGCGCCGAACTTCGCGATCGGCGCGGTGCTGCTGATGGGTTTCGCCGAACAGGCGGCCCGCCACCTGCCGCATGTCGAGATCCTGGAGCTGCACCACGACCGCAAGGTCGACGCACCATCGGGCACGGCGCTGCGCACCGCGGACCTCGTCGCGAACGCACGGCCGTACGTGCCCGAGTCACCCGATGGCGACGACCGACATCCGGGTGCACGCGGCGCGGTGCACGCGGACGTGCGGATCCACAGCGTGCGCCTGCCCGGGCTCGTCGCCCACCAGGAGGTCGTCTTCGGTGGTGAGGGCCAGACCCTGACGATCCGACACGACTCGATCGACCGCACCTCGTTCATGCCGGGGGTCCTGCTGGCCTGTCGCAAGGTCCGCGACCTGGACGGGCTGGTCGTCGGGCTCGAACATCTGCTGTAGTCGCGGCGACGTCGCGTGAGGAAGGAGCCATCCGTGCGCACGATCGCGAGCTACCACCACAAGGGCGGGGTGGGCAAGACCACCACCGCGGTGGCCCTGGCCGCGCATGCGGCGCGTCAGGGTCACCGCACGCTGCTGTGGGACCTCGACCCGCAGGGGGCGGCGACCCGCCTGCTCGGCGCGGACCGTGGCGGTGAGGAGCGCATCGGCGAGGTGATCCGCACGGGTGGTCGGGTGGCCCCGTGGGTCGTGTCGACCCCGCTGGAGATGCTCGGCCTGGTCCCCGCGGATCCGTCGCTGCGGACCCTCGACCGTCAGCTCGACGTCGAGCACGAGGGGCCGGGACGGCTGCGTGCTGCGCTCGGTGACGGTGCCGACCACGACGTGGTCGTGCTGGACTGCCCACCGTCGGTCTCGTTGACCGCGGCGGCCGTGCTGCGGTCAGCCGACCTGGTGGTGGTGCCGTTGACGGCGGGGCCGTTGGCCTGGTCGGCGTTCGCTGACCTCTACGCGGAGATCGACGCGATGGGGCTCGACCATCGTCCGGAGGTCCTGGCGTTCCTGACGATGCTGGATCGGCGCAAGGGCCTGCACCGCGACCTGGTCGATGGGGACGAGCCACCGGACGGTTTCAGCTCCGTCGTGGTGCCCACCGACAGTCGGGTCGAGCGCATGGCACTCGAGCCCCGGCCGTTGCGTGCGGTGCTGTCGGGACGTGCCGGTCGTGCCTACGGTGAGCTGTGGACGGAGGTGGCTGGGAGGCTCGGCGCGCGGATGCCAGGGTGATCCCCCGGACGGAGGGGCGTCTCACCCGGCCCGACGGCGACGAGGTCTGGTTCGAGTCCGCGGGGGAGGGGCCAACGCTGGTGCTCAGCCACGGGCTCGGCGGCAACGGTGCCACCTGGTTCCAGCAGGTCCCCGCCTTCGCCGAGCACCATCAGGTCGTCACCTGGGACCAGCGTGGCTTCGGTCGTTCGACGAGCACCGCCGGGCGGGTCGGGCCCGAGGTGGCGGTCGAGGACCTGCTGGCGCTGCTCGATCACCTCGACGTCGGGTCGGCGCACCTCGTCGGCCAGTCGATGGGTGGCTGGGCGGTCCTCGGCGCGGCACTCCGGGCCCCCGAACGCGTCCGCTCGCTCGTGCTGGCCTGCACGACCGCGGGCATCCCCGCGGTCCACGTGGCGCCCTTCGACCCGAGCGGGATCGGGCCGCGTGGAGGAACCCGGCCGCTCGGGGTCCACCCGGCCGTCGGCGAGCGACTCCCGGAGATCGACCCGGCCCGTGCCTACCTCTACCAGGCGCTCGGCACCTTCGGGAGGCGCCCGAGCGACGATGAGCTCGCGCGGCTCCTCGCCGAGACCACCTACGACCCCGACGCGCTTGGCATGCTCGAGGTGCCGACCCTGTTCATCTGCGCGTCCCGCGATCCCCTCATGTCGCCGGAGCTGATCCGCGACGCCGCCACGCGGCTGCCGCAGGCGACCGTCGTGGAACTGTCCGACCGCGGCCACTCGCCCTACTTCGAGGACCCCGACGCCTGGAACGCGGTGGTCGGCGACTTCCTGCGGACGGTCGGCGCGTGAGCCGCGTCCTCGTGCTCGGTCACGATGACGCGCGGGCCGCGCTGGACCCGGATGCGCTGTTGACCGCCGTCACCACGGCGCTGGTGTCCACCGCCCGAGGTCAGGCATCCACCCCGCCGCGGATCGCCGCGTTCGGCCCGGCCGGGCTGCTCGGCGCGATGCC
>CAYVJT010000070.1:0-1897 GCA_964451855.1 uncultured Actinomycetota bacterium
CGGGCGAGCGAGGGTCATGGCGAGCCCGGCGGTCTCGGAGGGGATGTGATGAGCGAGCCCACGGACGGCGAGGTGCTGGCGCAGATCCGTCGCCTGCTGGTGCGTGCCGACGACGTGCGCAAGGCGGCACCGCAGCGCGCGCGACCCGAGATCGCGTGGGAGGAGGTCGCGGAGCTGCTCGACGAGGCCCGTGCGTGGGTCGAGGACATCGAGGACCACGAGGTGCGACGCACGCAGGCCGCCGCGGTCTCGCGCCGGGCCGCCGACCTGGACCTCGATGCCTTGGCGCCGATGCTCGAGCCCTCGCCCGACGTGGCTCGGGCACCCACCGCCGTCGACGATCCGGCCCGGGTGCCTCCCGGGCAGCACCTCACCGCGGGCTGGCCCGTGCTGCACGTCGGCACCGTCCCGCAGCTCCTCCCCGAGGACGTCCGACTGACCGTCACCGGGCGGGTGCACCGGCGCCAGACCCTGTCGCTCGCCGAGCTCCAGGCGTCGGGGTCCACCACCGTGACCCGCGACCTGCACTGCGTGACCCGTTGGACCCGGCTCGACAACACCTGGACCGGGGTGCGTGTCCGCGAGGTCCTCGACCTCGCGGGCGTCCGGCCCGAGGCCACCCACGCGGTCGTCAGCGGACACCCGGCCTACAGCACCAACCTCGACCTCGAGGTGCTCCGCGAGGACGATGTCCTCTTCGCCTGGGCCCACGACGGAGCACCCCTGGCCGCGGCCCACGGTGGACCGCTGCGGTTGGTCGTGCCCTCACGGTACGGCTGGAAGAGCGTGAAGTGGGTGACCGAGGTGCGGCTCACCGACCGGGACGTGCCCGGCTACTGGGAGGAACGCGGCTACCACGACGTCGCCGATCCGTGGCACGAGCAGCGTTTCCGGGACGGGTCGTGAGGTTTCCGGGACGGGTCGTGACAGGGGTCGGCATGACCGTGCCCCTTCGGACGGTCACGACGCGACCGCAACGGCCACCGGGGGTGCTCACATCGTGACCTTCGTCGGGTCCTCGCTGTCGTCCCACGCCGGCGGGTCGCTGAGCTCGTGCTCGGTGATCCTGACGATCTCGGTGGACTCGAAGCCCGTGCCATCGGTGCCCCGGATGCGCAGACGCAGGCCCCCGGTCGTTGGGACGAACTCCACGGTCTCGACATCCCAGGCGAACGACAGCGGGCCCGTGGTGCCTCGGACCGGCCCGGCGCCCACCCGGGCCACGCGGATCCGCTGGGGATCGGCGGCGGGCCCGACGAGGTAGGTCGATCCGCTCCGTGTCTCGATACGGACCGTCCGCAGCATGCTGTGCCTTCCGATCTGAGGGCAACATGCCAGAGGCAACGCTGTCCGGCTACCGGTCGTTCGTCGGTCCGGAGGTGGCCACACGTGCAGGGACGGCTGCGGCACCGCACGGGCTGGCACGAGCGGCCCCCGGCACGGCAGACTGCGCACATGACCCACCGCTACACCCTCGACGAGGCGCAGGCGCTGCTCCCGGAAGCGCGGCAGCGCATCGCCGAAGCGGCCGACACGCTGGCGCAGCTCCGTCGGCTGACGCAGGGGTTGCCGGGCGGCGACGCGCCGGCTGGGCTCGCCGACGATGTCGCCGATCTCGAGCGTCGCCTGGAGGAGCAGCTCCGCTGGTTCGACGAGCGGGGCATCCAGGTCAAGGGGATCGCGCCTGCCCTGCTCGACCTCCCCGCGCGGGCGATCCGCGATGGCGAGCCGATCGATGTGCTGTTGTGCTGGCGTGACGACGAGGACGCGATCGCCTACTACCACCCCCCGGAGACCGGCTACCGCGGCCGCGAGCCCGTCGCGATGCTCGACGACGTGTGACCGCCACCGGTAGCCGACCCCGGATGCAGCTTCGCTCCAGGACGCCGGCGGCGGA
>CAYVJT010000070.1:1997-3575 GCA_964451855.1 uncultured Actinomycetota bacterium
CGGCGGCGGACCCGTCGGCGTGGCCCCCTGGACGCCGCCCTGTGCTTGTACGCTCGTGCCGGCCAGTGGCGCCACGACGAGGAGGCCGCGATGGGTCGCATCGACCGGTTCATGAGCCGGACCGAGGCCGACCTCGCACGGACGGTGCTCGAGGACGCCGGCATCCCGGCCTACGTGTCCGGTGACGACGCCGGCGGGCTCCATCCCGAGATCCCCTTCGGTGTCGGTGGCACGGCGGTGGTCGTGCCGGATGACCGTCACCGTGAGGCCTGCGACGTGCTCGATCTCGAGCTCGACGCCAGCATGCTCCGCGAGGCCGAGCTGGCCGCGATGGGAGGCGTCGATGACGACGGTGTGGACGCGTCGCCGGGAGGGGCGGGCAGGTCGCCGAGCCGGCAACCGTCGCTGCCCCGGGCAGGGACAGACCGCCGGGTCCTGACGCTCGTGACCGTCACGGTGTTCGTCGTGGTGCTGGTGTTCGTGCTCCCCACGGTCCTCGGCATCCTCTGACACCAGCTCGGGTCGACACCGGTTCGGGCCTACACGAGGTCGGGCCGACACCAGCTCGGGCAGGCGCAGCGCACGGCTGCGCGATGCGTCGGTGGCGGGGTGCCCGGACCCGTCCCGCGGTTCCCTCAGCCGGCGTCGGGGGCGTCGCTGCCACCACGATCGGGCCCGCCTCGAGCCGTGACCAGCCAGCCGATCCCCGCCACGACGTACACGACGCACAGCACGGCGGTGATCGTCGAGGTGATCACCGCGGCTGGGCGTTCGACGTCCTCACCCGCCAGGAGCGCCGGAAGCTCGGCCACGTTCATCGCCGTGCCGAAGGCGCCGAGCAGCGCGAGCACCACCGCGGCGACGAGCATCGGACGCTCGAGCTTGCGTACCCCGGCGGCGAGCCCCAGGATCAGGATCGGCGCACCGAGGAAGGCCGGCAACAGCGCCGTGACGTGCTCCGCGCCGGTGACGAGGTAGGCGACGACCCCGACCACGACGAGGACGGCACCGAGCAGTCGGGTCATCAGCACCACGTTGGACGCTCCAGATCGGTTGGGTTCCCACGACGATACCGAGGTGGACAGCCGCTGCGCGTGCGTACCCCGCCAGCGGTGCCGGCCTCGGTGCCCTCCACCGCCCGCATCGCGGCGACGAGGTGCTGCGCTCGGACGGGAAGATGTGCCCTGGTGCCCGGACCGCGGGCGGGGTCTGATGGTGGCAGCGTGTCACGGAGGAGCACGTGCGCGGGCTCATCGAGCAGCATCTGCACGTCCTGGTCGAGCAGATCGGTGCCCGACCGCCGGGTTCGCCAGCCAACCGCAGGGCGACGACGTACGTGCACGACGTGCTCAGCGGCTGTGGCCTCGACGTGGTCGAGTACCCCTTCGAGACCTGCTGGTGGGAGCCGGGGCGTGGATGGCTCGGATCGGCAGCGGGCAGGATCGAGGTCGACGCCAACCCCTACAGCCCGGCCGGTGACATCCGCGGCCACGCGGTGCACGTCGAGGAGGTCAGCCAGCTCGAGGAGCTCGGGTCGGCACGTGGCGACGTCCTGATCATGTCGGGTGAGCTGACGCG
>CAYVJT010000070.1:3675-6556 GCA_964451855.1 uncultured Actinomycetota bacterium
CCAGCCGGAGCTACGTGATCCGCTGCCGCCTACCCTGGCCGGATGGACGCTGCAAGCACGACACGTGAGGACGGGATGGAGGCCGGAGGAGCCTCGGCCACCCGGGGCCGGCGTGGCCGGCAGGTCGTGCGCTGGCTGGCGGTG
Source organism: uncultured Actinomycetota bacterium (assembly GCA_964451855.1). Lineage (GTDB taxonomy): Bacteria > Actinomycetota > Nitriliruptoria > Nitriliruptorales > Nitriliruptoraceae > CSSed11-175R1. Next base: position 3,820 of record CAYVJT010000070.1, read on the forward strand.
CTGATCGGTGGGCTGCTCGTCGCCGGTGTCCTCCTGCTCGTCGTGCTCGCGGTGACGACACCAGCACCCCAGAGCACGCCGGGGTGGGAGACGCTGGGCGAGCTGCCCGACCCACGTGGCGAGGTCGCCGCCACCGTGGTCGACCGGACCGGCCACGAGCAGCTGGTCGTCGCCGGCGGGCTCGAGGGACTGACCGCAGGCACGAGCCGAGCGGTGCATCAGCTCGATCCGGCCGCGGGCTCCTGGCAGCAGCTGCCGAGCCTGCCGGAGCCACGACACCATGCCGCCGCAGCCGCGCTCGACGGTGACGTCTACGTCGCCGGTGGTGCGCCCTCGGTCGGGGACTGGACGTCGCAGGACTCGCTGTGGGTGCTGCGCGACGGTGCCGACGCCTGGGAGGAGCTCGCGGCCCTGCCCGAGGGTCGCGACAGCCACCGGATCCGCACGCTCGAGGGACGGCTCTACGTCGTCGGCGGCCACGGCGCCAGTAGCGATGTGCTGATCTACGACCCGGCTACCGACGCGTGGTCGCGTGGCGCTGCCCTGCCCACCCCCCGACATCACCTCGCGGTCGTCGTCCTCGACGGCGAGCTGTGGGCGATCGGCGGACGCGACGAGCACGAGACGGTCCTCGACGACGTGCACGTGTTCGATCCCGAGGCCGACGAGTGGCGGGAGGGGCCGGCCCTGCCGTTCCCCGTGTCGGCCGGCGTCGAAGGCGTGCTCGACGGGCGCATCCACCTGGTCGGCGGGGAGGATCCCGCCGTGCCCGGCGGCGCGACCTACGACGACCACCTGACCCTGGATCCGGACGACGGGGCGTGGCAGCAGCACGGGACGGCGCCGTTGCCCGTGCACGGTGCCGGTGGCGGCATCCTCGACGGACGGCTGGTCATCGCCGGTGGGGCCGCACGGCAGGGAGCGCTGTCGACCCTGGCCTGGACCGGCTTCACCGCCGCCTACGAACCATCCGACGGGTGACGATCGACGCCGAGCGTGGTGCGACGCTCGGTCGTCAGCCGGACAGGTGGGCGATGAGACGCTCTATGAAGGCTTCGCACCGCGCCAGCTCGGACGTCTCGATCCACTCGTCCGGCTGGTGTCCCTGTTCGATCCGGCCCGGGCCGATCACGACCGTGGAGATCCCCGCGGCCTGGAAGTGGCCGCCGTCGGTGCCGAACGGCACGGTCCGGTCGGGGCCGACGTAGCCGGACAGCTGACGTGCCAGCGCCTCGGCGATGCCGTCCGGCTCGGAGGCCAGCGCTCGCGCGGTCGCCAGCACCTCGAAGGTGATCTCGCCGACGCCGGTGTCCCGGCGAAGCGCGGGGACGAGGACCTCCTCGGCGTACGTGGCGAGGTCGTCGGCGATCGCGGTGGTGTCGTCGGCCGGGACGGGACGGAACTCGAAGGTCATCTCCGCGTGCCGGGGGACGATGTTGAGCGCCTGGCCGCCCTCGATCGTCGCGAGGTTGAAGGTCGTGTAGGGCGGGTCGAACCGCGGGTCAGCGGCCGCCTCACGGTGCTGCTGTGCGAGGTCGTCGATGCGGGTGGCGAGCCGCGTCACGGCAGCGATCGCGTTGGACGCGCGCTGTGGCTGGCTGGAGTGGCCATCCAGGCCGTCGACGGTCACCCGGAAGGCACGGATGCCCTTGTGGGCCGTGACGACCTCCATCCCCGTCGGTTCCCCGACGAGCGCGGCGACCGGCCGCGGGAAGGTGGCGAGCAGCCCCTCGACCGCGGAGGGAGCCCCGAGGGTGCCCAGCTCCTCGTCGTAGCTCAGCGCGAACTGGATCGGCCGCGTCAGCGACGCGCTGGCCATCGCCGGCACCATCGCCAGCACCGCCGCGATGAACCCCTTCATGTCGGTCACGCCCCGCCCGTAGAACCGCCCTCCGTCCTCGGCCATGGTGAAGGGATCGCGGGTCCACGGCTGGCCGTCGACCGGCACGCAGTCGGTGTGTGCGGAGAGCACGATGCCGTCGGGGACGTTCGGCCCCACCTGGGCGACGAGGTTGGCCTTCGTGCCGTCCTCGTTGGGGACGCGGGCGTGTGCGATGCCGTGCGCGTCGAACAGTTCCTCGACGAAGGTGATCAGTCCCAGGTTGGAGTTGCGGCTGGTCGTGTCGATCGCGACCAGCTTCGCGAGCAGGTCACGTGTCGCGGAGCTCGGCGTCGCTGCCGGGGGTGCGCCGGATCCGCTCATCCCGCCGCCTCGCTCGCGTCGCGGTAGAGCTCGGCGAGGCCGAGGTAGTTGGCGACGTTCGGCCGGGGGACCGGGGGGACCGGTCGGTCGAGGACCTTGGCGGGGATCCCGACCGCGAGCCCACCGTCGGGGACGACCGTGCCCTCGGTGACCACCGCACCGGCACCGACCACGGCGCCCGCTCCGACCTGCGCCCCGTTCATCACGACCGCACCCATGCCGATCAGCGCGTCGTCGCCGATCGTGCAGCCGTGGATCACGCAACGGTGGCCGACGGTCACCCGTTCGCCGATGACCGTGGGGTAGTCGGCATCGGTGTGCACGACCGTGAGGTCCTGCAGGTTGGTGTCCGCGCCGACGGTGATCGTCGACCGCTCCGAGCGCAGCACGGAGCCGAACCACACCGAGACGCCCCGGTCGAGCTGCACCTTCCCGGCGACGGTGGCGTTCGGCGCGAGGTACACGCCCTCACCGATCCGGGGGGAGTGGCCGTCGACGCTCAGGATCATGCGCTCGCCTCCAGGTGTTCGCCCC
>CAYVJT010000070.1:6656-11785 GCA_964451855.1 uncultured Actinomycetota bacterium
CCGGGTGCTCGGGCCGGGTGCTCGCCCCGTCTGCTCGCCTGCAGGGGGCCGGGGCGGTTCGGGACGGGACGTGGACCCTACTTCGTCTCGGCGTCCCCGAGGCGCCAGATCGTACGCCCGGTGTCGTCGAGCCCGACGAAGCGCACGAGCACGGAGCTGCCGGTCCGCCATGGACCCGAGGTGGTGTCGAGACCGTGCTCGTCGACCTCGAGCCGACCACGCTCCTTCGGCGCCAACCCCAGCGCCCGTTCGGCCGTGACGAACCCAGTGACCCCCAGTCGCGGCAGGCGGATCCGCAGGCCGTTGACCGTCACCCCGGTGACGACGGCCGGTTCGGGATCGGCGAGGAAGCCGCGGTCGAGCAGCCGCGCCCACAGCTCGCCCCGCTCGCGCGCCTGCAGGAAGTTCAGGGCACCGGCACGCGCGTCGAGCCAGGTCGCCAGACGCGCGAGATCCTCGGGGGAGTGGGGCACCGGCTCACCGGCCAGCGCGGCACGCAACTGGCGGTGCACGATCAGGTCCGCGTACCGCCGGATCGGTGAGGTGAAGTGGGTGTAGGCGCCGCTGGCCAGCCCCCGGTGGTGCTTGGGATCGGGGTCGTAGGCGGCCCGGGCGGTCGAGCCCGTCGCCACCGAGACGAGCAGCGCGCGGTCCGCGTCGCGTCCCTCCTCCTCCAACCGGTCGATCTCCGCGAGCAGCTGAGCGCTGACCACCTCGGCGTCGCTGTCCGGGTCGTCGAGCGCCGGCACCTCGGCGCCGGCCAGCTCGACCGCGGCACGGAGCCGTTCGACGCGCTCGGGGTCGAGCCCGGCGTGGGCCCGGTAGAGCGCGGGGACGTCGTTGGCGACGAGGAAGCTCGCGACGGCCTCGTTGGCCGCCACCATCAAGCGTTCGATGAGGCGGTACGCGTGGGCGTCGGGCTCGGCCTCGACGACGCTCAGGCGGCCCTCCACCAGGGCGGGGGTGACCTCCGCGGAGGCGAACAGCTCCTCGAAGGTGACGCGGGCGTCACGCTCCACCCCGAGGCGGCGCGACGCCTCGAGCGCCGCGGTCAGGACCTCGGCTGCCGGCGCCGACCGGTCCCCGGCCTCCTCCTCGATCGGGGCGTGATCGCCGTCGAGCCAGTGCTCGACGGCTCCGTAGCTCAGTCGCGCGCGTGATCGGATCGCGGCCGGTTCGACCTCGACCTGGCTGATCCGGCCGTCGCTGGACACCTCGAAGCGGACGCTGATCACCGACCGGTCCTGGTCGGGCAGCAGGGACAGGTCGCCCTCCGAGAGTGCCGGATCGAGCATCGGGGCGCTCTCGCCGACGGCGAGGTAGGCGGTCGACGCGACGGTCCTGGCGTAGCGGTCTGCCTCCGAGTCGATGCCGACCACGCCGGCGGCATCGGCGATGTGGACGGCGATCCGGACGGGCGAGGCCGGGTCGCTGTCCCAGCTCGCCGCGACCGCGTCGTCGAGGTCGCGGGTGCTCGCCGAGTCGATCGTGACGCACACCTCGTCGCGGCGGTCGTAGGGGCCGAGCTCGGCACCCGGGACGGGGCCGTCGAGGTCGAGGCCAGCGGCCGCCCCACGGCCCCCGCCGGCCAGCTGCCCGATGACGCGGGCGTGGGTGGTCGCGGCGCCGACCGGGTCGAGGCCAGCCGCTCCTGCGCCGCCGGGGATGAGGTCGGGCGCGGCGCGGCCGAGCGCCACCACCGTGGACGTGGCGCGGATCGCCTGGGGCGAGCCGGCGACGAAGGGACCGGCGACGAGCGCTCGCGCCAGGGGCTTGCCGTCGTCGTCCTCGGCGCGCAGGACCACGATCACCCGCCCGATCGCCATGCGGACCTGCTCGGCCACGTTCGGGTCGAGGTTGATCCAGCCCGACGCGAGGGATGGGTCCGGTTCGAGGACCGGACGACCGGGGCCGTGGGTCACCGTGCCGACGAGCATGCGCCGGGGTCGTGCCACGACGGTCACCTCGGAGGCGTTGAGCCCCTTGTCGTCGGCCGCGAGCTCGGCCTCGACCAGGTCGTCGGCGACGATCCCCTTGGCGAGGGGCGGCGGGACGAAGGCGCGGTCAGCGGTGACGGCGGTCCGGCCGGGACGGTCGACGCTGGCCTCGGAGGGGCTCAGGCCGTCCTGAGCGACGAGGTGGAGGAAGCCGAAGCCACGGGGATGGGGGCGGAAGCGAGCGCGCACGCGCACGGGCGAGGAACCTCGAGGTGGGGACAGGGGAGCGGCGTAGTCTCGCAGGCCGGTCGTCCGAGGCCCAAGCGACGGGCGCTCCGAGCCACCGAGGTGGACGTCGAGATCCCCCTCAGGTTCCCGCCAGCCAGCGCTCGAAGTGCGGGTTGCACAGGGCCATGCCGTCCCGACGCTCCCGGATCAGCGAGATCGCGTCGGTCGGCGGCCAGCCCCGGTGGATCAGCACCGCGGCCGTGATCAGCCCGGAGCGGTTCAGACCCATCTGGCAGCGGACCAGGACGGTCTGCTCACGGTCCACACGCTCGCTGACCTCCTGCGCGATCCGCCAGATCCGTTCGTCATCCTCGGGGACCTCGGCGTCCTCGATGAACCACCGGGTCTGCCCCGGTGGCCCAGGGCTGCGCGCCTCGCCCCACGCGCACAGCGAGACCACGTGATCGAACCGGCCCACGGGCGAACGATCGTCACCGCCCATCCACAGTCCGGGGATGATCTCGTTCCAGGGGTCGGGCATCCGGGACTCCAGGCGCTCGGCGCGTCCCCCGGCAGGGTACGGCGAGCGCGCACGACCACTGGGCCGGGTCGGGTCAGGTGCCCTGCCCAGCGTTGCGGAGCGCGGCACGGAGGCCGGCGGCGAGCTGGGCATCCGCGCCGAGCTCGTCAGGATCGTGGGTCACGGTGGCGCCGAGGATGTCGGCATCGTCGTCGGCACGGAACCGCAGCGAAGCACGGATCAGCCGCCCGTCGGCCGCGGCGGCGACCACGGCGCGTGTCAGGATCTCGGCGGGCCCGTGACGGTCGACGAAGGCCACCAGCACCAGTTGCCAGGGCCGCACCGGCAGGGTCATGGTCGCGCTCACGAGGTCCTCGGGACGGACCGTGACGAGCTCCCAACCGATCAGGACCGGCGACTCGACCAGGCGCAACGCCTCCTCCGGATCCGCCGGATCCTCCTCGACCGCCGTGACGTCCAGCTCCAGGTCGGCGCCCTGGGGCAGCTCCATGACCTCGATCGCAGCGCGGTCGAGCTCCGCGATCGCGTCGATGCCGGCCTCCCGATGGCGGTCTTCGTCGACGGCGAGCTCGGCTTGGGTCAGCACGGCATCCAACAGCTTGGTGGCGGGCACGTAGGCGAGCAGCGAAACGGCGCGCGCCGCATCGCCCTGCGCCGCACGGCGCAGCAGCACATCCGGGGACAGCGGGTCGTCGTTGCGCACCTGGCGCTCCTGACTGTCATGGTGCGAAGGCCACCATGGGCGGGGTGAACCTGGGCGGCGAAGGTCGGCCGCAGGGTGCAAGCGTGCAGGATGAGCGCCCCAGAACCGAACACCCTCGACGTCACGGACCGTGGGCCGTTCGGCGGGGAGGAGGTGTCCCTCGACCCGCGGCGGACGTGGCACCCTGCTGGTACGGGCCGGTAGCGACGTGCGCCATCCGGTCCTCGTGCACGAAGGACAGCGGCATGGAAGGCCCCTCATCGACCTGGCCACAGGCGAGCTCCGAGCGCTCGTCGGCCACCACACCCCTCGCCGCAGACGGCGCACCCCCAGCCGCGCCACCCCCCGATGTGCCGCCGCGACGTCGTTGGCCCTGGATCGTCGCCGTGGTGCTCCTGCTGGCTACGGCGGGATCGGCGGCGGGTGTCGCGTGGGATCAACGTGAGACGGCGGAGCAGTGGCGCGAGCGGGCCGAGGCGCTGGCGGCGCAGCGTGACGACGCGCTCGGCCGGGGCGAGGCCCTCCAGGTGCAGCTCGAGGACGTCGCCGAGCTGCTGGCGGCCTCGGAGCTGGACGTCTCCGAGCTGGAGTCACGGATCCGCGAGCTCGCCGACGAGAAGGCGCAGGCGGAGGACACCGCGACCACCGTGCAGGTCGAGCGCGACGTGCTCGCGGACGTCTCCAGCCAGGTCGCCTCGGCCGTCGAGGCGCTGGACGCCTGCGTCACGCGGCTGTTCGACCTGCAGGAGGCGTCGGTCGCGGCCTTCAACCGCGCTGCGGCGGGCGACCCCGTGGACGTCGAGCCCCTGAACCGGCAGGCCGAGGCGACCACCACGTTCTGCAACGAGGCGCGCTCCGCAGCGGCGGCCGCAGCGAGCGCGGCCGACCGGATCCCCGGGTGACCGCCATGTCCGGGGCCCGGGGGATCCGTCGTCCGGCACCCGCGCTCGTCCGCCGCGTCCGCCACCTCGTCGCGGCCCTGCTGCTGACCGCCCTCGTCGGTGCCTGCGTCGAGCCGCCGCCACCGCTCGAGGAGCCCGACGACGTCGAGGCGATCGAGGACCTCGACCTGCCGGAGCTCGCGGCGGAGTCGTTGCTGCGTCGGGCACAGGAGGTGACCGTCAGGATCCGGACCCTCGGGTGTCGTCAGTTCGGTGTCGGGTCCGGGTTCGTGCTGCCCGGGGGCATCGTCGTCACCAACCGCCACGTCGTGGACGAGCCACGTGAGGTGACCGTCAACACCTGGGACGGACGCACCATCGATGCCGTGGTCAGCGGGCTCGCGGTGGACTCGGACCTCGCGATCCTGCAGTTGTCGGACGACGCCGGGCTGCCGGAGGCCGAGCTGCGCACCACACCGATCGAGCCCGGTGAGCGGATCGTCGCGGTGGGCTATCCGGGTGGCGGCCCGTCGACGGTGTCGAGTGGCACGGTCCTCGGGCTGGTCGACGGCGAACTGTTCGGTGAGCCGGCCGACGTGCTCCAGATCGACGCCGACATCCGGCAGGGCAGCTCCGGTGGTCCGGTCCTGGACATGGATGGCCGGGTCATCGGCGTGGTGTTCGCGTTGGACGCCTCGACGGGGCTCGGTTTCGCGGTGCCGGTGACCACGCTGCTGGAGCGCCTGGACGCGTCACAGCTGGCGTCGCCGGCAGGATGCTGACGTGAGCGGCGGCGCGAGCCCCGAGGTGGGGTTGGTGGGGCTTGCGCCGGCCTCGGA
>CAYVJT010000070.1:11885-16012 GCA_964451855.1 uncultured Actinomycetota bacterium
TGAGCGGCGGCGCGAGCCCCGAGGTGGGGTTGGTGGGGCTTGCGCCGGCCTCGGAGGATCGGACATGAGCGGCGGCGCGAGCAGCGTCAGGCGAGGTCGTGGGTCCCGTCGGTGAGCGTCCAGGCGGGCAGTCCCCACCCGAGCGCGACGAGCAGGCCCTCCGCTCGGTCGGTCGCAACCACCGCCGAGGCCTGGTGGTCGTCCGCGGGCGCGAAGGTCGAGCGCAACAGGGTGTTGGACGGGCCGCGGATGCGCGTCCAGTGGCCCCGTAGGTCGGCGATGTCGAGCGCTCGGCGGGCCCGGCGGGCCCAGGCGCGGACCTGGACGGCGACGACCGCACGTCCTCGGTCGTCTGCGTCGGGGCCGATCGTCAGCAACGCCGTGGCATGGCCCGCGAGGTGGGGCGCGAACCGGTTCAGGCGCGAACCCGGTGATCGGCTCGTCGCGGTCACCGTGGTGAGCGACGTGTGAGTGCCGTCGGTCAGGGCGGCCACGAGCCGGTCGCGATCGAGCCTGGTGCCCGGCGCAGGTGGGGGCGTCGCCCAGTCGACGCTCGCGAGGTCGGCGGTGACGCGCTCCGGCTCGGCGACCACCGTCCGGGACGGTCGTCCCCGTGCCACCGTCGGGGTCGACGGTCGCACGTCGTCGTCGATGAGCCGCTCGAACGCACGGGAGATCCGGTGGAAGGTGTCGGGATCGCCACCGCGGTCGGGATGGTGCTCGCGCGCGAGTCGCCGGTAGGCGCGCTTGACGTCCTCGTGATCCGCGGTCGTGCCCAGGGCGAGCTCGCGCAGGGCCTGGTGGCGGCTCAGGGCTTCGGGCACGGAAGACCTCGTGATCGGGTGGCTTCGTGGTGGTGTGGCGACAGGACGGGTCGGCGTCCACACCTGGTTGTCATGCGGGGCACGAGGATAGAGGCGTCTACGGTGCTGCGGAGCGTGGACCGGCCGGCTGGTGGTCCCCGCATCCCGCCCGTGGAGGAGCGACGTGAGCGACGTGACCAGCAGCTACCGGCACGACGACGATGCTCGTGCACGCGCCCGCCGGCTCTGGCGCCTGCTCGAGGTCGTGCACACGCCGGTGTACTTCGCCAGGGAGGTCGCAGAGGCCAGTCGCGGGCTCGGGCTCGAGAACCGGATGCAGGGGTACTGCGCGATCAGGACCTTCCCCCTCGGCCCGGTGCCGAGCGAGGTCGTGACGGCGGTCCTGTACGGGTTCGCGCCACGCACCGTCGCGATCGGTGTGCCTGGGGCCTGGGAGAGGACGACACCCGAGGCAGCGGGCCGCATGGTCCACGAGGCGGTGCGCGGTCTGCTCGGTCGGCTCTTCGATGGCCTGGACGACGAGGTGGCACGAGCGGCTGAGCTCGCTCGTGAGGCGGCGCTGCTGCACCCGTCGATCGGCCGGCCCCTCGCGGCTGCGTGGGCGTCGGTGCCATGGGACGACGACCCGTCGGTGATGCTCTGGCAGGCGGCGGCTCGCATCAGGGAGTCCCGCGGCGGCGGGCACGTCGCGCTGCTGGTCGGTGCGGGGATCGACGGTGTCGGCTCACACCTGACCCTCGCGGGCGACTCCTCGAAGCTGCGTGAACGCATGAGCCCGGTCCGCGGCTGGACCGACGCCGAGTGGGACGCGGGGGCGCAGCGCCTGCGCGAGCGTGGTCTGCTCGCTGCCGACGGGAGCCTGACCGCAGCGGGGGCGGCCCTACGTGATCACCTCGAGGCAGCGACCGACGACCTCGCGGCAGAGCCGTGGGTGGCGCTCGGTGTCGACGCCACCGAACGGCTGGCGGACGGGCTGGGCCCGCTGGTGGGGCGCATCGTCGCGGCCGACGTCCTTCCGGGCTACCTCACGCGCCGGCTGGCGGACCGACCCGGTCGACGAAGGGCGTGACGAAGGCCCCCGCGAGCTCCCCGAGGTGCTCGATCGCGTAGCCGCCCTCCTGGATCAGGAGCGTCGGGATCCCGAGCCCGGCGATCGTCGTCCCGAGCTCAGAGAAGCCGTCGCGGGTGAGCGCGAGCGTGCCGAGCCGATCGTGTTCGGAGGCGTCGAACCCCAGCGAGACCACCAGCGTCGTGGGTGCGAAGGCGTCGATGGCGTCGGTCGCCTGCGCCAACGCCTCGAGGTAGCTGGCGTCCGAGGTGCCGGGCGCGAGGGGCACGTTCACGGTCGTGCCGCGGCCGGCGCCCTCGCCGACCTCGTCCGCGTACCCGGAGAAGTAGGGGTAGGTGGTGTCGGGGTCGGCGTGGAGGGAGACGTAGAGCACCTCGCCGTCACGCCAGAACACGTCCTGGGTGCCGTTGCCGTGGTGCACGTCGATGTCGAGCACCGCGACGCGGCCGCCCTTGGTGAGCTCTCGGGCGGCGATCGCCACGTGGTTGAGCAGGCAGAACCCCCCGAAGTAGTCCGGCCCGGCGTGGTGTCCCGGCGGCCGGGTCAGCCCGTAGGCCGCGTCGGCACCACCGGCGATCAGGTCGGCGGCGGTCAACGCGACGTCCACCGCGGCGCGGGTGGCGTGGTAGGTCCCTGCCACGATGGGGGTGGCGGTGTCGTAGCACCACCAGCCGGGCTCGGCGAGTGGCGAGGCCGTGCGCCGTCCCCCTGCTGCCCAGCGGGGCGACCGGAACGTGTCGGGGATCATCACCTCAGGACCACGTGCCGCACGCCACGCGTCGTAGCCGTCGCGCAGGAAGCGGAGCATGTCCGGATCGTGGACCGCCAAGAGCGGGGCATCGTCGTGGGCGACGGGGGGCCGCAGCAGCTGCGGATCGAGGCCCGACCGCAGGGCGTCGACGCGTTCGGGGCGCTCGAACACGGGGGAGATGATCCGCCCGGCGTTGAGCTCGAAGGACGGGTCGTGCTCACGGTGCGCGTCGGTGGCCACGACCGGCAGCGTCGTGGCGTGGGTCTCGCCCTGCGGGCTCACGTCTCCCAGACCTCGTCATCGCCCTGCATCCGCTTGCGGACCGCGAACACGGCGCCCGCGAGGCCGACGAGCGCGGCGACCACCACGCCGATCTTGACGAGGGGGCCACCGCCGCGGCCCTCCACCACGTCCTCCGCATCGAGGTCGAGGCGGGCCAGCTCGCGCGCCAGGGCGATCGCCTGCTCGCGGACCCGTGTCTCGGCCTCGCGCCGCTTGGCCCGGCGTCGCAGCAGCAGGACCGCAGCGCCGAGGGCGGCGACCCCGCCGGCAGCGACACCGCCGACGGTGCGGGCCTGCCCGCTCACCTCCGAGGGTTCGGGAAGCCGGCTGCGGAGCGCGTCGACGTCACGGGTCACCGCCGCGCGGAGCTCACCGACCTGGGCCGCGGCTTCCTCGGCGTCCTTCGAGGGTTCACCCTTGCGGGCCTTGAGCGCCTCGCTGACCTGGGATCTCGCGTCGTCGATGGGGTCGTCCTTCACGATCGCACCTGTTCCTTCGCCCACGTACGGAGCTCATCGATGCTGGCCTTGGTCCGTGCGAAGGCGGGGCGCTTGAGCAGCTTGATCGCCACCAGCACGAGCACGACCGCGATCAGCAGGTAGATCCCGGTGACGATCAGCCACGCGGCCCAGGCCGGGAGCACGAGGCTGAGCGCGACCGCCCCGGTGACGCCGATGAAGCCGAGGATGAACAGACCGAGGATCGCGGCGAAGACGGCCAGCCCGACGGCGATCGCCTTGTCTCGGACGACCTCGCTCAGCTCGTGCTTGGCGAGCTCGAGTTCCTTGCTGACCAGCGCTTGCCCGTTGGCGAACAGCGAGGTCATCACCTCGGACGTCGGCCGGTCGTCGCCTGGAGCGGAGCTCGGTGGGTCGCCGGAAGCGGCCCGCTCGGCGGGGTCGGCAGTTGACACGCTCGTCTCCTCATCGAGGACGGTGGCACCCTAGCCGTCGACGGTAGCGGCGAGCCCGACGGGTGCGTCGGCGGCAGTGACGGGCCCAGCGCGGAGCGAAGCTCCGCGACCAGCGCCTGGCCGGTGCGCTGGACATGGCTGCCGAGCTCGGGGATACTGCCGAGGTAGTAGGTTGCCGTTCGGCCGTGGCGTGCGTGCGCTACGGTGCGGCACATCGTCGACCATCCTGTTCGGCGAGCGTGCAACTCCGAGCTAGGACCGATGCTAGGACCGATGCTAGGACCGATG
>CAYVJT010000070.1:16112-17286 GCA_964451855.1 uncultured Actinomycetota bacterium
GATGGGCTGATCATGGGCTACATCCTGCCGGAGTCCGGTGCGCTGGCCTTCCTCGGCCCCCCGCAGATCCAGGCGGTGGAGATGGCGATCGAGGACGTCAACGCCGCTGGCGGCGTGCTGGGAACCGATGTCACGCTGCTGTCCGGTGACGAGGCCGACGACGAGGCGGTCGCTCGCGAGACGGCGGAGCGCCTGATCGCTGAGGGCGTCCACGCGATCGTCGGCGCTGCCGCGTCCGGGATGTCGCTGGCCTTCATCGACACGCTGCACGACAACGAGATCGTGCAGTGCTCGGGATCGAACACCTCACCCGCGTTCTCCGACCATGAGAGCAACGCGTTCTACTTCCGCACGGCGCCCCCGGACGACGGGCAGGGGCCGATCATGGCGGAGCTCGTGATCGGCGACGGTCACACCAGCGCTGCGGTGATGGGTCGTGCCGATGACTACGGTCGGAACCTGATGGAGCTGACGGCCGCGGAGCTCGAGGCCCAAGGCGCGGACGTCACCGCACAGGTGGTCTACGACGTCGAGGCAGCGACCTTCGACGCCGAGGTCGCGGAGGCGACGGCGGAGAACCCGGATGCGGTCATCGTGGTCGGCTTCGACGAGGGCTTCCAGGTCATCGCCTCGTTGCTCGAGGCCGGCTACACGCCCGAGCAGCTCTACGCCGCCGACGGCATGAAGTCCGGGGACGGCTGGGAGTTCGTCGACCCCGACAACCCGAACGTGATCGACGGCATGCAGGGCACCGCGCCGAGCGCCGCGCTCGAGTTCAACGAGCGCCTGATCGAGCGGCTGCCGGACGACAACGCGATCTTCGGTGGGCAGGCCTACGACTGCGCCATCACGATCGCGCTGGCGGCCGAGGCGGCCGGCACCACCGATCCGTCGGTGTTCCGTGACTACATGATCGAGGTCGTCAACGACGGCACCGAGTGCACCTCCTACGCCGAGTGCAAGGAGCTGCTCGATGCCGGCGAGGACATCAACTACTTCGGTGCGTCCGGCGGCATCGGCTGGACCGGGCCCGGCGCCGACCCGTCGTCGGTGACCTACGAGGTGTGGCGGATCGACGACGGCGGTGGCGTCAGCCAGATCTACGCCCAGGACGTCGAACTGTAGCGACGTCGAACCGTAGTCCGATCCTGTAGTCCGATCCTGTAGTCCGATC
>CAYVJT010000071.1:0-17257 GCA_964451855.1 uncultured Actinomycetota bacterium
GAGACGTGGATCTCGAGCGAGGTTGCGCGCCATCTGCGTGTCCGGCCCGCCTGCGAAGCGCAGGGCGCCGACCCTGACGACGGCGAGGGCGGACACGACATGGCGCGTGTGGACCGCCCTGCACCGCAGAGTCGCTCGGCCCTAGCGCCTCGGGAGCCAGACGGCACGCTGAGGAAGATCGTTCCCCCTTGCGCTCGCGGTGCTCGATGCCGGGAGGCGACCAGCGTGGAAGGAGTTGATCCGCATGGCACGTGCTGACACGCCGGTGGTTCGCCTGGTGGAGCTGACCAAACGCTACGGCGACCTGACCGCACTGGACCGGTTCACCCTGGACATCAGCGAGGGAGAGATCGTGGGGTTGCTGGGCCCCAACGGAGCGGGCAAGACCACCACGTTGCGCACCCTGCTGGGCCTGCTCAAGCCCTCCGGAGGGCGAGCGGAGATCCTCGGCCACGACGCATGGCACGACCCGGTCGAAGCGCACCGCCAGCTGGCGTTCATCCCGGGCGAGTTCGCAGTATGGCCACAGCTGACCGGCGGGCAGATCCTCGACCTGCTCGGCACGGTCTCCGGAGGCTACGACCGCGCCTACCGCGACGAGCTGATCGAGAAGTTCAACTTCGACCCGTCCAAGCGGGGCCGGTCCTACTCGAAGGGCAACCGGCAGAAGATCGCGGTGGTCGCGGCGTTGATGACCCGCGCGCCGCTGCTGGTGATGGACGAACCCTCGTCCGGGCTGGACCCGCTGATGACGGCCACCTTCCAGGAGTGCCTGCGTGAGGCCAAGGCACGGGGGCAGACCATCTTCCTGTCGTCGCACATCCTCTCCGAGGTGGAGGCGGTCTGCGACCGCGTCGCGGTGCTGCGCGAAGGGGTGTGCGTCGAGCTCGGCACGCTGGCCGAGTTGCGGCATCTGCACGCCAACACGGTGGAGGCGACCTACGTCGGTGATCCGCCGGACCTCGAGGGCGTGCCCGGTGTGGAGGACCTCTACGTGCGCGACGGCGCTATCCGGCTGCACGTCTCCGGCTCCCCCGACCCACTGCTGAAGGCCCTCGCGGCAGCGGAGGTGACCGCGATCCAGATGCGCGAACCGTCCCTGGAGGAGCTGTTCCACGCCTACTACGACGAGTCCGCGGACGCGGCGTAGCGAGGGAGGCACCACGATGAGCACGGCCACACCCTCCCCTCCCGTGGCGCGGCCTCCGGCCCAGCCACCGTCGGTCGAACCGCGTTCGACGGTCGGGGTGTGGTGGCGTGCCTACCGCCACCACCTGCGGCTCGTGCGCAACGCCTCGATCGCCTGGGTCGCCGGGCTCACGGCGATCAGCGCGGGCGTGGCGGTCACCGTCGAGGACCGCATCGGCACCGAGGCCGAGCGTGAGGCCCTGGCCGCGATGGAGGGCATCCCGGCCTTCCAGGCGCTGCAGGGGCGGCTGGTGGAGATCGCCACCGTGGAGGGCTTCACCCTGGCGCGTTGGGGGATGTTCTCCATCCTCGCCGCGATCTGGGCGATGCTCGCCGGGGTCAAGCTGCTTCGCGGCGACGAGGAGTCCGGCCACGTCGAGCCGTTGCGCGCCGGAGTGCTCACGTCCCGGGGCTTGTTGACCTCGGCGTTGGCTGCGCTGTTCACGGTCTACGCGATCTTCGCGGTCGCGATCGGGACCACCCACAGCGCCGTCGGGATGGACCCGGCCACCTCGTGGGCGCTGGGCGGCGCTGCCGCGCTGCTGGCCGCGTCGTTCGCCACCGCAGGGGCGGTGGCCTCCCAGCTCGCCGCGACCCGTCGTCGCGCGGCCGGTCTCGTGGGTGGCTTCCTCGGCGTCGCCCTGGCGGTGCGGATCCTGGCGGCCGCGACCGCCACCCCGGAGTGGGTGTGGTGGGCCACCCCCTTCGGTTGGATGGGGTACCTGCACGAGATCGACGACGCGCGGATCGGGGTCTTCGTCGCCTTCGTCGCCCTGCTCGTCGTGCTGGTGGGCGCCGCGGTCGCATCTGCGCGACGTGACCTGCACGCGGGCCTGCTCGTTCGTGCCGAGCCGGCGGTCGCGCGTGCCCGCCCGGTGGGCAGCCAGGCGGGTCTCGCGCTGCGTCTCACGGCGGGATCGGCCAGGACGTGGGTCGTGATCATCGGAGCGCTCGTGGCCGCGCTCGGGCTGCTGGCCCGCGACTTCGTCGAGGCCGTGGCCGAGATGCAGACGATGGTCGAGCTCGTCCGCGAGCTGTTCGGCCTGGTGCTCGACACGCCTGAGGGCATGGTCGGTGCCACCTTCTTCTTCGTGGCGGTGCTGCTCGCGGTGGCGGCGGTCGGGCAGGCTGCCGCGATCCGCGAGGAGGAGGCGACCTGGCGGATCGAGCACGTGCTCGTGCGGCCGGTGGGCCGCACCCGCTGGCTCGTCACGCGCGTGGTCGTGTCCGCTGCGGCGCTGGTCGCGATCGCGGTCGTCGGCGGGGTCGTCGCGTGGGCGGCGACGACGATCAGCGGCGCGCCGGTGACCGTCGGCGACGGGGTGCTGGCCGGCATCAACGTGGTCCCGGCCGCCTGGCTGGCCCTCGGTGTCGGGGTGGCGATCCTGGGGCTGGTGCCGCGGCTGACCGCCCCGCTGACCTACGGGCTCGTGGTCGTCGCCTTCCTGCTCGACTTCGTCGGGCCGTTCCTCGACCTGCCCGAGTGGCTGCTCGATCTGAGTCCCTTCCGGCACATCGCCGCGGTACCCGGCGTCGAGATGAACGTCGGCGCGGCGCTGATCATGCTCGCCGTGGGCGTCGTCGGTGCGACCGTCGGGGTCCTCGCGTTCCGGTGGCGTGACCTCAAGGAGGCCTGAGCAGCCATGGGTATCGCGACGCCGAGCAGGTCTGCGGCCGCCCCCACCCCTGACAGAGGCTCGCCGACCGGCCGGACCCAGCGCGCAGCGTGGTGGCGCACCTACCGGCATCACCTGCGGCTGCTGCGCAACACCGCCGTCGCCTGGACGGTCGTCCTGACCGGCGTCGGCGCTGGGGTGGTGGCGACCTTCGAGGACCGTGTGCCCACCGAGGCGGCGCGGGCGGCGGCGGACGCGCTGGAGGGCGTGCCGGCCTTCGAGGCGCTGTTCGGCCGGTTCGTGCAGCCCGGCTCGCTGGAGGGTTTCGTGCTGTCCCGGTGGACGGGGATGTTCGCCATCTTCGTTGCGGTGTGGGGCATGCTTGCCGCGACCAAGCTGCTGCGGGGTGCGGAGGATGCCGGCCACGTCGAGCCGCTGCGGGCCGGGGCGATCTCGTCCCGCGGGCTGTTGGGCTCGGCAGTGGCGGCGATGTTGAGCTGGTTCGCGATCTTCGCGGTTGCCGTCGGTGCGGCGCACAGCGGGGCGGGGATGGACGCGGCGACCTCGTGGGCGCTGGGCGGCGCGATGGGACTGCTGGCAGCCGCTTTCGCCGCCGTGGGCACCCTGACCAGTCAGGTGGCGGCGACCCGTCGGCGGGCGACCCAGTTGGCCGGCGCGGTGCTGGCCGCCGCGCTGGCGGTGCGGGTGTTGGCCGCGGCCACCGGCACGCCCGACGGGGTGTGGTGGGCCACCCCGTTCGGCTGGATCGGGTTCCTCCACGAGGCCGACGCGGCCCGTGGAGCCGTGTTCGCCGCCTTCGCCGTCCTGCTCGTCGTGCTGCTGGCCGCAGCGTTCACGTTCGCGCGACGCGACCTGCACGCCGGCCTGGTCAGCGCGGACGAGCGCAGCGTCGAGGGTGCCCGCACTGTCGGCGGGCAGGTCGGCCTGGCCACCCGCCTGACCGGTCTCGCCACGCTGGGCTGGGCTGCCGTGCTCGCGGCCGTCGCGTTCGTGTTCACGGTGCTCACCGACGACTTCGTCGCCGTCGTGGCCGACCTGCCGGAGGCCACCGCGTTCGTCGAGCAGATGGGCTACACCGCGATGCACACCCCCGAGGGGTTCGTGGCGCTGGTCCTCGGGCTCTTCCTCTTCGTCGGTGTGGCGCTGTTCGCTGCCGCGCAGGCGGCAGCGATCCGTGAGGAGGAGGCCAGCTGGCGCATCGAGCACCTGCTCGCCCGCCCGGTCGGGCGGGTGCGCTGGCTGACCACCCGCACCCTGGCTGCGGCCGTCGGCCTCGTCGTGCTGGCCGTGGCGGTCGGGGTCGCGGTGTGGGCCGCCACAGCGTTGGGCGGTACCGCGCTCGCCGTCGGTGACGCGTTGCTGGCAGGGGTCAACCTGATACCGGCCGCGTGGTTGTTCCTCGGGCTCGGGATCCTGGTGTTCGGGCTGGCCCCGCGGCTGACCGGACCCCTGGCCTTCGGGGTCGTGATCGCCGCCTACCTGCTCGACTTCGTCGGACCGCTCCTCGAGCTGCCCGATGTCGTGCTCGACGCGAGCCCCTTCCGCCACCTCGCCGAGGTGCCGGTCGCCGGCCTGGACGTCACCGCCGCACTGATCATGCTGCTCATCGGCACGCTTGCCGCCGTGCTCGGGATCGCCCTGTTCCGCCATCGTGACCTCAAGGAGGCGTGAGACCGCTGCTGCACCCTGCGCTCGCCCAGGCGGCCCCACGTCACGGTCCTGCCGGCGTCATGCTCCTGGCGAGGAAACGCGCGCTTGGCCGCAGCCCCCGGCAAGGCGTGGGTCAGCGTCGTGGGCCAGCCTCGCGGACCGCAGCACCTGGAGGTGGACGGCGATGATCAGCCAGCCCGTGCCGTCACGGTCGATCTGGCACCCGATCGCATGACAACCAGTGACCGCCAACAGCTCGTCGGTCGGCTGCGGCGCGGCCAGGATCGTCGAATCCATCGGCGAGGCGGATCAGGTGGCTGCCGACGCCCTCGAGAAGGCCACCCGTGTCCGTCCCGGCGCGCTCGACCACCATGCTGATGGTCTGCTCGCCATGATCGCCACGATCGAGCAACCGGAGGTGCGGTGGCACCTGCCGCCGCTCGTGGCCCGCCTCGAGCGTGTCGCTGCGCTCGTGATCCACCATCAGCACCAGGGAGGGCCCGCCGTTCGAGCGCGTTGCCGGCGGCTCCTTGCCCAGCTTCGCCAAGAGGGCGACCAGCCAGCAGGCTCCTGAACGCACCCCGGTGGAGCTGACCGACACGTCCGGGAGCGGCCGCGACCGCGGTGGTGCGTCTGGCGTGACGGGGGCAGACCGTTCCCGGGCGCCCATCGAGCTGTCCGTCGGGCAGGGTTCCCGCGGGCTGGGGCCTGGCCTGGGTTCGGGTCGGTCGCGCTCGTCCCGGTGCGGATCGAGGCGTGCGTCGGCTGGCCACGGTCGGCGTAGCTCGACCGGCCCTTCGAGCTGCTGACGCTCACCGGCCGGGACGACGCCGTGGCTGATGTGGAGGCCGGCCGCCCTGGGCTCCAGCCGATCGCGCACCGGCCGAACGTACGCGTGTGGGCGCTCCCCCGCGGCACAGCCGCCGTCGAAGCGTCCTGTCGCGGGCCGGTTCGGTGTCGAGATCGCCTGCGGAGGGGGCGTTCGGCTCTGTCGGTCCGGCGCCAGCCACGCACACTGGTGGCAGCGGCGGGACTCGGGGTACCGGGTCTCTCGGCGCTTGGTGCTGTGCGCGTGGGGGTGATCCTGTGGACGTCGACCGGGATGCGAGAACGCGGCCGGGGCTGGTGCTCATCCACGGCGGCTTCCACGCTGCCCGCTGTTGGGGGCCGACCGTCGCCGAGCTCGAGCGGCAGGCGCCCGACGTGCCGGTGCTCGCGGTGGACCTGCCTGGCCGGGGGGCGTCGCCGGCTGAGCTGGGGGCGGTGACGATCCGCGCGTGTGTGGACAGCGTCGTCGAGCGGATCGAGGCCGCTGGGCTCGATGAGGTGGTGGTGGCGGCGCATTCGGCGGGTGGGCTGACGGCGCCAGGGGTCGTCGCCAGGCTGGGTGCGGCCCGGGTGGCCGGGCTGGTGTTCATCGCCGCGCTCGTCCCACCTGAGGGCGCCACCGCACTGGAGTCGATCCCGTGGCCACCGGTGCGCTGGCTGATGTCCCGGCTGAACCGCCCCGGAGGGGTGCGGCGCCCTCCGTCGCGCGCCCTCGCTCGGCTGTCCTTCTGCAACGGGATGACACGGCAGCAGCGTGAGCTGGTCTACGACCAGTTGTGCCCTGAGGCGGCGAACCTGTTCAACGAGCCCGCGGTCCGGACCGGGATCCCCGCGTCGGTGCCCTACACGTGGGTCCTGACCCTGCGGGACCGCGCCTGCCCGGCCCGCTACCAGCGCAGCTACATCCAGCGCCTCGGCCGTGTCGATGACGTGGTCGAGGTCGACACGTGCCATGACGTGATGATCAGCGAGCCTGCCACGCTCGCGGCGATCCTCGCCGAGCGGTGCCGCCCGACCAGGGCCGCTCGTGCCTCGGCACACCGCTGACGTGGGCGGGACGCATCGTCGTTCGTGTTGCCGGGTCCGGACGTAGCTGACCTCCCAAGAAGATCAGGCTGGCGGATGGGCGCCCCGGCCGGGGTTTCCTCTGGGTGGGTGGGGCATCCCGGTCCCGCCCTTCGAGCTGGCGAGCCGTTCGACCTCGACGTTGGCGACGTCGTGGGCCAGCTCGGCGAAACGGTGGGCGACGACCGCGAGCAGGGCCGTGGCGATCGGCGACGGGGTCCTCTTCTCACCGAACGAGAACCCGCCGAATCCGCGGTAGACAGAGCGCGGGGTGACCGTGCCGTCGGGCGAGACGTTGTAGCTGACCAGGCAGGCGACCAGTTCGGCGACCGCTCGGCGGTCGTCTGCGCGTTCGCGACCGCAGGTCTGGGGGTAGCGGCCGAGCGTGTCGAGCATCCAGTAGATCCCGAACCACAACGGTGGCCACTTCACGGTCTTGAACCGGATGCCGTGCCCGAACGAGTAGGGCTGCTCCTCGCCGCGACGGCGCCACACGTCGAACATCGTGGCCGCTGCGAGCTCCAGTCCATCGGGACGGTCGGAAGCGTCCAGGCGCGAGAACAGGCGCAGCGCTTCCAAGGTCACCTGCGGGCACACGTCACCCTTGCGTCCCGGCCCCCGCCAGCGCACCTCGGGGTCGGGGACACAGGTCCAGGCGTGCCCCTGGTTGGTCGACCGAAGGTCCGCCTCGATGCGCTCCAGGGCCCGGCGGACGGTGGGTCGTTCCCGACGGCCGTCCGAACGACGCGAGCCGGCCGTCGTCGAACTGGCGGGTCTCGAGCGCATCGACCGCGTCGTCGACCGCCTGCAGGTCGCCGGCGCGCACACCCAGATCGGCCAGCAGCTGGAGCAGGTTGGGCAGGTAGCCGGGGCTCTCGTGACCGGATGCCCCCGCACCGTCACCCCGCGGTGGCAGCCGGGCGACGAGGTCCTGGACGGTGTCGCTGGCCACGGCCGCACGGCGTGCAGCGGCCAGGGCAGCGTCATCGACCGGAGGCGCGGCCAGGCTGTCGAGGGCGATCCAGCGGGCAGGTTCCTCGGGTGAGGCCAGCAGCCACGGGCGCGGGTCGACGCCGAGCTTGGGATAGGCGTGGACGAGGTGGGTCTTGACGGTGGCTTCGCTGACATGGAGCCGGCGGCCGATCGCACGGTTGGTCAGCCCGTCGGCGACCAGGCGCAACACGTCGAGCTCACGGCCGGTGAGCTGCTCGTGGTCGGGGCGGGGCACGCTGTGCACCAGCTTGGCGGCGACGGCCGGGGCGAGCACGGTCTCGCTGCGGGCTGCGGCGCGGATGGCGGAGAAGAGCTGCTCGCGGGGTGCGTCCTTGAGCAGGTAGCCGGTGGCGCCGGCCTCGATGGCGGGCAGGATGTCGGCGTCGGTGTCGTAAGTGGTCAGCACGAGGACGTTGACATCCGCGTGGTCGGCGCGGATCCGGCGGGTCGCCTCGACACCGTCGAGTTCGGGCATGCGCAGGTCCATGAGCACGACGTCGGGGTCGTGTCGGGCCACCGCGGCCAGCGCCTCGTGTCCGTTGGCGGCCTCGACGTTCTCTTCGAGCTCGGCGAGGCGGTGCTGGTAGGCGCTGCGTGCGGTCTGGTCGATGATCGCATCGCCGCGGCCCTGGTCGGGGTGGTCTCGGTTGTGGGGGTGGCGTGGGCGACCAGATCGAGGACGTGGATCTCGCGGTGCGGGGTGGCGAGAAGCCTGGCGAGATCCCGCAGCCCCTTGGTGTCGCGCACGGTGGTCACCTGCCCGTCGAAAGCGATGGTCCAGCACTCGCCGTCGCGTCGCAGCACGTTGGACTGGTCGATGGCCAGTCGCCGCACGTCGTCGGGTGTCACGCCTCGGCTATCCACCGGCAACACCGTCCGTGACCCGGAGGCCCCCTGCGGTCGGAGCTCGCGGTTCGATCCGAACCGGATCCCTGAGCCTGCCACCAGGTCGCGTACGGTGCCCGAGACCAGCACCTCGCCTGGGGCGGCCACCGTCGCGATGCGCGCAGCTACCTGCACGGCGATGCCCTGCACGTTGTCGTCGATCGTTTCGCACTCGCCGCAGTGCAGCCCGACGCGCAGTCCCAGCCCGAGCTGTGCTGCGGTGCCGACGATGCCCGTCGCGCAGCGGATGGCCCGAGCCGGGCCATCGAAGACCGCCAGCCAGCCCTCGCCGAGGTGGGTGACCCGTTGGCCACCGAAGCTGGCGAGGTGGTCGTCGATCTCGCGGTCGGTGGCAGCCAGCAGTTCACGCCACGCCGCGTCACCCAGCCCTGCCACCGTCGGGGTGGCCTCGGCGCGGGCGACCGCCAGGACCGGGACCCGCACCGCCGGGAACACGTCGACGAGGTCATAGGTGATGATCGACCACAGGAACGGCACCACGGCGCCGCGGCTCACCGCCTGTCGGAGGTACTTGGCCCACCAGTCGGTGAACCGGGCGAGCACGAGCAAGGGGTTCGTTGGCTGGTGCGATGCCGTCCCGGCCATCGACACGCCACAGGAGACCGCCGACGTAGACGCGGATCCGGTCGATGACCCATCGCCGTGGACCCACCTCAGCCTCCATCCGACTCCTCGCCAACGGTGCCAAGCCCTCCCTGGTGGCGCCACCGCGCATCGTGTACCACCCCGTTCGGGCCCAGAGTCGGCGCGTGCGCGCCGCCCCGTAGAAGGAGCCGAGCACGACCATCCCGACCCGCTCCAACACTCAAGGCGAGATTCCATCGTCAGCGTCACCTTCCGGTGGAGATCCGCTCGGCGAGAGTGGTCGAGGATGTCCAGAACGACCCTCGGCAGCAGCACCGCGCGGTGCTCACAACCTTCCATCCGGTCACGCCATCCACCTCCTCCGGGTGGTGGACGGGGTAGGGACAACGCGGAATCGCTACCCGCTTGGATCCTCGCAGTGGCTGCTTCTTCGCGCGGCTGGGCTCTGCGTTCGTGCCGCTGATAGTTGCGAACGCGAAGCCCGGCGCCGGTTCGATGACAGGCAGGGCCGGGGCTGCGGCGTGGCGGTCCTGCGCCACCATCTCAGTCCGTTCGCGACCACGACACCTCGATCTGCCGGTCGAGGCCCGGGAGTGGGAAGGAGATCGCCTCTGCTTCGACCGCGTCGCGTGCGGCGGCTGGCAGGTCGTGCCACGGCTGGATCGTGACCGCATGTCGAGATCTGCGCCACGTGCCGATGATCTCCCCGTCCACCATCACCGCGCCCGGCCACACGCGTGACGTCCACAGCATGTCACGGTGGCCGGCGTCTGGCACGAGCAGGTGCCGGTCGGCTCCCCAGCACAGCCAGTAGGTGTCACCGCTGGGCAGCAGTCGGGCAGGCGCCGGTGGATCCGGCTGCGAGCGGAAAGATGGCTCGTCGGCTGCCAGGATCCAGCCGTCACCCACCGGCGTCGTGACCGAGACGAGCTCGTCGGCGAACTCGTCGAACACCGCTTCCGCGAGGCCCGATCGCAGGCCGGCCCACTGACTGAAGGACGCCGGCGTCGAGGGACCAGCCACGTGCAGGTGGCGGCGTGCGAGTTCGCGACGCATCTCCTCGTCGTGGGTATCCGGCACCGCGACCATCCAGACCTCTGGCTGCCGCCCGCCGTCCCAGCGGATCAGGAGCGTCCCGGTAGGGGCGGCATAGCGGATCGCGTTGGGGTGGATCTCGAGCGCCGCCGCGGCCTCGCGGACGTCGCTGCGCTCACCGTCGAGGACGTCGGCCAACCGCGACGCGATGTCGTCCGCCCGCGCTCGAGCCGCGCCACCAGCCGGCAGCCGTCCCCGCGTGAACACCGCGACATCGCAGCCGCACACGACGTACACGCTGTACCGCGGTCCCCACACCTGAACGAACGCGGCGTCCTCCCAGGAGTCGTCGGTGACGTTCTCAAGTCGTGCGTGCAGTGACAGCAACGCCGCCCGGGGCATGCTGTCGGTCAGCCCGGCCCACGCCGCCCGACGCACCGCATCGTCGGTCCACGCCGCGCGACGATCAAGCAGGCCTGCCCGACGGCGATGGCCCAGGATGCCTGCCCGCGCGAGCCAGAGGCGAGTCACACCCACGCCCCCCGACGGGCGCACATCAGCAGCTCACCACCCAGCACAGACAGAAGGGATGCCCGGCCGGGTCCGCGTACACACAGAACCGGTCGGGTTCGGTGGACTCCTCGGCCTCCTGCAGCACCCGAGCTCCCAGCGCCATCACCTCGGCGTGCGCCGCGTCGATGTCCTCCACCCACAGATCCAGATGCACCTGCTGGCCCGGTGCCCCTCCAGGCCAGTCAGGCGCCACGTGGTCCGGCGCGTGTTGCACGCCCATCCGCCACGCTCCCTCTGCATCGACAACCGAGTGCCAGTCATCGTCCTCCACGACATGACCGCCGAGCACCCCAGCCCAGAACGTGCTCACCGCGGCGAGGTCGGCAGCATCCAACACAACCACCTGTCGAGTGATGCGCATGTCGCCCCGCTTGAGCCTGCGCTTGTGCCTGCACAGACCATAGACCCAAGCAGGCGTCCTGAACAGCACCCGGATCCGCGCAGGACCTCGCGGAGCGTCCTGAGGCGCTGCGGAACCGGTACGCAACACCCGTGTTGGCGATGCCCGCTGGGCGAGTGCTCCGGGCGCTCAGGATGTCCTTCGGCGGTTGCGGCGTAGGGTGCTCGCAACCCGCCCACGTCGCTGGTGCGGCTGCCGGTGGCCGTCACCGTGGCATCAACCCAGAGGGGCTATCCAGTTGTGTTCGGTAGCCCCATGTGGTGCCGACGGAGGGCAGCCAGCAAGGCGGACGACTCGTCACCTACCGTACCGTGGTGGATCGGAGTCTCGCGGTGAAGAACCGGATCAGTTCGTTGGCGATCGCTTGCGGCTGACGGTACGGGCCGAAGTGCGCAGCGCCAGGGATCTCGCGCACGACCGGGGTGGTCAGGTGTTCGGCGATGTGCTTCGTGGAGTCGACGAACCACGGTCTGGTCCGGGTGCCTTGCAGCACCAGGACCGGCACGTCGACCTGTTCGAGCACCGACGGATCGGTGGGACTGGACGGGTCGGCTTCGGCGGCCTCCTCCTCACGCAGGAAGATCGGCAGGTTGGGCGCTGCTGCCTCCCAGAACTCTGAGGGTGCTCCGTCGGCGAGGTCCTCGTCGGTGTAGATCACATCGCTCTCGGCGACGAAGCTCCTGGCGGCCTCCACCAACCGGTCCTGCTCGACGAGCTCGGCCACCCGCGCGAACGCCTCCTCGAGACGTGCGGCGGCCTCGTCGGTCAGCATCTCGACCGCCCCGGACTCGTACGCAGCGACAGCAGCGATCGATGTCCCGGAGTCTGCGGTGACCAGCGCCCACGAACAGCTACCCCACTCGGCGACACCTACCGGTGCGTCGATGCTGTCGGCGAACGCCTTGACATCCTCAGCCAGACGTGCGGGCGCGTGGTCCGGGTGGTCCTCGCTCATCCCGCGCCCCCGGGTGTTCACCAGGTAGCACGTGAACCTCTCACTCAGCAGTGGGACGAGCGATCGCCAGGTGGTCTCGCTGTTGCCGGGACCTGCGGGCAGCAGCAGCAACGGTGACCCTTGGCCGTGGACACGAGCCGCCAGTTCGGTGCCGTCGTGCGAGACAACCCGGTGGATCCGGTCCTCACTCACACCTCGTCCCTTTCTCCGGGGCCGGTTGCGGCTGCAGCCGAGCAACAGATCACGCTCACGTGTCTTCATCTCATACAAGACAGGAGCCCGACGACCTGTCAACCTCGAGTGGCGCGGATCTGGCACGAGATGCGGGGACCCCGAACCCATCTGGATAGGCCCTTCAACCTATGGTGCCCACACCGGTGTGGAGGCAGAGGTGGTCGCACCGCTGAGAAGATGGTCGAAGCCGGGGTTCGTGCTCTCCGGCAGCGGGCTCGCACTGGCGTGTGCCGCCACGCTCGCGCTCGAGTTCGTCGGCCCCGTCCCCGTGATATGGGCGTTGCCGGTGCTCGGCGTCGCCGTCGGCCTCATCGCAGGCGCCGGTGCGTTCTGGTCCCTGCATCCTGACCTGGAGCAGCACACGCCGCGGTTGGCGGTGTCCTCTGCAGGCTTCGCGGTCGCGACCCTGGTAGCTGCGCTGGTGGCGATCGTCGGCGGCGTCGGTGCGGTGGCGCGTGGCGAGCTCCCGGCCGGGATCGCGGTCGGAGCGTCGGTGCTGACCCTGTCCGGGTTCGTGGTCACTGCGCTGCTGGTCGCCGTGGCCGCGTGGCGCAGCGCGGTCCTGCCACGTTGGGTGGCGGTCGGGCTGGTGGCCGCGACCGCGCTGCTGCTTGGCGCACCTGTGTCCGCCATGGTGGTCGGCGCGGTCCCGATGTGGCTGCTGGTGCTGTTGCTCGGCGCATGGGGGTTGGTCCTTGTCGTGCTGAGCAGAGCCATCCCTCACCAGGCGTGACGGGTCGCGGCAGCTACCTCGACGACTCGCGGCGGCCGCCGTCACATGGGTCGGGCACGGCCGCGGTCGGGTCCGGACAGGGTCCCTGCCGGCCATGGTCAGCGCCACGGACCGGCCTCGGGCCTCAACCTCGCCACGTTCTCGCATCGGATCGCCGACTGGGCTCCGGGAAACTCCGCCGGCGTAGCGACAACGCCCTCGTGTCATCCACCCATCTGCGGCGGCCATCGGCCGGTCGCGATCGCGTCCTGGTGGTCGGGATCTCGAGGCGTCATGTTGCCTGCGCTCATCGGGCCTTGCGGTCACGCGTGGCCAAGCCCGGAGACCCGCTCAAGGGACGGGCAGCAGGCGTCCCAAGATGTTGGGGTAGCGCGCGTTCTGTGACTTCGGGTTGTCATCGTGGAACTGCGCTTCCCGCAGGAGACCCTCCGCGGGGTCGGGTTCGTGTTGGAGGAGCGGGTGGGCGACGCATGGGAGGTGCGCTACTTCCTCACCAGCTCCGAAGGTCGCGAGCCCGCGGATCCCCCGGAGGATCCCGAGGGCTGATGGATGCCGCCGGACAACCCCGACCGGATCGAGTGGCCTGACTTCGGCGTTGGCGGCCCTGTCGACTACGTGCTGATCCCCGGAGCGGCGACCCCTGGCGAGTACCGCATCTGCACCGCCAACACCGACCCCAACTTCTGCGCGGAGCTGACCATCACGCCGTGACCGATCGTTGACACCCTGCGGTAGAGGAGGGGCAGGTCAGGGTCGACGGCGCCCGGTGACGTCTCCTCCCCATGCGCGGCGGCGTCACTCTCGAGCGTTGCGACCCTCTCGTCGGTCAGCATCCACCGCCCCGACACATCGTCTTCCGCAAGGCCAAGGCTCTGCAAGGTGCGAAGATCAGCAGCAACAGCCGTCTCGGACCGCGAGGTTGCCTCAGCGAGTTCGTCAACGCCACGACCGGAGCGGGCTCCCAGCGCCCTGGCCGTGGGATCGCGACACACCGCATCAGTCTCCGTCAGGTCCTGCGCATCGGGGGCATGCACCCGATCGAAGGCGACGGCCAGCACAACGTGCGCCAAGCCGGGGGCCAAGAACCCCAGCACGAACCACACCCCAGGGTTCTGGTCACGACCTTCCGCCATCGACGCCGCCACCCCACCCAGGGCAAGAGCGATCCCTAGCGAGGGGTGAAGATGCGGGGGATCGAGCCTGGGCTGTGCTGAGGTGTGGTCGTAGGGTGTCGATCCCAGACGGCCGTGGGCCGCTGCCGACCCTCGACCGGGGCATCCGGCAACGGCTGCCACCGACCGTCAACCGCCGTGTCCGGCGTGCCGTCCGGGTCGTCGGTCGGGTCAGGTTCGTCCGTGGGGTCCTCCAGCGTCAGTTCGACCTCGAACCGGACGTCGGTGGCGGCCACACGACGGGACGGTTCCTCGTCACCGGCGGACCGCTCCTCGTAGAGCAGCGCCAACCCTGACCTGGACTCACGCACCCAGGTCGCTTGCGTCCCGTCGTCCTGCAACACCGTGAACGCCACGAGCTCGTCGGGGTCGAGGTCGAACCGGCCCGCCACCTCGACGCACAGGTCCGGATGGTCCTCGGCGACCCTGGCATCCGCGCCGACCTGCTCGATACTGGCCGGCTGCGCGGTGACCACAACGGGTGGCTGCCACTGCGCCTCTGCGTCAGGGACGTCCTCCAAGGGGTGCCGCTCGGCCCACAGGCCGGCCGCGAGCTCATCGACCACGTCGAACGGGGAACGACGGTCATCGTCGTCGAGGAAGAACGCCGTCTCGACCCACCGCCGCCCGTCCTGCTCGGCCAGAGCAAGCCCGTCGCCCGACGGATCGGTCAGCTCGCCGTCCGCATCCAGGGTGAAGCGGGAGGCAAGCACCATCACCCACGACGACCAATCCTCAGCGGCGACCTCCCATGCCAACGCCCGGCCCGCCTCGGCATCCACCTCGAGGTAGCGCACCTGGACCGGCCACCCCTCGAGCGGCGCCGACCGCTCCGCGCGAGACCGTGAACTCCGTGTGACCGGTCGGCAGGTCAGGCCGGCTGCTGCGCTGGCGCGAAGAACCCGGTGAGTGCCTCGGCGAGTGCTTCGGGATGGGTCAGTGGGGCGGCGTGCCCGGCTCCGGGGATCTGCTGTGCTCGTGCGTTGGGGACGTGGTCGGCCACGTGCCGCACGCTGCGGGTCAGGAAGGCCTTGCTGGCCGATCCCTGCAGCACCAGCGCCGGACTCGTGATCGCTCCGAGCACGGCAGGATCATCGGGGGTGGGACCTTGGTACTCCGGCTGTTGCTGGATCGTGCTGAGCAGGTTGGGGACGTAGCGTCCTGCGGCCTGGAGGTAGCCGGCGTTGTCGGCCGCGGCGAACTCGTCGTCGTTGAAGGGGATGCCAGCGACCGCGCGCATGGCCTCGGTCAGCCGGCCTTCGTCGGCCAGCTCGCTCATGCGGGCGAAGGTCTCGAAGTACGCCGCCCGTGTCTGTTCGTCCATCAGGTTCGGCAGCGCAGGTTCGTAGACGGCCACCGCGTTCACCGCGTCGGACCGCGCAGCTGCGGCGAGTGCGAGGTCGGCGCCGGCGGACCAGCCCACCAGGCCGGCCGGTTGTCCAAGGCTGTCGATGTAGGTGAGGATGTCGTCGATCATCCGACCGGAGCTGAGGTCAGGGTGATCGCCGCTGAGGCCTCGGCCACGGTTGCTGGGCACGTGGCAGGTGAACCGGCTGGCCAGGTGTGGCACCAGCGCCTGGAAGTCGAGGTCGCCATCGCCGATGAGTCCCTGTAGGAACACCAGCGGCGGTCCTTGGCCGTGGACGGTGGCGCCGATGGTGACGCCGTCGGTGGTGGTCACGTAGTGGGTGCGTTGGTTGCTCATGTGCGCTCTCCTGAGGTCTGGTGCGGTCGCGTCTGCGACGATGACGCACCAGACGCCGGAGAAAGACACCCGACCGGGTACGTCTCAGCGGCCAGGGGTGGACTACAGCTCGCGGCGGGCCACCTCCGCGGCGAGATCGGCGCGTCCATCGACGTCGATCTTGGCGTAGATGCGGGTCAGGTACTTCTTGACCGTGTTGACCGAGAGGAACAGGCGCTGACCGATCTCGGCGTTGGTGCGACCTTCGGCGACGAGCCGAACGAGGTCACGTTCGACAGGCGTCAGTGACGCCCAGCCGATCTGCGGGCGCCTGCGCTCGCCTCGCCCGCGGCGGGCATAGGCAACCGCGTCTTCCAGCGAGAGCTCAGCGCCAGCGTCCCAGCATGCGGTTGCGTCGCCGGGTTCCAGCGCGGCTCGTGCCGTGCGGCAGGCCCTGTCGAAGTGCTCGGCCTCCAAGGGGAACCGGACGATGCCCGTCTCGCCGTGGAACCGTTGCGACGCGGCGAGTAGACGCAGCGACCGCTCCGGCTCGCCGAGGGCTGCGGCCAGCTCGGCGACCTGTTGCAGCGCGGCGGCGGCCCCGACCCGGTCGCCGTAGCCGTCGAGGACCTCCAGGGCGTCGTGGGCCAGCTCCCACGACCGCTCGAGGTCCTCGTCCTGCTTGGCCAGCGCCGCGAGACCGAGCAGTGACCGGCCCAGCGGCAACGGCAGCCGTGGGTCGCTCGACAGGGCGCGGCTGGCCTGCAGATGTGCTCGCGCGTCGTCGTGGCGTCCCTGGCCGTGTGCGAGTATGCCCAGTAGCCACTCACCCAGGGCCTCGTCGAAGCGGCTGCCGCTCCCGCGGCCGATCCGCACGATCCCCTCGGCGGTGGTCCGAGCGGTGTCCAGATCGCCGGATGTGTAGGCCGCCAACGGGAGCCAGGGACGCAACCACGTCTCGAACTGGGAGCCCTCCAAGGCTCGTGATCGCAGGATCTCCTGCGCCTTGGACAGCCGTTGCTGCGCCTGACCGTGATCGCCCTGCAGGACGGTGGCCGCTGCAAGCGCGGTGAGCCCGATCGCCTCCCATCCGGGACGTCCGACCTGTTGGGCGAGCTCGACGGCACGCCGGGCGTGTCGGCGTGCCTGCTCCAGCCGACCCGACGTTGCCAGCCAGTACCCGAGGGCCGCGTGAACGGACGGCAGCTGGAAGACGAGCTGTTCGATCTCGCAAACCTCGATGGCCTGCTCCAACAGGGCACACCCAGCGTCGTTGGTTCCGCTGACGAGCAGCGCCCCTGCAGCCATGACGAGCACGTAGGCGTGGGTCGCCGCAGCTTCGCCCCGCTGCGCGAGGTCGCGTGCTTCCTGGACGTCGGCAGCGATCTGGTCGCTGGTTGACAGGCCCGACCAGGCCCCCATCCAGGCTCGCAAGCTCAGCGCGGTGGCGAGCGCACCGCCCGCATCCGCGGTGCGTGCCGCGTCGACCGCTCGACTCGCCGACCGATAGGCGGTGGCCGGCTCCCAGCGGGCGGCAAGGACCAGACCCACTGCCGCGAGCAATCCCCGGACGCGCTCGTCATCGCGGATGCCCGGGGCAGCGGCTGCGTCGTGCAGCC
>CAYVJT010000072.1:0-6967 GCA_964451855.1 uncultured Actinomycetota bacterium
CAGCATCGGCTGGTCCTCGCGGCCACGCCAGTAGGCACCGGCGCTGCGCAGCAGCTTGAACGCCGGGATCCGGTCGGTCGACGGGATGTGCGGGCCGCGGCACAGGTCGGACCACGCCACCTCGGCTTCACCGTCCGCGCCCACCCGGACGTTGCGGTAGACGGTGAACGTCGGTGCCGCGTCCGGGTCGGCGCCGGGGTCGCCGTCGCCAGCGGCGGCGACGTCCACCTCGCTGACGATCTTGCCCTCGTCGACCAGCGAGATGATCTCGAGCTTGTAGGGCTGGTCGGCGAACTCCTCGAGGGCGTCGTCGCGCGGGACCTCCTCGCGGACGTAGGCCTGGCGCTCCTTGGCGAGCTCGGCCATCCGCGCTTCGATCGCCTCGAGGTCCTCGGCGGTGAAGGGACGCTCGACGTCGAAGTCGTAGTAGAAGCCGTCCTCGACCGGCGGCCCGATCGCCCACTTGGCGCCGGGGAACAGGTCGGTGACGGCCTGCGCCATCAGGTGGGCGGTGGAGTGGCGCAGGATCGCGCGCCCCTCGTCGGTGTCGGCGTAGAGGGGCTCGACCTCCGCGCCGTCCGGCACGGGTCGGTCGAGGTCCCACGCGGTGCCGTCGACCTTGGCGGCGACGATCTGACCGCGCACGGCGTCGAGGGCCTTGAGCGCCTGGATCGCTGACGCACCGGTCTCGAGTTCGGCACGTCGGTCACCATGACGTACGGAGATGGTTGCACTCACTGGTCGATCCGCTCCTCCTCGCGACCAGGTCGCGAGGTCGTGTCGTTGCGGCCGAGGCTAGTGGCCGCACGGATGCCGATCCGCCGGGCAGCGGGGTGTCAAGCCGTCGAAGGCCGCCCGGCGCGGAGCGTTCGCGTGCACGTCCGGGTCACCGACGCGGAGACGGCGGTCGGTGCGACGAAGACGTGTGGGTTGCGGACCATGGAGGAACCGTGCCAGAAGGACCGCACGGAGGCAAGCCGCCCACCCTCACCACGCGGCTCGATCGGGCTCCTACCCTCGTCGTTCGCGCGGTCGTCGCTCGTGCGGTGGATCACCCCACCCGACCACGCCCCGACGACACGTGCACGCTCCCGATCCTGCACGCCCCCCGCCCCCGATCCTGCACGCTCCCGCCCCCGGTGACGGAACCCGACGATGGTCGATCGACGCGCACGACGTGGCATCCCGGAGCGGTGGACGCTGCCCCCGGCGCCACGCGACGAGCCTGCCGCCAGCCGGTGGGCCGAGCTGCCCTTCGACCGCCGCCGCTCCCTCGCGCGGGTCCGTGCCGACGGCCTCGACGGCCTCTCGCCGGAGGACCGCGAGGTGGTGGCCGCCCTGCAACGGGCGCGGCTCGCGACCCGGTGGCGCCTGCTCGCGGCCGCGCCGATCCTCGCCTGGCTGGTGCTGATGACCTTCTGGGGCTTCGGGCGCAGCACCTACCCCGAGAGCGAGGGGACCTGGCTGCTGGTCGGCCTGGTGCTGGGCGCGGTCGCCTGGTTCGTGGTCGCGCTCGCGTCGGCGGCGAGGCTGCGCCGGGCACGTGCGACGCTCGCCTCCGCAACCGAGCCCGATGACACCGCCAACGACGAGCACGACCACACCCCGACCAGCGAGCACGACCACACCCCGACCAGCGAGCACGACCACACCCCGACCAGCGAGCACGACGACACCTCGGACGCCTGATCGCTGGCGAGCTCGTGGCCCTGCACACCTCGATCCTGCACGCCTCGATCGGCACGCCTCGTCGGGCACATCCCGGTCGGCACGTCCCGGTCAGCGCATCCCGATCGACGCATGCAGGGTGGGTGGCAGGTCAGCCCACCCCGGCGCGCAGGAACAGGGCCGGCACGGCGGACGGGAGGTCGCCCGAGAGCGCCTCGACGGCACGTGCCCGCAGCGCCGTCCGGGTGTCCCGGTCGAGGCCGGTGAAGAACCCGATCGAGTGCGGCATGTTGAGCCGCCACTCCACCGCCAGCTCGGGCCGGTCCAGGCCGGCCTCGACGTCCACACGGACCACCTCGATGTCGCTGAAGCCGGCATCGGTCGCGGCCGAAGCGAAGGCATCGGCGTCGCCGGTGAGCTCGGCGATCCGCGCCTTGAAGGTGCGGTACCACGCCGGACGTTGGTAGCCGAACCTCTCGAGCTCCGCTTCCACGATGGCCTTGGCGGGATGGTTCGCGTCGGTCGGGAACGTGCTGGCCAGCACCACCCCGCCCGAACGACTGATGCGTCGGCACTCGGCCAGACCCGCCGTGGGGTCAGGGAGGTGGTTGAGGCAGAACGCGGCCACGACCGCGTCGAACGTGCCGTCACCGAACGGCAGCGCCTGGGCATCGCCCACCGTGCCCGGCGGGCGCTCGGCCCGGTGGTGCTGCAGCATCCCGAGGGCGAGGTCGACCGCGATGGGGCGCGCTCCCGCTTCGAGCAGCACCTCGGAGGCCACCCCGGTCCCCGCCCCAAGATCGAGGACGCGCCGACCCGCGAGGGATGACGGTGCCGCCGCGACCAGGGCCTCGGCGAGGCGCCGGTAGACGGCCGTCGGTCCCGTCGCCCAGGCGTCGGCCGAGCCGTCGTAGGCGAGCCGTATCGCGTCGACGATCCCCTGCTCGGATCCCCGATCGGACCCCTGCTCGGACCCCGCAACGGGCCGCTGATCGGACCCCTGCTCGGAACCGACGCCGCTCACCTCACAGCTCCCTCGCGCCCTCGACGGCCCGCGCCTCCCACCATGCGAGCTCCTCGGCTCCCTCGTCGTCGTCACCCAGGCCCTTCTCCCAACCGAACATCAGGGTCAGCCCGAGGAGGCAGAGGGCGGACTGCCGTTCCCACCACGCTGCGGTGTCGATCCCGTGGCGTTCCAGGGCTTCACGGTAGGCCAGCAGCGAGGCCTCCTTGGTCTGGGGCAGGCGGGCCCGGTTGAGGCTGATGTACCAGGCCGCGTCGATGCACGGTGGCGCCACGCCAGGCACGGCCCAGTCGATCAGGATCGTCCGGCCGTCGGGATGACTGCCGAGGTTGCCGGCCTTCCAGTCGCCGTGGATGAGCGTCTGCGGTGTCGTCGACAGCGCGGTGACCACCGGGGCCGGATCGTCGAGCAGCGGCAGGACGATCTCGGCGGCTCGTGGCGCCCGCTCGGCGAAACGTTCCCACCCTGCGGGCACGAGCTCGGTGGGCACCACGTCCGTGCCCCCGCAGGCTCGCTCGGTGCTGCCCAGGCGTGGGCCGAACAACACCAGCCGGACCGGCAACGAGAACAGGCCGACCGTGTCACGGCACCCCCAGAACGCGGCGTGCAGCTGCGCCATGTGGTCGAGGAAGGCGAGGTGCTGCTCCAGGGGGATCTCGTGGTCGCCCTCCGGGAGCAGCGCGTCGCCGACGTCGCGCATCAGCAGCGCGCCGCCCTGACCGCGCGGCCGGTCGTGTGGCCGGTCGTCCCACGCGGCGCCAACGACCGTGTGGTCGAGGCACTCCGGGAGCTGGTCCAACCACCCACTTCGCCACACCGTGATCGGTCGACAGGCGAGGTCTCCCGTCGCCCGCATGGTCCAGTCGTCGTCGAGGTTGAGGTGCTTGAGGATGTAGCGCTCCCCGTCCACGACGACCCGCTCCATCTCCACCCCCGACTTGCCGTCGGTGCTGGTGAACGGCTCACGGACGGCGTCCGGCCCCAGCAGCTCCTCGACCGAGGCCGCCACGGGCCGCACGTCGGGCTCCAGGTCGGCTCCCACATCCACGCTCATCACGGTCCCTCCCCAGGTCCGTCGTCCACGACGATAGGCGACGCGACGGGATCGCGGCCGAAGGCGCCGAGCAACCTCGTCTGCGCGTCGGCGTCCGCGGGGGCCGACGCCGCCGGGCCGATCACCCCTGCCTCGCGGTACATCGCCTCCACCTCGGCGAACCAGGACGCGCACGCCTCCACCAGGTCGTCGGGCAGGCGGGTGTCGCCCCCGGTGGCCTGTGCGAGGTCCCACGCGTGGACGAGGTGGTCGGTGAACAGCTGCATCAGGTACTGCGCGGCCGACTCCTCCCCGTAGGACAGGTGCACGGTGCGGGCCACGACGTCCGGCTCGCTCACCGCGTCCCTCGCTGCCCGCACCGCATCGGCCCAGGCAGCGACCGGGTCCTCGCCGAGCTGGTCGCCGTCGAACACGTCCCCGACCTCGTCCATGGTCCGTCCCGCGATCAGGTGTGGCGCCCACAGATCCTCGACCGTGACGTGGTTGACGAGCTCACGGACGTCCCAGTCGTCGCACGGCGTCGGGGCCGCCCACTGGTCGGGCCGCACCTGTCGGACACGCTCGTCGAACACCTCGGTGGCCCGGGTGAACAGACCGGCGGCATCGTCGGTGTGGCGGGTCATGGCCGCACCAGCGGCGCCTTGGCCGCCATCAGCGCCTGGAGCTGTCGATCCCACACACCGGCGCAGAAGACGATCTGCTCGGTGATGCGGCCGTCGTCCAGGCGCCACGCGTGGATCTGGCGCACGATCGCCTCGATGTCGGGGTGGTCCTGCCGCCACTCGAACTGCACGAGCAGGCCGCTGGCCGTCGGCTCGGTGTCGAAGGCGGTGAACCGGCCGGGGCGGGGGAACACGCAGGCCCGCTGGGCCGCGGCTTCACGCCCCTGCAGTTGGAAACGCCAGTTCGGGACGTGGGTGTCCACCAGCACATCAGCCTCGAAGAGCGGGGCGAGCGCTGTGGGGTCACCGGCCTCCACGCCGTCGCGGTAGCGCGCCGTGAGCTCGGCGGCGTCGGTCGTCTGGGTCAGGATCCTGTCTGCCTGCGTCATGATCATGCCTCCCTGCGTGATGGCCGTGTCTGTCCGTGTCGTGACCGGGTCATCCCGTGTCACGGTCGCGCTTCCAGCACGAGGTTGAACGGGGTCTCCGCGCTGCGGCGCACGCTGGTGAACCCGGCCTGGGCGAGCACATCGCGCAGGGCGGCTTCGCCGGCTTGGGCGCCGAGCACCGGACGGTTGCCCTGGGCGATGCCGTTGGGGGTGCACACCAACACCGAGGCCGAGTAGAACAGCCGCCCGACCGGGGTGAGGTTGTCGTCGACCTGGTCGCCGGCGAAGGGCTCGATCAACATCACCGTGCCGCCGGGCGTGAGCGCCTCTCGGGCACGGACGAGCGCACCAACCGGATCGCCCATGTCGTGCAGCGCGTCGAAGAAGCACACGAGGTCGTACTCGCCCCCGGGCAGCTCGGTGGACAGCGAGACCGCGAAGGTCGTGTTGTCGGTGACCCCGGCGTCCGACGCACGGTCACGCGCCGTCGCGATCGAGGCGTCGTGCGCGTCGAAGCCGTGGAAGCGTGAGGCGGGGTAGGCCCGGGCCATCTCGATCGTCGAGACCCCGTGTCCGCAGCCGATGTCGGCGACGTTCGCCCCGGCCTCGAGCTTGTCCTCCACCCCGTCGAGGGAGGGGAGCCACTCGCTGGTCAGGAACGTCTCGTAGCTGGGGCGGAACAGCTCCTCGGTGCCGGAGAAGACCCGTGGGTCGTGCTCGTGCCACGGCAGCCCCTTCCCGACGGTGAAGTCGGCCGCGACCGGGTCGGCGGCCGCCCAGATCCCCGCCATGCAGTCGGCGGCCCCCGCGAGGTAGGCCGGGCTCCTGCTGTCGACCAGCACGGCGGCGTGTTCGGGTGGGAGCCGGAAGGCGCCGGTGTCGGCATCGTGCTCGACGTAGCCACTCGCCGCCTGCGCGCCGAGCCACTCCCGTGTGTAGCGCGGATGCGCGCCCGTTCGCTCGGCGAGCTCGTCCGGCGTGAGCGGCCCCGCATCGGCCATGGCGGCGTAGAGGCCGACGTGGTGCCCGATGTAGGTCGTCGCCCCCGCCAGGACGGTGGCGACGTCGGTCGCCACCTGCCCCGCGAACGCCTCGACCTTGGCCTCGTCCAGCACGGTCTGTCCGGTGTCGACGTGATCGACGCTCATGATCCTGCCTCTCCCCTGTCCGGTGCTCGTCTGATCGCTCCCCACGACCCGACCGCAGCCGGGAAGTGCGCGTGGAGACACGGTCGCCGGCCCGCCTTGCGCCGGGGTGGCGGCGCACCTGCGTACGGCTTGCGCCTGCCAGCAGCGCCTTGTCGGGACGCCTAGCGATGCTTACGGTGAGGACCCTCGCGGGGAGACGTGCATGGACTTCTTGGTCCTGGGGCCCTTGGAGGTCGACCGGGACGGCGCACACGTGCGGATCGGCAGCCGGATGCAACGGCGCCTGCTCGCGCTGCTGCTCGTCCAGGGTGGCGACGCCGTCCGCGCGGAGCGGGTGGTCGATGTGCTCTGGGGCGCTGACCCACCGCCGACCGCCAACAAGGGGCTGCACACCTACGTGTCGCGCCTGCGTCGGGTACTCGGCGACGACGTGCGGATCGGATCCGATGCCAACGGCTACCGGCTGGACCTCGAGGGGCACGAGCTCGACTCCCGGCGTTTCGAGCAGCTCGTGTCCGTCGCGCGCCAGCGCGTGCCCGACGAACCGGCAGCGGCGGCTGCGGACCTCGCCGAGGCGCTCGCCCTGTGGCGTGGCCCCGCCTACGCCGAGTTCGCCGATGAGGACTTCGCCCGGGCAGAAGCGGTGCGGCTCGAGGAGATCCGTCTGGCAGCCACCGAGGACGCCTTCGCCGCCCGGCTCGCCTCCGGCGACACCGGGGTCATCCCGGACCTCGAAGCGTTCGCGACCGCCAACCCGCTACGTGAGCGACCACACGCCCAACTCATGACCGCGCTCGACCAGGCCGGTCGACCCTCCGACGCCCTCGAGGTGTTCCAACGCGTGCGGAACCGGTTGGCCGACGAGGTCGGGCTCGAGCCCTCCCCGACGCTGCAGCAGCTCCAGATCGACATCCTCCAGCAGACGACGGGGCACGCCCGTACTGCTCGGGACACCGGCGACGACGGCGATGGCTCCTCGAGCGAGCCTGGCGGCCATGAGGTCGGCCGGGACCAGCCTGGCG
>CAYVJT010000072.1:7067-16789 GCA_964451855.1 uncultured Actinomycetota bacterium
AGCCTGGCGGCCATGAGGTCGGCCGGGACCAGCCTGGCGATCGTGAGCCCCGCCGCGGGGAGCCTGCCCAGCAGCCCGCGGGCAACCTCCCCACGCCCGTCACGAGCTTCGTCGGCCGGCGTCACGAGACCGAGGCGGTGCGCCGTCTGCTCGAGCGCAACCACCTCGTGACGCTCACGGGCGTCGGTGGGGTCGGCAAGACCCGTCTCGCGCTGCAGGCTGCGGCGGCCACGGCCACCCGCTACCCGGACGGGGTCTGGTGGTGCGAGCTGGCGCCGGTGGATCCCGATGCGGTCGCTCACGCCGTCGCCACCGTGCTCGACGTGCATCAGCAGGCCAACCAGGGCATCGCCGACAGCATCGTCACCAGTCTGGCGGGCAAGCGGGTGCTCCTCGTGTTCGACAACTGCGAGCACCTGATCGAGGCCAGCGCCCGCCTCGTCGAGCGCATCCTGCACAGCTGCCCCGAGGTGACGGTCCTCTCGACGAGCCGCGAACCGCTCACCGTCGGCGGGGAACAGGTCTGGCACGTACCACCGCTGCCGTTGCCCTCGGACCGTGCCGACGACGGCGCCGACGCCCCCTCCGCTCGGCTCTTCATCGACCGAGCACAGGCCCACCTCGCCGGGTTCACCGTGGACGAGGCGACCAGGGTCGCGATCACCGACATCTGCCGGCAGCTCGATGGCCTGCCCCTCGCCATCGAGCTCGCCGCCGCGCTCGTGCCCGCGCTCGAGCCGCCTGAGATCGCCCGCCGCCTCGGCCACCGGTTCCGACTGCTCACCCACGGACCCCGCACCGATCCGCGCCACCGCAGCCTGGCAGCGGTCGTCGAGTGGTCCTACCAGCTCCTCGATGCGGCCGAACAGCACCTCTTCGAGCGACTGGCGGTGTTCACCGGCGGGTTCACCCTGACCGCAGCCGAGGGTGTCTGCGCCGACGAGCACCTCCCAGCGGAGCGCATCGCGGCGCTGCTGACGAGCCTCGTCAGCCACTCGATGGTCGGGGTGGACCGCAGCGCACTACCGGCTCGCTACCGCATGCTGGAGACGCTCCGCCAGTACGCCGTGCAGCGGCTGGCCGAACGTGGTGAGGAGGCTGCGATCCGGGCACGACACGCGGCGTGGTTCGTCGAGCTCGCCGAGCGTGCAGATGTCGACGTCCGCGGCCCCGACGAGGCCGAGGCGGTCGCGCTGCTCGAGGCCGAGCTCGCCAACCTGCGCACCGCCCACCGCTGGGCGCTCGAGCACGAGGAGGCCGACCTCGCCCTGCGGCAGGTCGCCGCCCTCTACGTCTACGCACGCTTCCGCCTGCGCGACGAGGTGTTCACGTGGGCGGAACAGGCAACGCAGCTCCCGACCGCTGCCGACCACCCGCTGCATCCGATGGTGATGGGCGTGGCGGCGCACGGCATCAGCAACCGTGGCGACCTGGGTCGTGCCCGCGAGGTGGCTGAGCAGGCGATCGCGACCGCAGCCGACACCTCTGGGCTGTTCGTGCCGCTGCGCGTGCTCTCGACCATCGCGCTCCACGAGGGTCGGCTCGACGACTGCCGCCACTACGCACAACGAGCCATCGAGTCCGCCCGCCGCGACGGTGGCGCGTACTACCTGCTGTGGATGCAGATGCACGAGGGCCTCGCGCTCGTGTACGGCGGGCAGCGGGAGGCCGGGCTCGAGGTGGCCCTCGCGCAGCGTGCGGCCGGCGAGCGCCTCGACAACCCCAGCCAACGGGCGTGGGCGCTGTACGGGCACGCGGAAGCCTGCGGTGACGAGGACCCCGAGACCGCGTTGCGCCTGCTCGAGGAGGTGATCGCGCTGGCAGAGCCCGTCCAGGCCCGGTTCCTCGAGGGCGTCGCACGCGTGGCGATCGCGTCGCTGCTGGCTCGGCACGGCTCCCCCGGCGACGCGCTGGCGGCCTTCCCCGACATCATCCGTCACTGGCGCCGCGTCGGGGACTGGACCCACCAGTGGACGACGCTGCGCAACCTCGTCCCGTTGCTCGTCCGCCTCGACGCCGACGAACCGGCCGCGCTCCTCCTCGGGGCCCAGGATGCGGCCGACACCGCCGCCCCGGCGTACGGAGCCGAGGCCCGGCGGCTCGCGGAGGCGCGAGCGACGCTGTCCTCCCGGCTCGGCACCTCGGCCTGCGAGGCGCTCGCCGACCGTGGTGGGCAGCTCGGAGGCGAGCAGGCCACCGAGCTCGCGCTCGAGAGCATCGCAGCGATCCTCGAGGTAGCGAGACGCTGACCGGGACGCGGTGGACACGACACGTCGGTGCGAGACACCTCGACCGCGGGCAGGACGGGCGCAGATCCGGGGACCTCCGGCCCTCGCCTTGCCCAGGACACGGCGCAACGATGGTCGATGCTGGCCACCTGCCGCCGGAGGTCTCCCCGTGAAGGCCCTGCGCATCGTCATCGGCAGTCTCGTTGCGATCCTGCTGGTCGCCTGGCTCGGACTGCGGGTCACCCCCAGACCGTTCACCGAGGTCGCCGATGAGCCCAGCCCACCATCGACCGTCGCGCTCCCCGACGGGCTGCCCGCTCCGGTCGACCGCTTCTACCGTGCGCTCTACGGCGATCGACTCCCGGTGGTCGACACCGCGGTGATCTCCGGACGGGGGACGATGCGGGTCGGTGCCACGCTGCCCGTGCGCTTCCGGTTCACGCACGTGGCTGGGCAGGACTACCGCCACGACATCGAGGCGACCTTCTTCGGTCTGCGGATGCTGACCGTCGAGGAGACCTTCATCGACGGAACGAGCCGGCTGGAACTGCCCTTCGGCGTGAGCGAGGGTGCGAAGATCGATCAGGGGGCCAACCTCGGTCTGTGGGCGGAGACCATCTGGATGCCGTCGGTGTGGGTGACCGATCCGCGTGTGCGCTGGGAGCCGATCGACGACCACACGGCGCTGCTGATCGTGCCCTTCGGCGACGAGCACGAGACGTTCGTCGCCCGGTTCGATCCGGACACGGGACTGCTGACGCTGTTCGAATCCATGCGCTTCAAGGGCGAGGACAGCGACGCGAAGACGCTGTGGATCAACGAGGTCATCGCGTGGGGCGAGGTGGACGGGAAGCTGCTACCGACCGTGACCACCCTCACGTGGTTCGACGACGGCACGCCGTGGGCGAGGATGACCACCGAGCAGGTGCGCTACAACGTCGAGACAGGCGGCGCCCTGCAGTGATCCGTGGTGGGCACGAGAGGTATCGAACCTCTGACCTCTGCCGTGTGAAGGCAGCGCTCTCCCACTGAGCTACGTGCCCGAGAGCAGGCGCACGATACCCGGGCGGGGACGTGCCGGCCAACCAGCGAACGAGCCCCTTGGCGAGCAGGCGCGACGAGCTGCATGCGTGCACGCACCGGGTTCGTGTGGCACAGTGCCCGGACCAGGAGAAAGGAGGTGGTCCG
This sequence comes from uncultured Actinomycetota bacterium, assembly GCA_964451855.1. Lineage (GTDB taxonomy): Bacteria > Actinomycetota > Nitriliruptoria > Nitriliruptorales > Nitriliruptoraceae > CSSed11-175R1. The sequence goes on from CAYVJT010000072.1 coordinate 10,484, forward strand.
TTGGACAGCAGTCATAGAAGCGGGACCCTGGAGGTGCTCGGCCGCTAGGAGGCCGTCGCTGGATCGCTCCAGCGAATACCCGCCGGGCACCGTCCTCTCATCGGTCGGGGACTCGTCCCGCCCGACGACCTGGTCCCCTCGCCGTGCACGCTCGAGGCGTGTGCGATGGGGTCCGGGAGCGGTGCCAGAGGTTCCATCCAGCACGACAGGCGGCGCGGCCATCGGCCGCGCCGCCTCTCGTTCGCACCGCAGCGTGCGTGCCGACGGCGTCGCCTGCTTGCAGGTCGTGGCACCGACCTGCGAAGCTTGCCTTCCCGCTCCACTCCCGCCGCTCCTCCACTCCGTGAGGGACCCCACTGAGCTACGAGGCCTGGACCGGGCGCGCCCGGCGGCGCGACCTGCCAACCCCGTTGCGCGCGATCCTGGTCCTCGCGCTGCTCTACCTCTTCCTCGTCGGGGTCGCGACCCTCGAGTCCGGCATCGCGGCACTCGGTGCCGGGTTCCAGGAGGGCCTGCTGGCCCAGGTCGCCCACCCGTTGTCGGGTCTGAGCGCCGGGATCCTCGCGACGGTGCTCGTCCAGTCCTCCTCGGTCTCGACCGCGACCATCGTCGGGCTGGTCGGTGCCGGCACCCTCGGGGTGCCCGAGGCCGTCCCGATGATCATGGGCGCCAACATCGGCACCACGGTCACCAACACCCTGGCCGCACTCGGCAACATCCGCCGCTCCGAGGAGTTCCGCCGCGGGTTCGCCGGAGCGACCATGCACGACATGTTCAACGTCGTCGCGGTGGCGATCCTGCTGCCGTTGGAGCTGATCACGGGGTGGATCTCTCAGGCCGCCATCGCCTTGACCGGCGTACTGCGCGACACCGACATCGACGCCGCTCCGACCGCCAGTCCCATCCGCGCCGCCGTCAAGTACCCGGTCGAGCACCTCGAGACCGTCCTGAAGCCCGAGATCCTCGGCGCGTTCGCCGGGGTCCTGCTGCTGGGCGTCGGCCTCGGCCTGATCTTCGTCGCACTCGGGTTCATCACCCGCAACATGCGCCTGCTCATCGCCGGCACCGTCGAACGGACCATGAACAGCATCGTCGGTCGCGGTGGCGGTGCGATCGGCATCCTCGTCGGTATCGCCGTCACCTTCGCCGTGCAGTCGTCGACGATCACCACCTCGATCCTGGTCCCGCTCGTCGCCGCGGGCATCCTGACCCTGCCCAACGCCTACCCGATCACCCTCGGCGCGAACGTGGGGACCACCATCACCGCGCTGCTGGCGTCGCTGGCCGTGCTGCGGCCGGAGGGACTGACGATCGCCCTGGTCCACACGCTGTTCAACCTCACCGCCCTGGCCCTGCTCTACCCCGTACCCCGGATCCGCCTGCTTCCGGTACGAGCGGCCGAGTGGCTCGCGGGCCAGGCGGTCGCCCACCGCACCGTCGTCGCCGGCTACGTGCTCGGCCTGTTCCTCCTGCTTCCCACCCTCGGTATCGTGCTCCTCGACTGATAGGCACCCGATGATCCTTGGCCTCTCGCGTCGCGACGACGGCGCTCGCCTCGAACGCATCGAAGCGAGCTTCCAGCGGATGTTCATCGACGACCGGCACGCGTTCGACCTGGCGATGTCCGCGCTCATCGGCGGCGCGAACCCGCAGACGGTTGGCGAGGACATCCGCACGACCGACGAGCGGGTCAACGCAGCGGAACGCGAGATCCGCCGTGAACTGGTCATCCACGCGAGCGTGCGCGGGGGCTTCGACACCCCGGAGATCCTCGTCTACATGTCGATCGTCAAGGACGTCGAACGGATCGGCGACTACGCCAAGAACCTCTACGACATCGCCGCCGACGGGGTCGTCCTCGACGGCGGGGAACTGATGGAGGAGATGCTCGAACTCCGGACGAGGATCTCGAGCATGGTCAGCGAGGTCGCGGAGGTCTTCCACGATCGAGAAGGCGCCCGGGCCCGTGAGCTGTTCCGCGAGGGTGACGCGCTCCAGGACGACTTCGACGCACGCGTCTCCGACCTGGTGACCGGCCGGATCGGCGAACCCTACGCCGTGGCCTACGCGCTCACCTACCGCTACCTCAAGCGGATCGTCGCGCACCTGATGAACGTCCTGTCGGCCGTGGTGATGCCCCTCGACCGCCTGGACTACTTCGACGCTGACCCGGAGGACCGGCCCGACGTCGGGATCCCCAAGGACGAACAGTAGGGACGAGCGCTGATCGCGTCACCCCCGACCGTCACCCCGCGGATCGTGCAGGTCACAGCTGGCTCCGGGCCAGGGTCTCGCCCTCCGGCACCTCACCCGGCGGGCCCGCCTCCAAGGTGACGAGCACCTCGATGACGCCGTCACGGTCGACCACCGCGGCGAAGGCACCCTGGCGGAGCAGCGCGCCGGGCGCTCGGGTCTGCTCGGTCGTCTCGCCCTCCGCGTCGACCGTCCACGCGACGACCACCTCGTCGTCAGCGACGTCCAACCCGGCGAGGGTGAAGGCGATGCGCTCCCCGTCGGTCGCTACGACGCCCGTCACGTCGTCAGCGAGGTCGGTCGGCAGCGACGTCCCGCTCGCCAGCACGGTCAGGGCTTCGGACTGCGCCGACAGCAGCTGGTCGTAGCCGGCGACGCTCGTCCGCAGGTGCAGGTTCCAGAACAGCACGCCGACCGCGATCAGCAGGACCACGACGACCGCCACCGTGACGTGGCCGACGGTCAGGCTCCGGGTCGGTGTGACCTCCACCTCGTCGTCGGACGCATGGCGCTCCACGTCCGTGCGAACCGGAACGCGAGACCGCTCGTCCGCCTCGGCCGCCTCGAGCTCGTCGGCGATGTCGCGCAGCTCCGCGACCCGCGTCCTGCAGTCGACGCACCCTCGCAGGTGCGACTCGAACCGTCGCGCGTCCGACCCCGTCAACCCGCCCAGGACGTGACCGACCGCGAGGGTGGCGAAGCGATCGTGGTCGGCGTCCATGACCGCCCCAGCGTACGCCTTCGGTCCTCCCGTGCCACCGCCCGATCGTGCGCGAGCGGCACGCCGCAGGTCAGCACGGCGATCCCGACAGGTACTGCCGGGGGTTCTGCGCCTGTCCGCCGACCCGGAACTCGAGGTGCAGGTGCGGCCCGGTGGAGTTGCCGGTCGACCCGACCGCCCCGATGCGCTGTCCACGTTCGACCCGCCGCCCCTCCCCGACCGAGAAGCTGCTCATGTGGGCGTACGCCGTCACGACGCCGTCATCGTGGCGGATCAGGGTGAGGCGCCCGTATCCGCCCTGCCAACCGGCGAAGATGACCCGCCCGGCACGGGCCGCGCCGATGGGGGTCCCGGTCGGCGCGCCGAGGTCGATACCGCGGTGCATGCGGCCCCAGCGCGGCCCGTACTCCGAGGTCACGGGGGCGCACAGCGGCCACGAGTAGCCCGCCGACGAGGTCGGCTGCCGCTGTCTCTCGGCCACCTCCGCCTGACGCTGCTGCTCCGCCTGCCGCTCGGCCTCGCGTCGTGCCGCGGCCCGACGGCGCTCCTCGGCCTCCCGCTCGCGGATCAGCTCCTCGATGCGCTCCTGCTCCGCTTCGAGGTCGTCCTGCTGTTCCGCGAGCACCTGCACCCGCTCTCGCGCGTCCGCCGCCTCGAGCGCGCGCATCTCCCGGAGCTCCTCCACCTCGGCGAGGACCTCCTCGCGCTCCCCCAGCAGGGCGACGAGCCGGTCCTCCTCCGCCTCGGCACGGGCGCGCTCGGCCTCGACCGCGATCTCGGCGGCGTCGATCGCCTCGAGGTCGACCTGGTCGCCGTCGAGCACCGTTCGGAGGTAGGTGGAGCGGTCGACCGCATCGCTCGCGTCCTCACCCCCGAGCAGGATGTCGAGGGAGCTCGTGGGACCCAGCTTGAACGCCCGCACCGCCCGCTGGTTGAAGGCCAGGATCAGTTCATCGCGCTCGTCCTCCACCCGTCCCAACCGGTCCTGCGCGCGCTGGGTGACCGCTCGCTGGCGCTCGACGGCCTCGGTCGTGTCGTTGACGACCTGCTCCATCTCCCTCAGCGTCGCGTCCGCGTCGGCGAGGGCGTCAGAGGCGTCGTCGGCGACCCGTTCGGCCTCCTCGATCTCCGAGCGCACCTCGGCGAGCTTGGCCTTGGCCTCGGACAGCGCTCGTTCCTCGGGGGTGTCGGCGACGGCTGGGTCGACGGCACTCGCCCCGCCGAGCCCGACGAGCACCGCCGCCGTGAGCAGGCCGAGCCACCGCGCCGGTCGCACCACGCGGGCACCGCGCTCGGTTCGCCGGCCACCTCGGCGCACACCCGACGTGCGTGGTGGTCCAGCGAGCGTCACGGTGGTGGCACCTCCTCGACGCGGGGACCGCCCGCGCATCCGACCCCGGCCCAACGCTGACCCGGCCCCCGACGGACGCGAGACGCTACCACCGCGGCGACCCGCCTTCACCTGAACGGCTGCCGGTGCCGCCCTTGGTATCCTGACCGCTTCGCTGGCATGTCCACGCCCGGGGGTCGAGCTCCACCCATGACCACGTTATGACGCGTCGTCGCGCCCTGACCCTGACGGGCTACGGGCTCGGAGGCCTCGTGGCCCTCGCTGTCGTGCTCCTCGGGCTGTTGTGGGGGGTGCAGGCCGGGAAGGTGCTGCCCAACACCTCGGTCTCCGGCGTGGACGTGTCGCGCATGACCGCCGAGGAGGCCGCAGCTGCGGTCAGCCCCCTGGTGGAGACCCGGCGTGAGGACCCCGTCGTCTTCACCTTCGAGGACGAGCGCTTCTCGGTCGTGCCCGTCGACGTCGGCTACGGGGTCGACGTGGACGCGACGGTCGAGGCGGCCATGGCGCGTGGCCGGACCGGCTTCCCTGGTGACATCGCTGAGCGGTTGCGGTCCTTCAACACCCCGAGCGGGTTCGAGCTCATCGACAGCTACGACCACGACGCCGCGGCGGAGTGGGTCCGCGAGGTCGCCAGCACCGTGGACCGTGAGGTGTCCCCCGGCTCGGTCACGGTCGATCCAGACACCCTCGAGGTCGACGTCTCGCTGCCGCACGGCAGTGCCGAGGTCCGTGTCTCCGAGACCATCGACACGCTCGTCGCCGCCCTCCACGAGCCGGTCGAGGAGGAGCTCGAGCTCCCGGTGGACACCGAGCCGCAGCGCGTCTCCGACGACGATCTGCGCGCCACGGCCGCGCAGGTGGAACGTGCCGTCGCCGGGCCCCTCGAGCTGCAGGCCAACGACGAGGACCTCATCCTCGAGCCGGAGCAGATCGCGACGATCATCGAGGTGACCGAGCGCAACCTCGGTGACGGCTCGACGGTCGATCTGATGGTCAGCACGGATGCGCTGATCGAGGCCCTGGAGGGCGAGGACCTCGAGCGTTTCTCGCGCGAACCTCGCGACGCCAGCTACATCGCGAACCGCACACCACCGCGCACCTTCGACGCGCAGGGCAGCGCCTCCTTCTCACCGGTGCCAGCCAACGTCGAGGTGGAACCCGGCCAGACCGGCACCCGGTTCGACCCGGAGCTGGCCACGGAGCAGATCACCGAGCTGCTCCGCGCCGGCAACCGCGGGGGCGAGCTCCGGCTCGAGACGATCGAAGCGGACTTCCCGACCCAGCGTGCCAACCAGCTCAAGCCGTCGCACCTGATCGGCACCTTCACCACCTACCATCCCGCCGGCGCCAACCGGGTCCACAACATCCAGCTCCTCGCCGACACGATCGACGGCGCGGTCGTCCTCCCCGGCGAGCAGTTCTCGATCAACGAGATCTCGGGGGTCCGCAGCTGCGCGAAGGGCTACCGCGAGGACGGCATGATCCTCCGCGGGGAGCTGGTCGACGTGTGCGGGGGCGGGACCTCCCAGTTCGGCACGACCACCTTCAACGCCGCGTTCTTCGCCGGCGTCCAGCTCGACCAGTGGAAGGCGCACAGCTGGTACATCTCGCGCTACCCGATGGGGCGTGAGGCGACGCTGAACTACCCGGTCCTCGACGTGAGGTTCACCAACACCACGCCGGGCGCCATCATCGTCAAGACGACCCACACGCCGAGCTCCATCACCGTCTCGCTCTACGGGCAACCCATCGCGGAGACCGTCAGCGCCACGCACGGCAGCCCCACGAACCGGACCGAGTACGAAGAGGAGCGCCGCCCGACCGACGAGCTCTGCGAGGACGTCGAGAACGTCATCCAGTCCGGCGCGGGAGGCTTCACCGTCCAGGTGACCCGCACGGTCGACCTCATCGACGGCGGCAACGACAACCGCACGATCCGGACCGTCTACAGGCCCCAGGATCGCATCATCGAGGTCGGCAC